>DATGMQ010000085.1:0-4783 GCA_035293545.1 Alloacidobacterium sp. | reverse complement strand
AAACCACTTCTGTTACCCTGTCCCACATGCCTCGGATATCTCTCTTTCTGGCTCTCTTCGTGTCAGCTATTGCAAGTGCGCAAAATGCAAAGCCGCTCAATCCCGCCCTCATCGCCGGCAAATGGCATGCCCACTGGATCGCCTGCCCGGATGCGCCGCAGAAAGATGTCGGCGTTTTCTATTTCCGCAAAGAACTCGACCTGTCCTCCGCGCCGGCTCACTTCTGGGTGCACGTCAGCGCAGACAATCGCTTCCTCCTGCACGTAAACGGACAATACGCAGGCGAAGGCCCATCACGTGGCGATCTCTTTCACTGGCGTTTCGAGACCATCGATCTCGCGCCGATGCTTCACGCCGGAAAAAACATCCTCGCCGCAACCGTCTGGAACTTCGGCACGCGCGCTCCTATCGCGCAAATGACAAATCAAACCGGTTTCATGCTGCAAGGCGATACAGCGGCGGAAGAGATCGCTAATACAGATAAGTCATGGCAGGTAAAACAGGAGAAAGGCCACGGCCTGGCCCCGACGAACGGAGTGAGCGGCTACTACGCCGCAGGTCCCGGAGAACTGGTAGACGGTCGAAACTCCGAGTGGGACTGGGACTCGCCCCATCTATCTGACTCAGCCTCATGGCATGCAGCGCAAACCATCGGCCGCGCCGCAACGCGCGAAGCGCAGGACGCAGACAATAACTGGGAGCTGGTGCAGGACCAGCTTCCAGCCATGGAGCACCGGCAGGTGGAAGCAGGCAAACCTGTCCGTTTCGAAGGCCTTTCTGCCATGCCGCAATTTCCTGCAGCCCCATTGGAAATTCCCGCAAACACACATGTAACTTTGCTCCTCGATAACGGCGTCCTGCAAACAGCCTATCCGGAGCTGGTCATGAGCAATGGCCGCGACGCCGAAGTGCGCCTCACCTATGCCGAAGCGCTCTACGATGCGAAGGGACAGAAGGGAAATCGCAACGAAATAGAAGGACGCCACATCGAAGGCGTTTCGGACGAGTTCATCAGCGACGGCGGCGAGCATCGCGCATTTCAGCCGCTGTGGTGGCGGACATGGCGCTACCTCCAGCTCGACATCACAACCAAATCCGCTCCGCTGCGCCTCGAAAAACTCGATGGATGGTTCAATGCTTATCCCTTCGTAGAAAAAGCCGGCATCACCGGCGACATCCCTGACCTCAAAAAGCTCTGGGACACAGGCTGGCGCACGGCCCGTCTCTGCGCGCACGAAACCTATATGGACGCGCCCTACTGGGAGCAGTTGCAGTACGTAGGCGACACACGCATTCAGGCGCTCATTTCCTATGCGGTCACTGGCGACAGCAGGCTGGGAAAACAGGCCATCACCAACATTGAGTCCTCCATCATTCCCGAAGGTTTGACACAGAGCCGCTATCCGTCGCGCCTGCCGCAGTTCATTCCGCCCTTCTCGCTGCTCTGGGTTGACATGCTCCACGACTACTGGATGTACGTGAACGACGAACAACTCGTCCGCGAGACACTGCCGCGCACGCGCGGCGTTATCGACTGGTACGCCTCGCACCTGCGCCCCGATGGCCTGTTGGGCCGCGTCAAATGGTGGGAGTTCGGCGACTGGACCAGCGGCTACCGGGACGGAGTTCCACCGCAGGATGCCGATGGCGGCTCGACCTTCCTGACTGCGCAGTTCATCGAAGCTCTGCGCGACGCTGCCGAGATGGAAAAACAGTTCGGCAGCCTCGAACGTGCCGCTGCGTACCAGAGCATGATTCAAAAAGCCTCCGACGGGCTAAACAAGCTCACATGGGATGCGCGCTACGGCGTTTATGCCGACACGCCGGCAAAGAAGAGCTACAGCCAGCAGGCAAATGTGCTCGCCGTGTGGCAGGACGTAGCCCCGCACGCCGAGCAGCAGGCCATCCTGAAGCGAGTGCTTGCCTCGCAGGAAGGAAAACAAACTGAGGCCGAAGGCAAGCCGGTTCCGCCGATGTCGGCCATGAGCTACTACTTCCGCTTCTATCTAAGCCGCGCCCTCGAACACACCGGACTGGCTGACTTGTATGTAAGCCAGCTCCAGCCCTGGTACAACATGCTGAAGCTGGGACTATCGACATGGGCCGAGCAACCGGAACCGACCCGCTCCGACTGCCACGCCTGGAGCGCCCATCCCAACTACGACCTGCTGACCGTCGTAGCCGGAATCCACCCCGCCGCACCGGGTTTCTCCAAAGTCCGCATCGAACCGCACCTCGGCGATTTGCATGAAATAAAAGCCACAATGCCGCACTTAAAAGGCCGGATTGTGACAGAATATGTGCGCAAAACGACCGAATGGACCGCGACTATCACCCTTCCGGACGGCCTGGACGGCTCTCTCGTCTGGAAGGGGAAGGAATATCTGCTCCATTCTGGAAAGCAAACGTTAAATCTGCAAGCGGGGAGCTGAGCCATTATCTTTGTAATCCAATGGCGGCATGCAGCTGGATTCAGAGTCTTTGAACGAATCGATAACAATCGATCTCCGATTATCGAGGTCCGATGGTTGGATAATTGGCTATTTTGCGCCATATGGAGAAAAGAAGCAGCTCCTGTCATATCCGCCAAGGTCAGCTTAGCCCGACGCGACGGAGTAAGTCTGCAAAGCGAGGGTCATCGCGGATGGGATCGAAGAAAGGATGTACCTTAAGATATTGCATAATCAAGGACTTTTCCTGGTACGCTCGTTCCATCCAGACAAAAGCCTGTTCTTTGTCTCCGAGTCCGAGATATGCATTCACAAAAGCAGCAGCAGGAATATAGGCCTTCTGTTGACGTCGATTTAATTCATCAACTAGCCGTATCGCTTCAGGCCGGCGGTCCGCACCCACATATGCATGAACGAGCACTCCGATAATTGCCGGGTTGCGGTCGCTCAAAGCGACCGCTTTTTCCAACACAGGGATTGCTTCGCGCGATTGACCCTTTGCAATCAGTGCATATCCCAGGAACCACAAATCTCCGGGATTATCCGGGTACACTGCCAGATCGCTTCGCAGTTCTCGAATAGCATCATCGTAACGGCGTGACTGAAACAGTATCCACCCCAGATCATGGCCGGTCACCGTAAAGGGATCGATATCGCGACCGCGCCGAGCCCACTTTAGCGCCTCCTCCGTATGCCCTTGGCACAGCAGCCAATTTGCATAGGCGCTGTGCGTCCAAGCATCGTTCGGATTCAACTCCAGCGCTTGCTTGAATTCACGCTCCGCATTGTTCCATTCCCACTGGGTTTGATAGGCGTACGCCAGCAGGACGTGTGGCTCGGGTAGCGTTGGGTCCAGTTCCAGCGCCTTGCGTGCAGCGCCGATCAGTTTTGGTTGCACTGACTTGGGAGGAATGCCGCCCGCTGGCGTACCGAGTTCAAAATACGCATTCGCGAGGCCGACATAGGCAGGAGCAAATGTGGCATCCTTCTTAATTGCCTCTTCAAAGTATCCGATGCTCCTCTGAACGTCTGCCTCGGTCTTATACATCGAGGATCGCCCTTTTAGGTAGCTCTCATAGACTTCGGGCGACACTTGGCGCGCAGCAAAAGCTCGAGAACGTTCTTGGTTAGATAAAGAAATCTCGACCTTTTCGGTGACAGCTTGTGCCACGTTACTCTGCAAGGCGAGCACATCCGAAAGGTCACTGTCGTAAGTCTCCGACCAGAAATGCTCGTCGGTCGATGCACGGATCAACTGCGCGTGAACACGAATCCGGTCGCCTTGTCGTATCACAGATCCTTCAACAAGAGCATCCACTCCGAGTATCTTTGCAATTTCCGGTGCCGAAAGCTTGGTGTCTTTGAATTGCATCACGGACGTACGGGAGGTAACGCGAAGGACTCGGATCATGGACAGACGTCCGATCAACTCCTCGGTCATCCCGTCAGCAAAGTATTCCTGTGCCGGATCGCCGGATAGATTCTTGAAGGGAAGTACGGCGACGGAATGGATTGATGGCTGGGGTTGCCGGCGTTGATGTCGTATCCATACCCCAACGAAAACTATGAGAACAAGGCATGCGGCAATCAATAGCCATCGGAGTTGCGGGATTCTGATTTTGCCGCCGGGAGCGGGGCCGGCTTGCGTATTCAAAGCCCGCGCATTGTCTGAGTATGACAGGGGGGGATTGGGCGGCGATATAGGAGCGTCATCCAGGGTGGCATCGTTCCCGTTCTGCCGCGCTGCTTGAAGATCCCGGCTGCTCATCCACGCGTCCAACTCCGCTCGAGACGCATAGACCGAACCCTTGCTGTCGTGCTGGTGCCGATGCACCGGCATGCCTTCCCGCTTTTCCCAACGCTGGACGGTGGTTACATCGCGGTTGAGGTAATCCGCGATTTCCTTCCATGAATCGAGACGGTCTTCGACTGCCCGGCTAAGTGGCGCTGCGGCGTGCGTCGGCTCGGTCATCGCGATCTCCTGGTGAGCCCGCGTTCTGCTCCGGAATTGTAGCGTGCTCTGCTATCGAAAGCACTGCAAAAGACCGCATTTGACGGCAAATCCCGAAAAACACTGCACCGCCGCGACTTACCGCTTGTGGGTTCCGCCTGAGTGCCTGATGGTATGCCTGATTACTCTCGAACCGAGGAGTAAGAAATGGAGGAAACGCAATGAAGAGAATGCAGGTTTGCGCAGGAAAGAGAACTTTTGGCCTATACATGTTGATGGCGACTCTACTGTTCGGGGCTGCCGTCGCAAAGGCCGATTCCGTCCTCGACTGGAACGAAATTGCTGTAAACATAGCAATCGCTAATGGTCAGAATGCATTTGC
>DATGMQ010000084.1:0-62616 GCA_035293545.1 Alloacidobacterium sp. | reverse complement strand
GCCTACGACTTGCAAAAACATTGCAAATGGGCTTTACGGTAAAGAGTTTTCACGCGTGATAATGCCTTTATCATGTGTGAAATTGGGAATAGCGACGCGGTTGTTCAAGGCGAACGAAGGACACTGGGACAAGCGCCATCCAATAAGGGGGAAAAATTGTCCCGCGTTCGAGAAATCGCCTGCACAGTTCCTACACAGCCAAAAACAGCTTATTTATCTCTCGATAAATCAGTGGTTTTTAAAAATCAACTCGCTCTGATCAGGATGACAACACCTGTTATCAATGTGTGATTGGTTGCGATATTGTCGGTTCGTAATCGAATTGGAAGCGCTGCTTGCGTTCGCCTGATTCGAAGCGGTCGTTCCAGCTCAGCCGGTATTTCAGAGAGCGGTTGTCTTCCGGATAGTGCTCGGTTGCCGGATAGGGATATGCGCTCATTTCGTGGAACGGCATTTCGGCCACGGTGAAGGGCATGGCTTCATAGAAATCCATATCTTTGACAAACCCGTTGGCGTAGAAGAAGTAGTCACGCTTCCATCCGTCCGGCAACGGCGGCAATGACGCATTGCTGAATTCGGCATCGATCTCTTCGCCGCTGCCGAAGATGACGTAGTGATTGTCGATTCCGCGCAGCAAGGGCGTTACGTCGCCATATTTTGTGTAGCTGCCGCGTTGCCACTGGAACGGTCCGGTCATGCTGATGCGGTCATAGTGATAGGTCAAATCGCCGGGTGTTTCGCCTTCTACCTGCTGCGGGTATCCGCGAAAGGCAAGATGCGCCATCGCGAGTGGCAGCTCAGTATGGCGTGTGTTTGCGGTACTCTCAGGGCCGTTGTCGACGAGCACCTGATCCCAGTAAATTTGCAGATTGGTTTTGATGCGGATGCGGCGTGTGCCCTGCGGCAGCCTGCCTGAGAGGTCAACGACGATGGTGCGCGGGAGGCCTGCGGGGAAACCCATATCGTTAATGATTCGCTTCCAGCTTCCATCCGGCATTTGCGCTTCGACATAGGGAGAGATTGGCTGCAGGCCAGCCTGCCACGCGGCGTACATGGAGCTGGCGCTGAAGTACTCAATGAATCCGTGCATGAACAGGCGCAGCGGGTTTTGCGGCGACCATTCGCCTAAATCAAGCGTGAGCGCGTGCATGTTGGCATAGCCTGCATACTTGAGGTTAGTGAAGTCGCGGACGTATTTATGATCGCGGTTTGCGAGGAGCGCCAGAACATCACGTCCCTGATCGTCCCATGCTCCGGCAAGCTCATGCGTTTGTGGAGACGCGACAACGGTGGCTCCGGAAGCAAAGGGCGGCTCGTTCAGGAAGCGCTCGTCTGGATAGACTTCTGTGTTCGCGGGATGATCGATGGCTACGAGTCGCAGCTGATCGATGTAGTTGATTTCTTCCATCGGCTCTCCGAAGCGCAGACTGAGATAGCCGTTGCGGGCTTTTAGCGTTGAGCCGTCAACCTTGATCCATTCGTCCGGTCGGGCGTTGTTTGTTGAGGTTGGAGAAACCCAGTGACCGACAACTGCTGCGCCGATGACATCGGAGACGAACTGGTAGTTGCTGCCATCCCAGGCGAAGAGAACCGGGCAGGAGCTTCCGCGACGGTCCAGTTCCTGCAATGCGATGGGTTTGTTAGCGGCAACATCCAGCTCATCCTGAGGAACGCCCGTAGGCCAGAGCAGGCGGACCACATCCGCACCTTCAGCCTGACCCAGGCCGGCGAGAATTTCTGTCGATCCCTGGCTCAGATAACCGCTGCCTCCGGCTACTTCGAATTTCTGCACATGGCCATTTGAAAAGACTTCGACTTTAGTACCAATTGCCGATTTGTTATCAGCCAGGCCTGCAAGCTCGATACGCAGAGAATGGTTTTTGTTACCGCCTATGTTGCGGAGTACCAGCGGGGCAGCATTCAGCTGGGTAACAATCAGATCGGCCGCGCCATCGCCATCGATATCAGCAGCAATCACGGAACGCGGATTTGTGAGCTTCAACTTGCTTAGGCCCACGGCATTGCTTACATCTTCGAATCCCTGCGCGCCCAGATTGCGCCACACATGCAGCTCCGGTCCGCTTGTGGTTTCCACAATGGCCGCGAGGTCGATCCAGCCGTCATTGTCTATGTCGATTGCTGTGATTCCCCATGCTGCGGTCGCGCCTGTGATGGGCAGGGAGACACGTTCGAAACGCTTGCCTTCAATGTTCCGCCAGAGACTGATGCCGGGTGAGCCTGCATGGGTGACAGCTACGTCCATCCAGCCATCTTTGTTGAAGTCGAAGATATAGATTCCGCGGGTTGGAGCCAATCCTGTTTCGGAGTAGAGCAATACCGGCTTAAAAGCGCCTTCACGCTGGTTTTCATAAATTGTTGGAGAGCCGGCGGAGCCGGTCACGACAAGATCGACAGCACGGTCATTGTTGATATCTGACAAAGTGGCTCCTGCGGAATCTGCGGTTCCTGCGAGTCCGGTTGGGCTGGTCCACTCGGTGAAGGTTGAATCGCCGTTATTGCGCCAGAGGACGCCTGGGCCTTTGCCAGGTGCAAGCGGGGAGCCTGTTATATAGAGATCGAGATCACCATCATGGTCGAAATCGACAAAGGTGACGCCTGCGGGATGGTTCAGCTGCTCGATGCCAACGGTTTTTGTTGTGTCGGCGAATTTGCCGCGGCCGAGATTGTGGAAGAGAATGACGCGGTCGGTTAGAGTGACGGCCAGATCGGGCTTGCCATCGTTATCGTAGTCGCCGACCGCACAGGCGATTCCATGACCGCTGACTGCCAGCCCTGCCTGCTGTGGTGGAATCTCTTCCAGTCCGCCGTTTTGTACCGGCTTGTAGATGCGAATCGCGGCATCACCATCGCTCATGGCGATGATGTCTTTCTCGCCTTTGCCTTCAACGTCGAGAATGCATGCGCCTCCGCCGGTTGCGTCCTTTGTTGTGGATGAGGCTGTTGCTTCGCCCTGAGCCACAAATTTAACTGGAATCATGGGGCCGGCAGGCTGTGAAGGGGCCAGCATGTCCTCGACGGTGGCGTTATGTCCCTGCTCGCCATAGGTAACGGTCAGAGGAGTGCCGATTTTCGTCTGGGTGATCTTCTGAAAGCGGCGCAGATGCTCGCGTGCTTCAGGGACTCTGCCGGAACGCTGCAGGGCGCTTGCCAACCCGAATTCAGCGGAGGCATGCAACGGATTTATCTTTAGCGCTTTTTCGAATTCGGCAATGGCGCTGGGGTAGTTCTTGAGATTGAGATAGAGCGAGCCGAGATAGTAGTGGCTGTCTGCGTCGTTAGCATCGATCTTGAGAGCGCGATTGAAGTCATCGACGGCGAGCGACGGATTATCGCCCGTGAAGTGCGTGAGCCCCAGGCTGTACCAGACGCGCACATTATTCGGATCAATGGAGCCAGCCTTCTTTAGCGCTTCTTCCGCTTCAGGCAGTTTGCGAAGATAGAGCAGCGCAATACCCTGATTCAGAGCGGGGATTGCCGAAGATGGATCGAGCTTGCGCGCTTCTTCAAACTTTGCCAGCGCCTTCTCCATGAGCTGCTGGTTCATCAATGCGACACCCGTATTGTTCGCTCGCGCGGCGGCGACGGAATCAGCGGCGAGCGCTTTCCCGTTCGATATGCCAGCCATGCCCAGGCTTAGCAACAAAAGGGCGGCGGTTTGTGCATTTCTGAGAGGAACGAAGCGAGTGAAAAGTGGTCGCATGGGCGCAATTGATTATAGAAGACGCTGCGAACGGCATGGCAGCGCTAAAGAGCGTAAACTGTGGTGAGTCCAGCCCATAACAGAGGATTGCAGTGCAGCAATACGTGGAAAGAGTCGTCGATCTTATCGAGCCGGAAACAAACCAGATCTACAACCTGTCAGTGGAAGAGGCGCAGCGTCTGCTGCTGGAACAGCCTGCCGAAGCTGTTCGCAATATTGAGGGGTCGTTTACCTTAATCGTGCGCTCGGGGAAAACGGTGAAAATGGCCCGGTCGCTCGACCGGCCTATGCGGTATTTCCTGGCCAAGCGGCAGGAAGGGCCTGTGCTGGTCGTCGCTTCACGAATTGACACCATTTACGAATGGCTTAAAAGCGAAGGGCTGGATGGGCAATTTCATCCTAGTTATACGCGGATGGTTCCGGCGCATCACGTGGTCGAGATACAACTGGTTGGCTGCCCTGATCCTGATCCGGTCTACACGCGGTTTTTTACTCCGGAGTTGGGAACATTGCCGCCTGATCTGGACCAAATTGGCAAGGCTTATATCAGCGCGCTGGCTGAAGAAATTTCGCAGTGGCTTGCTCGTGTACCTACCAACGAGCCTGTCGGCGTTTGCTTCTCAGGTGGGATTGACAGCGGCAGCGTTTTTCTTACTGCTTACCATGTCATGCAGAAACGGGGCATGCATCCGGGACGGCTGAAGGCTTTTGTTCTTGATTTAGGGAATGGTCCTGATGTGCAGCAGGCGCGCGCGTTTCTGGATGCGCTCGGTCTGGGCTTATTTTTGGAGACCATTGAGGCGGACGCTTCGACTCTTAACCCGCAGGAGACAATCCGTATTGTAGAAGACTACAAACCCCTGGATATTGAATCGGCCACTATGGCGCTGGCGCTCTGTCGGGGGATTCGCGCACGATATCCGGAGTGGCGCTATTTGCTGGATGGCGATGGCGGAGATGAGAACCTTAAGGACTATCCCATCGAGGAGAACCCCGAACTCACGATTCGCAGCGTGGTGCATAATCGCATGCTGTATCAGGAGGGCTGGGGTGTGGGGAAAATCAAGCACTCGCTGACTTACAGCGGCGGACTCAGCCGTTCTTACACGCGCACCTATGCTCCGGGGCATCATTTCGGTTTCCGAGGGTTCAGTCCGTATACGCGACCCAATGTGGTTGCGGTTGCGGAGGCAATTCCCTTTATCAAGCTGACGGATTACAGCGTCGAACGTCTCTATGAATTAAAAGGCGAAATCGTTTCGCGAGGGATCGAAAAGCTGACAGGGATGAACATGCCAGTTTTCCCGAAGCGTCGCTTCCAGCATGGCGCTTTGCCGGAAGATGCGCTGCGCCGGAAATTGCCTTTTCGCGAAGTGGAATATAGAAAACAGTTTTTGTCTCTGTATCAGTGATGCCGACTTCGCCCTATCCAGATCAGGCCGCAGAGCGCGACCGATGGATTCTCTCGCAAAGACCGAAGCGAAATGCCCTTGATCCGCGGCGGCCTTATGCGTTTTTTGTGGAAGAAGAGCGCTCAGCTGCGGGAGAAGTCGTGCCGGTAGCTACGGTGTTTCTGACGAATCGCGAGTGCCCGTGGCGTTGCCTGATGTGTGACCTCTGGCGCAATACGTTGACGGAGGCGGTTCCAGATGGCGCGATTCCTGAACAGATCGACTACGCGCTGTCACGACTGCCTGCTGCGCAGCAGATCAAGGTTTATAACAGCGGCAGTTTTTTTGATCCGAAGGCGATTCCTTCAAAGGACTACCCGGCGATTGCGGCCTGCGTTCGCTCATTTGAACGGGTCATTGTTGAGTGCCATCCTGCGCTGATTGGGGATGCTTGCCTGAAATTTGGCGACATGCTGCCGGGCAGGCTGGAAGTTGCGATGGGCCTCGAAACGGCTCATCCGGAGGTTCTGGAGCGGCTAAACAAACGGATGACACTTGATCAGTTTTCGACTGCGGCTGATTTTCTGCGTAGAAATGACATCGATTTGCGGGTTTTCATTCTTGTTCAGCCGCCATTTATGAAACCCGAAGAATCCCTCTTCTGGGCACAGCGATCGCTTGATTTTGCATTCGACTGCGGCGCAACCGCAGCAATACTGATTCCTACGCGCGGCGGCAATGGAGCGATGGATATTTTGGCGAAGGAGGGCGTCTTTACTCCGCCACGTCTTGATCTTGTGGAAGAAGCAGCAGAATACGGCATTGCTCTTAACAGGGGCCGCGTATTCGTTGACCTATGGAATGTACCTCCTGAGCGTGCTGGCCGGCTGCGCACGATGAATGTGACACAGACAATCCCTTCTCCTGTTGAGCACACGCGTTGAGTAAGAGGTACGACATCGCCGTTGTGGGGTCGGGTTTTGCCGGCTCGCTTATGGCCATGATTGCGCGGCGGCTGGGATTTTCAGTCGTTTTACTGGAGCGCGGCAGTCATCCACGTTTCATGATTGGGGAGTCATCGACTCCGCTCTCGAACCTGCTGCTTGAAGATCTTGCGACACGATACGACCTGCCGGCCATCAAGCCTTTGGCGAAATGGGGGAGCTGGCAGCAGCATCATCCTGAGATTCCATGCGGCTTGAAGCGAGGTTTTACTTTTTACCATCACGTGCTCGGTCAGGCTGATGCTCCCGATCCGGGGCGTAGAAATCAGCTTCTTGTAGCGGCAAGCCCACATGACAGAATCGCGGACACTCACTGGTATCGTGCTGACTTCGATGCATTTCTGGTCCAGCAGGCGCAGGAGGCCGGCGTTGATTATGTGGATGAGGTCCGGCTGGACACGCTGACGGAAGATGCAGACGGGATCACCCTTGGGGGAATAAAGGAAGGCGTTACTGCGTCTTTTCGGGCCAAATTTGTCATCGATGCAACTGGACCGCGCGGATTTCTTCATCGCGCGCTACAACTGCCGGAAGCGCAATTTCCTGATTACCCAGGAACACAGGCGCTCTACAGTCACTTCTCTGGAGTGAAACGGCGTGCGGAGACTGAGCCGGAATTGGAAACGCCGCCATATCCAGCGGACGATGCGGCTGTGCATCACGTTTTTGATGGCGGCTGGGTATGGGTTCTGCGCTTCAACAATGGCATGACCAGCGCAGGGGTTGCCGCAACGGATGAGCTGGCAACCAGATTGCATTTGTGCGATGGCGCACCTGCATGGGAGCGGCTGCTGGATCTGCTGCCGAATCTTAAAGAGCAATTTGCGGAAGCAAAGGCCGAACGCCGGTTTATTCATGCGCCGCGGCTTTCATTTCTAAGCGGCGCGATCTGCGGTGAACGCTGGTCGCTGCTTCCTTCTGCGGCAGGATTCGTCGATCCCCTGCTCTCAACCGGATTTCCGCTCACGCTTTTGGGTATCAGCAGACTCGCAGAGATTTTTGGGCGAGATTGGGGATCGTCGCACTTCCAGCAACGATTGCAGCAGTATGCGGAACAGACAAACACAGAATTACACGCAACCGCGCGCCTGATTGGCGGGCTGTATGCGAATATGAGCGACTTTTCTGCCTTCGCCGCGCTCTCGCTGCTGTACTTTGCCGCAGCAAGCTTTTCTGAGACGGCTCGTCGATTGAAAAAGCCACATCTCGCGACGTCATTTCTGCTACATGGTCACCCAACGTTCGGGCCTGCATGCCGGGAACTACTGGAGCGCACGGAACAGAACTCGTCGAAGCTGATTGAGGAAGTTCGTCGAGTAATTGATCCGATTGATGTAGCCGGGCTCTGCCGTGATGACCGTCGTAATTGGTATCCGGTCGATGCAGAGGATCTGTTTTGTTCGGCTTCGAAAGTCGAGGCGACGCATGAAGAAATTACGCAATTGCTTGAAAGCTGCGAATTTTATCCCTAAGAGCACAAATTGCGGGCTGGCCGCACACATCACGGATTCTTTCCCCCCCCGCAGGTCGCCAGAATGACGACTTTAATGCTGAAATACAATCGGCTGCGCAGAGATCATGCCTTTGCCTTCTTCAAGAGTGATGAACTGATTTGGCTTGATGTTCTCGACCGCCTCTTTTTTCCCGCCTGGCCAGACGATTTCCAGACTTACGGGTTTGTCTCCGTCGGGCTTTCCCAGGCCGAAGGTCAGCGGCAATTCGCTTTGCGAGAGATAGCTTGATCCATCTTTGACCATGCGAAAGAGGCGCAAGCCTGTGTTTGTTTTCACGGTGATTTTCGCGCCGATCCCGTCGTGGTTTGAGCGTGTTCCGATTGTCTTGACCTTCAGCACGTCATTTTGATTGCCGTTGTCATTGCGAAGCAGCTTCGCGGGACCATTGCTGGTGCTGATAACCAGATCAAGATCGCCGTCGTTGTCGTAATCAAGATAAGCTGCGCCACGCGCAACAATCGGCCGGCGCAGAGCCGCTCCCATCTTGTCCGTCACATCTTCAAATTTTCCTTTGTCCTTGTTATGGAAGAGCAGCGGCGGTTCCGCATAGTGAAGTGTCGGGGTCACCACACTCACGTCATCGGCGACATGGCCATTTGCGGCGAAGATATCAGGCAGCCCGTCAAGATCGTAATCGAAGAAAAACGTACTAAAGGTGAGTGAACTGAGAGATGCTGAACTGATGCCGTTCGTCGCGGCCTCGTCGGTAAACAGGCCGGAGCCATCATTCTTATACAGCGCCATGCCTTCGTTGGCGAAGTTTCCGATGACCAGGCCTTGATGGCCGGACAGGTCATAGTCGACGGCATCGACGCCCATGCCGGCACGAGCTTTGCCGGCATCGCTGAAGGCAACGCCGGTGCTGAATGCCTCATCAGTAAACGTTCCGTTGTGGTTATTGTGGTAAAGCTTGTTCGGTTGCGTGTCGTTGGCGACGAAGAGGTCCAGCCAGCCGTCGTTGTCATAATCGAGCAGAGCCACCCCCAGCGATTTGCTGGTGGGATCGTAGAGACCAGCTTTTTTCGTTACATCTTCAAACCTGCCGTTGCCGAGATTATGAAAGAGCGTTGCGCTCTGGCCTTTGTACAATTCGGGCGTGCAGTAGGATTTGTGCTTGCCATCGAGAGTGCAATATTGGTCCGTTGCAGGCGACCAGTCGACGTAGTGACCGACATACAAGTCCAGCTTGCCGTCGTTGTCATAGTCGAACCAGACGGCGCCGGTTGAAAAGCCATGATCACCCACTCCGGCTTTCGCAGTCACATCTGCGAACTTTCCATTGCCGAGGTTACGAAAAAGATGGTTGCCGTTAAGCGCGGTGATGTAAATATCGTCAAAGCCGTCGTTGTCATAGTCGGCGGCGGCACAGCCCAGGCCGTACATCTCGACTTCCAGGCCAGCCTGACGGGTCACGTCTGTGAATGTGCCGTCTTTGTTGTTGTGATATAGCGCAGGATAGGACTTCGTTGCCTCATGTTCCGGCCAGTCCATCGAGTTGACGAAGAGGATGTCCTGCCAGCCATCGTTATCGTAGTCGAGAACGCACACGCCGCTGCCCATTGTCTCCGGCAGATATTTTTTTCCGAATGCGCCGTTGTTATGCCGGAAATGAATGCCTGCCTGCGCAGTCACATCCGTAAAACGGATCGGGCCAGATGGACGCGCTGGTGTGGCTTCCGAGATGGGATGGGTTTCCGGATTTGTTGTTGAGGTTGCTGGGTTTGCCGTCACAGGCTTCTCGTGTGGAGACGGGGTCGGCTGGCTTCGTTTGCAGCCTGGGATAAGAAGCAACGCAAGCAGTGGCAGAACAAATCGAGAGACCCGCAACAACATGAAGAGATTCCTTTTGGGCTAATACAAGAAACAATAGATCCTTCCGCTTCGTTCCTCAGCGTCAGGATGACAGAATTTCCACGGCACAAATTATGCCTGCGCCGGAGTAGCAAGAGCTGCTCGGCGTGAGCTCATCCACATCTCGATCAGCATGGCAATTGGGCCGACGATGAACAGCGCATAGAGTGGCGCATAGATGCTCTGGTCAAGACGCAGAAAGAATTCCAACACTGCGACGAAGAAAGCGACGACGCTTTGCCCGAGTTTTGAACGGACTGTCGTTCTAGGATCGGTGATCATAAAGAAAATAAAGAGCTGATACTCCGGACCAGTAGCCGGTGAAATTTCTGATTGCCAGGGGTCGCCCGTGATCCATGCCCGCAAAAGCGCCAGTGCGATGAAGGACAGAACATATGTGGCGCAGATATGAAAGCGGCGAAGCCGCCAGATGATTCCTGAGCCAAGAATCCAGATCACCAGCATGGCCCACAGATTGTTGCCCCACTGAATGCTCAAGCCGGCTACAGCTTCTGACGCGAGGAACAGCATTACGCAGATGCCGAAGTTTGACGGGTTCCAGATATGGCGGCCCTTCACTCGCAACACGTATTTCGAGGTGATCGCGAGCAGGCTGCACAGCGCATAGGGCCAGAACGCAGGTGAGCGCAGCAGAATGCCAACGCTGATGCCGGTGATATAAGCGCTGGCCAGGTTCGGCCATTTCTGATAGAAGATACGGCCCAGGATAAGCTCCGCCGCCATGGCGGTGCCGATGGCTAACAAAGTCTTCGAATAGCTTTCGAGGATGCCGAAGGAGAGATGCCCGGCAAGGAGAATAAGCGTAATGAAGACCGGCGGGATGAATCGGTTATCCAGGCTCAGCCATCGTTTCTCTGTCTGTGGCGCGTGTGTCGTAATGGTGGACTGGATCATTCGGGCTCCTCAATCTTATAGAGTTTGCCCGGCGTCAGGCTATTCAGAGTTTGCACTTTGCCGGAAGGCCAGCGAATGACTGCCTTCTCGATCTGAGGATTTTTGCCGAGGCCGAAGTGCAGGCGACGGTCGTTTTGCGCGGCGAACCCGCATCCGCCGGAGACTTCCTGTATCTGCTCCTGGCCATTCCAATAAAGAGCTAGCTGCGCGCCAATAGCGCTGCGGTTGCTCTTTGTTCCAGTGAGCTCAAATTCAATCCATTGGTTCTCCGGCGCGACGGTATTTTTGTAGAGCAGCAGAGGACCGCGCTGGTGCGCCACTACCACATCCAGCACGCCGCGATTCCACAAATCAGCAAAGGCCACGGCGCGGCCATCGTGCGTGTCGGTGACGCCGACGGCCTGCGCTACATCGACAAATTTGCCTGCGCCGTCATTGACCCACACGTGCTTCTGCTGATAACCGGAAAGGCTGCGACCATCCATTGCCGGCCAATCCTTCGCGTCTCCGATGATCGATGAATTCCCGCCAGCCACTTTGGAGAAGTCATACCAGTAGTTTCGCTTGCGGTCGAGCGAGACATATCCGTTGGTAAGGAACAGATCGAGCGTGCCGTCATTGTTCAGATCGCCAAATTGCGCGCCGAAGCTCCATCCGCCAAGCTCCACACCCATGTCACGCGCGAGATTTTCAAATTTAATGTCATTGCCGGACGTACCTTCTTTCGGCACCCAGAGATTGTTTCCCTGAATCAACACGCCATTTTCGGAGATGTTTGAAACGTAAATTGAGTAGCGGCCCTGATTAAAAATATCGCCGAAGGCAACGTTCATGCCGCTCTTGGGAGCAAACCCTACGCCGGTTTGCTCGCCTGCTTCGTGGAAGCGCTTGCCATCATTCAGGTACAGTTCGGAAACGCCATAATCGTTGGCGATGAAGAGATCAGGATGGCCTGTGCCGCGCAAATCAGCAGCGCCAGCGGCCAGAGCCCAGCGCCTGCTCACAATGCCGAGCTTCGCGCTGACTTCTTCAAATTTTCCACTACCCAGATTATGGAAAAGATACTTTCGCCCGCCATTTTTGGCGTATTCGAAGCTCTCGGGCATCATCCGGGTTGATTTCAAATGCCACAGGTCGACATCTTCGGGATAATAGCCGCCGACGAAGAGGTCGAGCAGACCATCGCCATCGTAGTCGAACCAAACAGCGGTGTTGGCGTTGATCCACGGCGGCAGTCCGGCCTGCTCGCTTACTCGGGTAAACCCGTGGCCGTGATCGTTGTGAAACAGCTCAGGACGACCCCATTTGATGAGGAACAAATCTTCGTAGCCATCGTTGTCGTAGTCACCCCATACCGCGCCCATCGAAACGCCGGTGCCGGCCTGGTTCACGTCGGCGAGGCCCATCTCTTCGGCAACATCTTTGAATGTGCCATCATGCATGTTTCGGTAGAGGTGGTTTTTGCTTCCCTCTTTGCTATTGGTCACATAGATGTCGGGCCAGCCGTCGCGGTCGAAATCAACAATGGAAACCGACGCGCCCATCGAGGCCACTTCCGGCATGATGTGGGCCAATTGCGGGTCGAGCGTTGGCCCCTGATGAACAAAGTCTATGCCCGCCTCGTGGGAAACTTCTTTAAGGTAGAAGCCGTGACGCGCAAGCGCGGCGCTCTCATCGAGCGTTGCTGCCGATGTCTTGCGCGCCAATGAAACGCGCTTGATGACAATGGGAGTCAGCAGCAGTCCGCCGAAAAGGATCGCAATCAGTATTCGTGCAATGGGTACGCGCTTCATTTTCCGGCACTGCTCCTCAGGGCGTTGTTAAAAATATCCGGCGTAAGGTAGCGCGTTTGATATGTCTGCCAATCGCTCATGTGGTGACGGTATTCCCAGTCGTCTTCAAGCTTGCCCGGAGGTGTGCCGTACTCAGTCCGTGCATGGTAGGGGTACGGCAGCACGGTTTTAGAATCGGTAGAGTTGTAGTCGCCATCCTTGATCCAGCCATCGCCGGCGATCACGTAGTCGCGCACCCAGCCTACAGGCGGAGGCGCTGGAGCAGCAAAGCGGAGCGCCATCTCGTCGCCGGCGTTCATGATGACGTAGCGGTCATCGATGCCCGTCAGCAGAGGGCGCACATCACCGAAGCGAGTGTAATAGCCGGCGAGATCGCGCCATATCTGCGTCGTCGCCATCAGATGGTTGTAGTCCGGAATCTCCGGTGACGACGCATTGGCCTGATGAATCACCGAGTAGCCGCGGTAGTGCAGGTCGGCTGTTGCAGGAGCAAGCCGCGTAATCTTCAGCTGAGTCTGAGGCAAGCCTTTCGCCCACTGAATTTCGTCCCAGTAGATTTCGAGATTCGTGCGCAGACGTGCTTTGCGCTGCGTTCCTGGAACGAAGACGTTTGTCAGATCGATGAGGCAGGTTTTATTGCGTCCCGCCGGAAAGCCAAGATTGGGTTTAACGACCTTCCAGCTGCCATGTCCATCCGGAACTTCAAGGCTCAACGGATGCGGCGCTTCATGGTGTCCCTGACCCATGGCTATGTTAATCGATGAATCCGAAGGATGCAGCCAGCCTTGCGCAATCAGCCACAGCGGCCCACTCGCAGGCACATCGTTTCCGAGATCGATTTCGACGTAGTGGTCGCGGGTTATGCCCTGATACTGTCCGCGCCCGAAATTATCCAGATATTTGCCATCGAGTGAGCGAAGGATATCGGTCACATCCTGCCCATTGTCATCGATGGCGCGCGCAATCGGTTGCGGGGTAGCCACGGTGGTCACAGCAAGCTTTACCGGAGGCACGGCATAGCGCTCGTCGGTAAATATCTCAGTTCCTGCTGGATGATCAATCGTCATCAGCGCGAGATAGTCGTAGTAATACGTCTCCCACAATTCTCCAGTGATGCGCAGGTCGTAATAGCCATTGCGCGGAACAAGCTGATCGCGCCTGATCTTGTACCACTCCTGCGTTGCCTCGATGCGGGCAGGGCCGAGTGAGTTGATGCGCAGACCAATGGCTGCTCCCCACGGCACCGTGTCCTTCACGAACTCCATCTGTTTGCCGTTGTAAGCGAAGAGGAACGGACACGAACCCTTCAGACGCTGCTCGGTCACAATCTGCTGATCGGCTTTGAGCGCGAATTCAGCGCGCACGGAGCCATTAGGCCAGACGATTCGGGCTACATCGACTTCGGTCTGATTGCCAAGACCAAAATGCAGTTCGGGGCTGGTGATCGTCTGTTTTTGTACTAACAATCCGGAACGAATCTCAATGTCGCCGCCGATGCCGAAGGAGTTGATGCGCTGATCGCCCGTAGCCTGACGCGCGCGAGGACGAATCGTCTGCCAGTGGTAATTTTTGGTTCCGTGGTTGACGGCTTCGAGCGCTGCGCCGTCAGAGGAGATCTCCAACAGGTCGAGCCTTCCGTTACCTTGTAAATCCGCAGCGGCAAAAATTGCTCCGGAACCAGCAGGCTTGCTCATCGGCACAAACTTGCCCTGCCCATCCTGAAGCCAGATAAGAGCGCCCTGCTCGAAATCAGTAGAAGCGAGCAACAGATCGAAGGCTCCATTGTTGTCGAAATCGCCCACTCGCAGGCGGACTTCATGCGCAAGATAGTTCGCCGCATCCGGCACATTTGCAATCGCCGCTGAGGTCCAACTTTTGTCTTCTGCCGTTTCGGATAAGGAAACCACAGAACCATCGCTGCGAACCGCAAGCAAGGCGAGCACTCCGTTTCGCTTCACGTCTGCCACAGCAATTGCTTTGACGTCGGAGAAGTCAGCGGGTACGACCTGCTCGTGGAACCGTCCCGAGCGATCATTGATGAAAATATGAAGCTGACCCGAGCCGTCGATCAACGAAGCATCCGGATTGCCGTCGCCATTCAGGTCAGCCCACACAAACTGCCGGATGCCGGAAATTCCTGTAAAGGGATGGATGGCCTGAAACGTGCCGTCGCCGTTGTTCCGCAGGACTGTCGGCAGTCCATCTTTCGCGCCAACCACAATATCGAGGTCGCCGTCAGCTTCGATATCAGCAGCCCATGCGCCTGTGTAAGAGCCTTCGGTGATGGAGCGCGGCAGCTTTGTTTGCGCGGTTACATCGGCGAAGGCTTCGGGCTTGTCCTGACGAAGAAACCGCAAACCGCCTGCGCCTGCCAGCACAAGATCGGTCTTGAAATCGTAGTTGAAATCAACAGGCAGAATTCCCTCCGGCATCGGCTCTTCATTCGCGCCTGGAAATGGGGCCGCCGCGCCGGTAGTAAGGCGCACATTCTGCGCATTTGCCACTGCAACAGCCGGGGCACCAGAGCCGTTAAGAGAAACGGCGCCAATCCAGTTCCACTTCCCTGCCGGCAGATTTGCTATCGGTTGAGCCACAAATGTCATCGCCGTATCCGGCGGAGCGGGTTTGAAGTCCGGTGAGGGCAATCGCAGAAAATGCGTAAACGGGACCGCCTCTTCTCCGGGCTGAGGCTTGATCTCTGACAAGCTGGTGCGAAACTCCGGCACCTGCATCAGCACGTTTCGGAGAAAAATAGATCGTGTTGCCGCCGCTCTCGGCTCAGGTCCATTGGCTGCAGTCTGTAGTGCCGTCATTTGCTGCTTTACATCTGGCGGCCATGCGCTTGATTGAGCTGCGATTTTGTCCACCGCGAAATGCAGCGTCGCCGCATCCCCGCGTTTAGCGGATATCCGGCTCAGTTCGAGCAGCGCGGCCAAATTATTCGGCTGTTCCGTAAGAATTTGTTGCATGAGTTTCTGAAAATCCGCATCGCTGTTCGCATCGCCCTGCCGCTCGACCTCTGACGCAAGCTGATACACAGCGCGCAGATTCCCTGGATTTAGCTGGATTGCCTGGCGCAGATCGGCAATCGCTTTAGCTGAGTTTCCACGATTGCTCTCCAGCAATCCCAACAGGTAATAGATGCGGCCATTCTTCGGAGCCAGTTCGCGCGCTTTTTCGAATCGCTGCCCGGCCGCATCAAAGCTGCGCTGGCGCAGGGCCAGAATTCCCCAGTTCGCCCATCCGGCAGGTTCCCCCGGAACCATCTCCGTCGTTTTTCCCAGATAGCTTTCGGCGCGAACATCATCCCCTACCTGCAGAGCCGCAAGTCCAACGTAGAAAGTAGAAACGTAATCGGCATAAGTTTTTGAAGATGAATCAGGCAGCCGCGCGCCAGAGCGGCACCCTAAAGAAATGCAGGCCAAAGCCGTCAAAGCACAGGCCAGACTTTTTCCCACTGAACGATAAAGTCTATGAATTTGGCAACTCAAGCCCTGACGACTACGATTCTGGATTCGCATGCAATCTTTTATTGTGGAGGTATTACTGAACATATCGTAATGCGAATCCTGGACAGAACAATAAGGTCATTTTGTAGAAACATGTTGCGGGAAAGCGGGCAGCACTCAATCTGGTGGACATGGTTACAAGATCATCTTCCATGAATAGTCTGGCCTTTGCATCCATCCTAAGATTGAGTTGCGGGGAAAATCACTCGCCAGAAAATCATCATCGGTTGGAAGTAAAACTCAATCTAAGGTTGGTTGACCGGCTGCGCGCTTTCCATGAATGCTTTGAACACCTATGGTTAGAAAATTTGCTGTTCTTTGCCTTCTGGCATCGACGAGGCTTCTCTGTGCCCAAGACAATTTCTTTGAAAAGTGGGAAGCGCGCACGACGCAAACCCAATCCAAACAGCCATCCTGGTCCGTTCCCCTTGTAGCGCCCTATCCCATGCTGATTCAGGTTTTTCGCGCCGACTTTGTTCGCCAGATCACCCCGGCTCGCACTTCGACCTGGAATTATGGATTCAGCCGCGGTCTCAATCTCGTACCCGGCTTCAACAGCGAATTCGATTTTTACTATCCGCCATACATTCAGCACAACACACCCACCGCTAAGGACGGATTCGGCGATGTCGGATTCTTATATAAGTACCGCATCCTTTCCGGCAACGAGAAGCACGGCAACTATATGCTGAGCGCGCAGCTAACCGCGACTATCCCAACCGGCAGTTACAGCAACGGCAGCACAGATGCGGCGGTCTCGCCAACGCTGCTTGCGGGTAAGGGATTCGGCAGGTTCGATGTCATTTCCTGTCTCGGCGGATCGCTGCCAACCGGAAATACAGACAAGCTGGGACGCACTGCTGTCTGGAATACCGCAGCGCAATACCACCTGGGCAAATGGCTATGGCCGGAGGTGGAATCGAATGCGACATGGTTTTACGGCGGCAAAAACGACGGCAAGATGCAGAACTTCCTGACACCCGGCCTTACACTGAGCAAGTTCAAATTCCATCCAGCCGATTCCAAAAGCCGGCCGGGGATTGCACTCGGCGCGGGAATGCAGATTGCTACATCCCGATTTCATAGTTACAACCATGGGCTCGTGTTTACGAGCAGGTTTATCTTCTAACACTCAAGGTTGGACCTCCGCTTCAACCTTTCGATTGAGGCGCAAGCGGCAGCATACAGCTAAGATCATCGGGACAATTATTTATTCAGAACATCATGAGCGCGACGACAATAAAACCAGCAATCAAAATAAGAGCGCAGCTCTACCCGGTCCTGTTTATCTTTGCGCTAATCGTTCTCTGGGACATTGGCGCGCGCCACCAACCTGCGCATCTGCTGCCGGGGCCGTGGGAGACTGTCGGCGGTATTGCGGACCTGATTCGTCACGGCCTTCTTCTGAAGTATGTCGTTGCTTCGCTGTTTCGCGTGACATGGGGCTTCATCCTTGCTACGGTTCTGGCCATTCCGTTAGGGCTGACCATCGGCTGGTATCGCCGCGCGGAAATGGCGTTTAATCCGATCATTCAGATTCTTCGTCCTATTTCTCCCCTTGCCTGGATTCCGATTGCGATCCTCTGGTTCGGGGTGGGCGATCTTGCGGCCATCTTTTTGATTTTCATCGGATCGTTTCTTCCTTTGCTGCTTACGGCCATCGACGCAGCCCGCAGCGTTCCTGCTGTGCATGTGAACGCCGGGCGCAATTTCGGACTAAGCACGCCGCGTCTCATCTATCAGATATTCTTTCCTGCCGTGGTTCCACAATTGATCGTTGGCTTGCGGATCACACTCGGCATTGCGTGGCTTGTGGTGGTCGCGGCGGAGATGATTGCCGTTAATTCAGGGCTTGGTTTTCTCATCGTAGATGCGCGCAACGCGGGTAATCGCTATGACCTGGTGGTGGCGGGGATGGTAATTATCGGGATTATTGGCTTTTTGCTGGATATAGGAATGCGATCACTGGAACGAGTAAAGGCATTTCGCTGGAGCTATTCGGAGGATTAGAGGTGCTGGTCAAGGAAAAGGCGGGCGTGACAACGGCCCTCGAAAATAAATTATCCGTGAAGAACGTCGTCATTACGTTCAATCGCGACGGTAAGAGTACACGCGTCCTCGAGGATATTCACCTGGAAGTACGGGATGGCGAATTTGTCTGTCTGCTTGGTCCTTCCGGCTGCGGCAAGACGACACTGCTGAACGCGATGGCCGGCTTCCTCTCTCCCACAAGCGGAGAAATCCGTGTTGATGGCGAATTGGTACGCGAGCCGGACCCTCGCCGCATCTTTGTTTTTCAGGAGCGCGGCGTTTTTCCCTGGCTCACAGTCGAAGGCAATATCGGGTTCGGCTTGTTCAAGCTGTCACGGACCGAACAGGAACAGCGCATCGCGCACTATATCAAAATGGTAGGCCTGCAGGGATTTGAGAAGGCATACCCGCATGAGCTCTCAGGCGGAATGAAGCAGCGCCTTGAGGTAGCTCGTGCGCTGGCTGTGAATCCAGACATGCTTTTCCTCGATGAGCCTTTTGGCGCGCTCGACTCAATCACGCGCCTCATCATGCGCAGCGAACTGCTGCGCATCTGGGAGGCAGAGCGCAAGACCGTCATCTTCGTTACGCATGACATCGATGAAGCCGTGCAACTGGCTGACCGTGTCGTGGTCATGAGCGCTCGCCCTGCGACAATCCAGCAAATTGTTGAAATTGACATTCCGCATCCGCGCGATATCAGTTCTGCCCGCTATCTTGAACTGCGCGACGGCATCTTTAAACAGATTGGTCTGGCACACAAGATATGAACTCGCTGTCCGAACCGCGCAAATGGGAAAAGTTTTTCTGGCCACTGCTGGCGACGGGCCTGATGCTGGCATTGTGGCGCTACTCTGTGATCTGGACTGGGACAAGGGTCTTTCCTTCCCCGCGTGACGTGGAAAAGGGGCTGGCGGAGCTGCTGCGGCATCACGTTCTGTGGGCCGATATTATCGACTCGCTCCGGCGGGTGCTTATTGGCTTCGGCACTGCTGCGTTGCTTGGAATTCCTCTGGGCCTTGCGCTCGGCTGGTATCCGGCGGCAAACCATGTCGTGAATCCGGTCATGCAGATCCTGCGACCCATCAGCCCGATTGCATGGATTCCGGTTTCCATTATCTTTTTTGGCGTGGGAGATGGCGCTGCAATTTTTCTAATCTTTCTTGGCGCATTTTTTCCGATCGTCGTAGCCTGCATCAACGGCGTTTCCAACGTGCCTCCTGTATTCCGGCGCGCCGGGCGCAACTTTGGCCTGACCCCGGCGCAGCTTCTGGCAAAAGTGATTTTCCCTGCTGCTCTTCCACAGATTCTTATCGGACTGCGCATCGCGCTGGGCATTGCCTGGCTGGTGGTGGTTGCCGCGGAGATGATCGCGGTTGATTCCGGACTCGGCTTTCTTGTGATCGATTCGCGCAACTCCGGCAAGAGGTATGACCTCGTCGTCGCCGCAATTCTGATGATCGGGCTAATCGGCCTTGTACTTGATTATGGTTTTCGCCGCCTCGAAACAATCCGGTCCGTCCGCTGGGGGTTCCGCAATGAGTCCTAAAAGCAAAGTTCTGCTGTGCGCTGCGGGATGGCTCGTACTGATAACCGTCCTTCATGGTTATCTGAATGTGAACTGGGGCGCGGTCCTCAACGATTTCCGCCCGCCGGAAAAGCGCAAGGTTGTCGTTGCCTATATTCCGGTCACCTGCCAGCTTACCTGCCCGGTGACGGACTACATTTCTAAATTCTCAGAGAACGGCGAAATCTTTCTGCCCCGCATGTTTCAAGGCTTTCCTGAGATCAAGGAAGCGCTCATCTCCAACAAAGTGCAGGCTGCATTCATCGTTGCGCCATTGGCAATTGCACTGGTGGCGCAGGGAGTTCCCATCAAGGTTGTCTATCTTGGACATCGATACGGCAGCGCTCTGGTCGTTCGCAAGAATGGGCCGGTGAAAAGCTTCCCTGACCTGAAAGGGCGAACAGTTGCCATCCCGAGCCGATTTTCCGACGAGCGCCTGATCCTCTTTCGCGCCATGAAGGTGTGGGGCATGAAGCCGGGAGACATCAAGATGGTCGAGATGGCCCCGCCCGATGTCGCCGGAGCGCTGGCCGCCGGCGCGATTGACGGCTATGTGATGGGTGAGCCGTTTCCGTCGCAGGCAGAGATGGCTGGCTTTGGCCGTATTCTCTTTCAGGCGCGGGAATACTGGCCGGACTATATGTCATGCATTCTGGTCGTGCGGCAGGACCTGATCGACAAGCGTCCCGAAGCAGTGCAGGTGCTGGTGGATGGCATTGCCCGCTCCGGCCTGTGGCTCGACAAAGGCAGGCCCTACCGAGAGGACGCCGCCGATTTTGTGGGTCGTTACTACTACAACCAAAAGCCCGCCCTGCTGCGGTGGGCGCTTACGAAGCCTATGGACAGAGTTGTCTACAGCTCGCTCGCGCCGCGCAAGGCAGATTTCGACATGGTGCGCGATCTGATGATCGAAACCGGCGTTCTGAACAAGAAGATCGACTTCTCGGCTTATACAGATACTCGCTTTTCAGACAACGCCAGCATCCAGACCGCATGGAAATATGAGCCGGGCATCGCAACGGCCAAATAAATCAGGAGAAAGAAATGCTTCGCAGAAAATTCATTCAACTCATGACAGCAGCAGGAACCGGAAGTCTCGCAGCACTCGGCACACTGGAAGCAAAAGACACCGCAACTGTTACATATCATGTGAAGGGGTTTACCTGCATCACTTGCGCCGTGGGTCTTGAAACTCTTCTGCGTCAGCAGAAGGGCGTGGTATGGGCCAAAGCGAGTTACCCTGAGGCTTCAGCCGTCATCAGATATCAACCCGGAAGCGTGACCGAAAATCAGCTCAAGTCGTACATCGCGGAGATGGGCTTCACCGCCAACTGAAACCTCTTCATAAATTCAACTTTGAGCTGAACCCGAGAGAAGAATGAGTTCCTATGCAAGTCTCGCGGACACATTGACCGCAGGCCTGAACCTTAGTCAGCCGCCTATCGCCATCTCTTTCTCTGAATCAGTTCCCGAGGGTGTTCAGAAACATGATGGTCCGGTTCCCGCTGGATGCCGCTTCTGGCAGGATGCCGCAACCACGGCCTTCGTAACCACCTCTGCCGACCACGCGCTGTGTGCAATCGGCATTTACACTCACAATCTGGAAACATCTCATGCACAGCAAACTGACCTGATGGATGCCCTGAAGATTTTTGGTCAGCTTGATTATGTTCGGCAAGAGGACCTCGCGTTGATTCCGGTCCTGCAATCCAGACAAAAGTACGTTATCTATGCGCCTTTGGCTGTTACACCGTTATCGCCGGATGTTGTCCTGCTTTTTGTAAACGCCGGGCAGATGCTCATCCTTTCCGAGGCAGCGCAGCAGGTGGAGAATCAAAATGCGCCCGCTATGGGCCGCCCGGCATGCGCCGTTGTTCCACAGGTCATGAACACGGGCCGCGCAGCATTAAGCCTGGGCTGCTGCGGCGCGCGCACGTATCTCGACGTGCTTACCGATAATGTCGCTCTTTTTGCCATTCCTGGCGTGAAGCTCGGCCTTTATGCGCAGCGAATTGAAGCGCTCGCCAAAGCGAATGCTACGCTGTCGCAGTTTCATCAGATCAGGCGCCGCGATATTGGCGCAGGGCTGGCTCCTACAATTCAGGAATCGCTGCAGGCAATGCAATCCGGATAGGGTAATCTCAGCCCGTGATACAGTGGTCATACCACTTAAACCCGGAGCATGGACCACGTGAGCAGTCATGTTGAGTTGCCGAAGTATTCCTTAGGGGTTGGGGACCGTTTTGCCCACCAGGCCAAGGCCCAATTACAGGCCTGCATTCAGGCGGCTGAGACTGGTGTTGAAGTTATTCCAGTCTGGAACAAATCGAATCGCGAGCACACGATCATTGGCTCCGAGCCGGCATCCACACGCGCCGCTGCCGATGCCGCAGTGAAAGCACTGCATTGGACGAAGCCGTACTTTTGCGATGCGGACCATATCGGATTGACCACGGTTGATCGCTTCTTTGATGCCTGCGATTTCTACACCATTGATGTTGCGGATTTCATCGGGAAACCTGCTGATCCGGCGGCGGTGGATGCGTTCGTGAAATCGCATCCGGAACTTCTCGGCTCGATCAGGATTGAAGGAATCGATCAGCCTCTGAGCATCGATCAGCCGTTTCTGAAACGTGTCGCAGCGAAATTCCTGAATGCTATTCAGCAAGCGGCGGAAATCTACAAGAAGATTGAATCGAAAAAAGGAAAAGGCGCTTTCGTCACGGAAGTTTCGATGGACGAGACTGACTTGCCACAGACTCCGGCTGAGTTGCTCATCATTCTTGCCGCTGCAGCCGATTACGGAATCCCTCTGCAGACCGTCGCGCCGAAGTTCAGCGGACGATTCAATAAAGGCGTGGATTATACCGGCGATGTTACGCAGTTCGAAAACGAATTTGCGCTCGATGTTGCCGCCATTGCCCATGCGGTGAAGCAGTATGACCTGCCCCGGAATCTCAAGCTTAGTGTTCACTCCGGCAGCGATAAGTTTTCCATCTACGCGCCCATTCACCGGACAATCCGGAAGTTCAACGCAGGCGTGCACCTCAAAACTGCAGGCACCAACTGGCTCGAAGAACTGATCGGGCTGGCCGAAGCTGGTAGTAAGGGTTTAGCGCTGGCGAAAGAAGTCTACGCTCAGGCATACGATCACCGCGAAGAGCTATGCGGTCCGTATGCGACGGTGATCGATATTGATCCTGCGAAGCTTCCTGCGCCGAAAGAAGTGGCCCAGTGGTCTTCTGCGCAGTACACCTCCGCTCTGCGTCATGATCCACATTCGGCTGCCTATAACGCCAGCCTGCGGCAGCTGCTCCATGTCGGCTTTAAGGTTGCGGCGAAGATGGGCCGCAGGTATCTCGACCTGCTGGAGGCGAATGAGGCAGTGATCGCCGCCAACGTTACGGAGAACCTGTATCGGCGGCATATTGTGCCCGTATTTTTAGGAAAGGCGCCGGCAGCGTAGTCCGCAGCTTAGCAACACAGTATTTGATCATGCTCTGTTCCCTGCACCACAGTTGAGCCAGCCCGGCGTATCCTGATCAGTTAACCCCTGCTCAGGAGGGTCGAGATGGGTAATTTCCTTCTCCATATCAACGGCGCAGACCATCGCGTAACTGCGCCGGATGACGAACCACTTCTTTTTATTCTCCGAGACTGGCTTCAGCTCACAGGCACAAAGTACGGCTGCGGCGAGGGTCAGTGCGGCGCCTGCACGGTGCTGATGAATGGCGTGGCCACACGCTCGTGCCTGACTCCGATTTCCTCTGCCGCAAATGCAAAGATTACGACCATTGAAGGCCTGGAAAAGAACGGCGCGCTCAGCGCCGTACAGCAGGCATTTCTTCATGAAGAGGCGCTGCAGTGCGGGTACTGCACCTCAGGCATGATCATAGCTGCGACGGCCCTCTTGCGCGAGCACCCTCACCCCTCGGACCAGCAAATTATCGAAGGAATGGATGGCAACATATGCCGATGTGGGACCTATCCGCGGATTCTCGCTGCCATTAAACGTGCTGCTCAATTCAATGTGTCTGGAGGGACAAACCATGCCGGCTGATGAGCTAATTCAGCATGAACTGCGCGACCGTCTGCACTGGTTTGAGCTTGACCGCCGCGACTTTCTGAAGCTGTGCGGAGGCGGTTTGCTGGTGTGTTTCAGCGAGGCGTTCTCTATAGCGCAAGAAGCTGGCCGCCGCTTTGGCGAGCATGAGCTGCCGAAGGAAATAGGCGCGTGGGTGCACATTGACGAAGACGGAAAGGTGACGGTCTTTACCGGCAAAGTCGAGATCGGGCAGAACATCCGCACGTCACTGGCGCAGCAGGTTGCGGAGGAACTTCGAGTTCCCTTCAGCTCCATCACCATGGTGATGGGAGACACGGATCTCACTCCCTGGGACATGGGAACGTTCGGAAGCCGCTCGACGCCAACGATGGGGCCGCAGCTGCGCACAATGGCCTCTGCGGCACGACAGATGTTGGTGGAGACTGCAGCGAAGCGGTGGAATGCTGATCCGACAATATTGGTGGCGGCAGATGGCTGCGTGACCAATCCGAAGAATGGCAAATCGCTGACCTATGGTGAGATCACGCGCGGGGAAAAGCTGATGCAGACGGTGTCAGGCGATCCGCCGCTTACTCCGGCAACCCAGTGGAAGATCGCAGGCACTGCGCTTCCAAAGACGGCTGGCCGGGATTTTGTTACAGGCAAGCATAAGTACCCGTCGGACATTGTGCGACCCGGCATGATGTACGGCAAAATCTTGCGGCCTGCGGGTTTCAATGCGTCGTTGTCGTCACTGGATACGAACGCTGCGGAAAAAATGCCGGGCGTGAAAGTCGTCCGTGATGGCGATTTTGTCGGTGTCGTGGCCGACGATGTGGCCATCGCGGAAAAGGCTCTTTCTGCAATTCAGGCAAAGTGGAATGTGCCGGCGCAAATCTCGAATCAGGAGCTGTTTGAATATCTGCGCAAAAATCCTGACGACGAAGATCGGGACCAGCCGCATATCAGCGGGTCTGTGGCCCAGGCAATGGCCGCAGCCGAAGTGAAATTGGAGCAACACTACACTGTGCAGTACATCGCGCATGCTCCCCTTGAACCGCGCGCAGCAGTCGCGGAGTGGAATGGAGACAAGCTCACCGTCTGGACGGGCACACAGCGGCCCTTTGGTGTGCGCGATGAGTTGGCTGAAGCCTTCCGCATGGCTGCTAACAAGGTCCGCGTCATTATGCCTGACATGGGCAGCGGCTATGGCGGCAAGCACACGGGCGAATGTGCTATCGAAGCTGCTCGGCTTTCAAAGGCTGTCGGCAAACCCGTGAAGGTGGTATGGACCCGCGAAGAAGAATTCACCTGGGCCTACTTCCGGCCTGCCGGATGGATCGAAATCAAGAGCGGCGCTCGGCGCGATGGAACTCTGGTCGCATGGGAGCACCACAATTACAACTCCGGCCCTTCGGGAATTGACACACCGTACAACGTTGCCAACAAAACAATCCAGTTTCATCCGGCTAAGTCGCCTCTGCGGCAGGGATCGTATCGTGGCCTGGCAGCCACGGCGAACCACTTCGCGCGCGAAGTACACATGGATGAGCTGGCGCACTCACTGGGCATCGATCCGCTGGAATTCCGGCTGAAGAACATGACGGATCCGAGGCTGCGTGCTGTTTTTCAAGCGGCGGCGGAGCGGTTTGGCTGGGGGAAATCGAAACCGGCTGCGGGTCATGGCTTTGGCATCGCCGGCGGAGTGGAAAAGGGCGGATACGTCGCCACCTGCGCCGAAGTTGAGGTGGATTCTGCGAAGAAGGTCCGGATACGGCGCGTGGTGCAGGCGTGGGAATCCGGCGCAATTGTGAATCCCAATGGCCTGAAGAACCAGAATATGGGAGCGATTGTGCAGGCCATCGGCGGGGCGCTGTTCGAGGCAATTCAGTTTAAAGATGGCCGCATTCTGAATCCCCACTTTGCGGAGTATCGTGTGCCGCGCTTCAGCGATATACCGGAGATCGATGTTGTCCTGATCGACCGCAAAGACCTGCCCTCCGCGGGCGCGGGTGAAACGGGCATCGTAGGGCTGGCACCGGCGGTGAGCAATGCCATCTTTGCGGCTAACGGAACGCGTTTGCGGAATATGCCGATGGCAACGGGTGAGATGACTGCATTCTGAGGAACAAAAGCAGGTCCTTCGCCTCGTTCAGGGATGACAGCATTCGTCAGCGATTCATCACACGATTACTTTGTGCCCGGAATCTGCGGCGGAGTTTTGTCTCCCGGCTTGTCATTCAGCGTGTAGATCACTTCCCCGGGACGCGCGTAGTGCAGGCGGGCGCGTGCCTCGTGCTCAATGGCGTCGGGATCGTTCTGCAGATGATCGACGTGGTCCTTCATGCGGGCATTCTCATCCTGCAGCTGCTGAATCTGTTTCTGGAGGTCCTTGTCTTCCTCGCGCTTCTGCTGATAGGCGGTGATGCCGTTCTGGCCGAAGATGACGTGGTATCCGAGAAACACTGCGATCGCCACGGCAGCGGCTGTGGCGATACGGCGGCGCATGCGGTAAAGAAAACCGGCTGCGCGGATGAGATTCGGGTTTTGTACAGCTTGTTTCAAAATTGACCTGAGTTCTGATTCAACGAATTTCGACTTCTACACGTCTTATCGGCGGCTGGATTTATTCGAGCACCCAGTCTTTTGCCGCCTGGCTTAGGGGACCACTGTCACTTTGCCTGCGCGCTTCGGAATAGACGCGAACCACCGGCTCTGTCCCAGACAGGCGATAGCAGACCCACGAACCATCTTCGAGGATGAGCTTCAATCCGTCCGTACGCACTACCTGCGTCACCTTGCGGCTGCCCAGCGATTTTGGGTCCTCCTTCACCTTTTCAGTAAATTTTTCTTTCACTTGCGGAGTCAAGCGGAAGTTCTCTCTTAATGGATAAAAGGAACCAACCTTGGCAAATAGTTCATTCAGCTGCTGACCCACGCTCTTTCCACGCACTGCCACCATCTCGGCAACGAGGAGCCCTGCAATAACGCCGTCCTTTTCCGGAACATGCCCACGGATCGTGAGGCCTGCACTCTCTTCGCCGCCAATAGCGATCTTGTCCTCGTCAATAAGGGCGCCGATGTACTTGAAGCCGACAGGCGTTTCGTAGAGCTGCACCTTGTGGTAATCGGCGAGAGCGTTGATGAGGTTGGTGGTTGCCACGGATTTGGCCACGCCGTTCTTCCAGCTCCGCGTTTCAACCAGGTAATCAAAGAGAAGCGCAATGACATAGTTGGGCTGGATAAATGTGCCGTCGCCATCCACGATGCCGAAGCGGTCTGCGTCTCCATCGGTAGCAATGCCGATAACAGCCCCTGTCTCTTTCATTTTGGCTTTGCAGTCGGCCAGCAGGTGGTCATCGGGCTCGGGAGCATGGCCGCCGAAGAGCACGTCGCGGTAATCGTGGACTGTAGACACGGAGATGCCGTTCTCGGCCAGGAGCTGTGAGCTGTATCCGCGGGCCGCTCCCCAGAAAGGATCGAATACGATTTTCAGGTTCGCCTTTTTAATGGCTTTGAGATCAACCAGCTCTGCGAGACGCTTTAGATAGCCGGGCTTAACGTCCGATTCTTCGAATTTAGCTTTCGGCTCGGGCGGAGCGGGCATTGGTTCCTCGCCAAGAGCAGCAATCGCGGCTTCAATTTGGGTGGTGACCTCCGGCAGGGCTGGCGCGCCGTCGGGTGTGGAGAATTTGATACCGTTGTACTCCGGCGGATTGTGAGAGGCGGTAAAGTTGATTGCGCCGCCAGCCTTGCGCTGCCGCACTGCATAGGAGATGGCGGGCGTGGGAGCGGCTTCAGGAATCACAATGGGTGTGACGCCATTTGCCGCCAATACCCTCGCCGCTTCTGCGACAAAGGTTTCGCCCAAAAAGCGCGGGTCACGGCCTACAAGAACGGTTTTAGCTCCGGGCTGCGAAGCGACGTATTTGCCAATGCCCGTGACTGCGCGGCGAATGTTGGCGATGGTGAATTCTTCGGCGACGATGGCGCGCCAGCCGGACGTTCCAAACTTAATTTGCGTGGCCATAGCTGAGTAGAATACAGGATGCTTGTTCTATGATGCATGCGGAGTTGAAGACACTGCCTGTATCAGAAAGACACACAGGCTGAAGCTCGAGAATCACAACACAGGCCTGACAGGGACAATGACGGAGCCTTATCGGATTGTACTTACCACTGTCTCATCGATAGACGAAGCGAAGCGGATTGCTCGCCCGCTCGTGGAGGAGCGGCTTGCGGCCTGCGTGAATATTTCTCCAGGCCTCGAATCGGTCTACCGATGGCAGGGCGCGGTTGAGGAGGCTTCCGAGGTGCTGCTGATAATTAAGACGCGTGTGGAAAAACTGACGGCCCTCGAAAAAGCGGTGCGCAGGCTGCATTCCTATGATGTGCCAGAGTTTCTGGTTCTGCGGGTGGACCAGGGCAGCGCCGCTTATCTCAAATGGCTGGATGAATCTCTCGAATAGCCCTCGCCAGTTTTGTTATTCTCAAGTTGCCCATGCGTGTGCTTTACGTGGTTTTCGTGTTGAGCATTGTAGCGCTCATCTGGACGGCGGTGGCTGTGGCCCGCCACATACGTAAGCACGAAGCGCAGCGGGAGCAGCAAGTCCTGGAAGAACCGGAAGTGGTCGGGAAATCTGATTCCGAGTAAAGATGGAGAAGAAATTTTTATGGCACAGACCTCAGCTTCGACAGCAGTCATTACCAGTTCGCGCCCCAATTCTCTGACCCGCTGGATCGTTTCCGTAGTAGCAGGCAGCGCACTGGTTGCGATTTGCGCGCATATCTCGGTGCCGCTCTTCTTTACTCCCGTTCCCATGACGCTGCAGCCGTTCGCCGTTCTGCTGCTGGGGCTGCTGCTTGAGCCCTCTGCTGCATTCGCAGCGCTTGCTCTGTATCTGCTGGAAGGCGCGGCTGGACTGCCGGCATTCACGCCGCAGGGTCCGGGAGGCATTCTGCAGTTGATGGGTCCAACAGGCGGATACCTAATGTCCTATCCATTCGTCGCCGTACTGGTCAGCTTTATTTATCGCCGGCTGCGCGGGCGGCACTTTGTTTCAGGACTGCTTGCCGCAGCAGCGGGCAACGCACTGATCCTCACCTCCGGCATGATATGGATGGCGGTGGTCACGCACCAGAGCTTTACAACTTTGTTTTCTCTTTCAGTGGTTCCTTTTCTTCCTGGTGACGCGCTCAAGGTCTGCGCTGCTGCGGCTATTGCCGCGGGGTGGCTGCGGATGCGCCGCACCGAAGAGATGGGCCGCTAGTTCCCCATGATTGCGCGAGCTGTAAGGTGCTCGCTGTTTTATAGAAGTAGAAAGGAACTATCAGCAGTGACTGCAACCGCTTCCTCTTCCAAGACTGAATCTGCCGAACCGCATACATCGTCCGCATCGCCGCGCGAGATCACCATCGCTCATAGTCCGGATTCTGACGACGCCTTCATGTTCTATGGGCTGGCAACGAACAAGATTCGCGTGAACGGCTACAAATTTACTCACACGCTCTGCGACATAGAAACCCTGAACCAGAAGGCGATGAACGAGGCTTTCTACGATGTAACAGCAATCTCGTTCCATGCCTATCCTTACATTCAGGACAACTATGCGCTGATGGCCTGCGGCGGCTCCGTAGGCGAGGGCTATGGCCCGATGATCGTGGCCAGCCAGAAGTTTTCTCTGGACGCTGTTAAGAAGGTGAAGATCGCCGTGCCCGGCACGCTGACGACCGCGTATCTCACGCTGAAGTTGTTTGCGCCGGAGATCGAAACCGCCGTCGTTCCTTTCGACAGGATCATCCCGGAAGTGCTGGCGGGAAATTTCCAGGCGGGGCTGATTATCCATGAAGGCCAGCTTACCTATGGCCAGAGCGGCCTGCACAAGATCATCGACCTCGGCCAGTGGTGGCGTGAGGAGACCAAACTCCCGCTGCCGCTGGGTGGCAATGCCATCCGCCGCTCCCTGGGCAATGACGTTATGCTGAAGGTGACGCAGGCGTTGCGCGACAGCATTCAGCACGGGCTCGATCACCGCGAAGAGGCCCTGTCTTATGCCATGCAGTTTGCGCGCGATCTGGACACGAACCTTGCCGATAAATTCGTTGGCATGTACGTGAACGAGCGCACTTTGAACTATGGCGAGGACGGCCGAGAAGCGATCCGCAAACTGCTTACTTTAGGGCATGAGCGCGGAATCATTCCGCATCCGGTGAAAGTGGACTTTGTCGGTTAGTTAACACTTCCTTGCAATGCAAACAGCCCCGTCATGCCGGGCGAAAGACTACTGACCAACTCTGTTTTGTATCAGGGCACGACTTTTTAGTCGTGCCATAACTTTCACAAAACACATCGGGCTTTTGAACATTTTTCGAGTGTAGACCAAGCATAGAGTCGTCATTCTAAGCCGCGTCCAGGGTCCCCGACACGCGATTTGAGTGTTGGCCTTGGCCCCTGGGTAATGAAAATCTTTGCTGATTAACAAGAAGCCCCGCATAAAACGGGGCTTTTTGCTTTCATTGCATAAGCTGCTATCGGAGTGCAGTGGTAAGTTCCGGCAGTGCTGGCGTGCCTTCCAACCTCACCGCCTGCAAGGCGCTCGGATTCAGTCCCAACGAATACAGAATGGAAGGCGCAACCTCCGAGGTTGTCGTAGGTGTGGATATCGTCTTCCAATGTAACGCCGGATTGGACACCAGCAGCATTACGTTCGTGTCATCATGCGAGAAGCCGCCATGCTCCTCCAGCTTCTTGCTGCTTCCCGTGTAGGTGACGCCTGTGTTTGGTGTGACAATGATGTCCGGAGTGCGCGGATCAAGACCCGGCCCGAGTCCGGGCGTGTTGTAGTTCAAAGCCAGGCTGGGACCGTAGAAGATCTGACCCAGACCGATGCTCGAAGCGTTTTCCTCAAGGGTTCCAACAGCTCCCTCTACATCGACGCCCGGCTTGAGCCACAGCAGCGAGATGTCATCTTCTGTTGGGCCGATACCGTTTGGATTGGCGGGTGATTCGGAATCAGGCAGGAAGCTTGCCAGAAGCGTTGCCGGCGATGTGCCGTTGCTCGTTTTGCCCGGATGGGCCTGGTAGAGGTTCGGATCGATAGGCGACTGGCCGTGCTTGGCTGTGATGATGATCAGCGTGCTCTCGAATTCGCCTGTGCTCTTCAACGCATGGACTATGTCGCCGATGGAAGCGTCAACATATTCGATCTCCTTGAGAAGCGAAGGCGACGGAGCGCCTGCCGCATTCAGATAGCCGCCTTTCACGCTGCCTTCGATCAGCTTTTGTCCTACGCTGACCGCCTGAAAGTTCATGCCGTAGATCGTTGGCACGGTGGCGGACTTTCCATTGTGTGTTCGGCCGTGAATCTCATTGAGAATCGCGTTTACCTTCAGAGTGTCGTAGCACTGGATGTTATCGAAGCTGTTGGTCCAGGCGGTCAGGTCGGAGCCGGGATCGCGGACAGCCGCGCAGGATTGCCCTTCAGAGGTAGTAACACCGGGCAGGGCTACAACATTGGAATTAATCTCCGGAGAGTAGTAGTCGTCGATAGTTCCGCCGGGGCCTGCAACTGAGGAATAGGCAGGATGCTTGTCCGACCATGCGGTGTAGCCTCCTGCCGCATGGATTACACCGAAAATAGTGTTCGTCCGCACAAAGTTCCACGGATAGACAGGGGCGCATCCCGCAGCCGGATCACGCGGAAGACGTTTTGGGTCGATCGATGCGATGCCGCCGTCTGTCAGGCTCGCTCCGGGCGCGCCGCCGTTCAGCTTGGTCTGGTCAATGTCGATTCCCTCTTCATATTCCGTTGTGGTTCCAGTCGGCAAGGTGTATGGAGTGCATGGTCCCGCCGCCACTCCATTGCCGGTCGTCTTCGCCGGCGCATCGAGGGAGCGGTCATAAGCTACGTCGTAATAGACGCCCATTGTCTTCGGAGTTGCGCCCGAAACAATGCTCATCAATCCAGGGAAAGAGTCTGAAGGCCTCGAAGTGGAAGCCGCTGTGTAGTTAAAACCGTGATATCCAAGCGCAGCCAGGTTAGGGCAGTACGGCTCGCCGCCGTTTACGCCCTCTATTCCATCCCTGCAGTTCAGGAAATCGACAGCGTGCATGCCGTCGATGCTGAGAAGCAGCACATGCCTGATGTGATGCTCGCGATGAAAGTCATTGTCTTCCGCAGATAAACGCGCCGGGGTTGTAAGTGCAACAGTAATTGCAGCACTCGCTGCTAACAGCCAGTAGGGTTTCATATGAACCTCCACAAGCTTGATAACAGGGCGTGTTGTTCCGATGTGTTAAGAGAAAATGAATAGGTAGATGTATTAGTGGCAAGATACAGTATCTAACTGGAATATTTAAAGCAAAGTTAATATCAGACACTTTCTTTGTTAAGATGTTCCGCTTATTTCCTTATTTTAAGCGGGCATTAAGCTTACTTTGCTTATCTGGCTCGCTCCATGCCAGCTCCTCGACCAGCCGCAGATGTGATTACAGCGAGAGTAAAAAATATTAAAACTGAAGCAACAAAAAATGCCTCCGCTTTTGGCGCGGAGGCATTTTCTTTCAGCTTGCTCTGAAATCTTAAGCTTCGGGGAAATGAAATCCTGTTTTACCCAATCACGCGCGAAAGGCTGCGCGCGATCGTATCTTTGGGCACATAGCCCACGATCTGGTCAGCGACCTTTCCGCCTTTAAAGAGCAGCAGCGCAGGGATTCCGCGGATGCCATAACGCATCGGGGTGGCCTGGTTGCGGTCCACGTCCATCTTCACTACCTTCAGCTTGCCGCTGTACTCGGACGCGACCTCATCAACGATTGGAGAAAGCGCTTTGCATGGTCCGCACCATGCCGCCCAGAAATCAACCAGAACAGGCTGATCCGACTGGAGCACCTCCTGCTCAAAACTCGCATCGTTTACCTCAACTACCGCCAGACCTGCCATGCTCCTCCTTTTGTATCGTTCCGCCCGGTTTTCGGGGCCTGCGAAACCATTTCATTAGATGATAAACGGTAGAGAAAAGTCGCAACAGTGGTCAGCGCTTCAAATGCGCGATGCAGATTTGCCGGGTACCCATGTTTAGTGAGCCGAATGCGAACCAACGTAGGTCTATCAAGTCACGCGTAAGCGCACCCCTTGATTCCCCTGTTCTTACCAGGACTCCACCCCGCTTTGGATGGTGGCCCATTCTATCTTCCCGCGTGGGGTAGTTCAAGCCATCTGTGAGTGGGAAAGGTAACGTTCCCACTCGCACCTTGACACGCCTGCTACTATAAGAATGGAGAAAGATCGTCTGAAGAAACGCCCGTGATCCACGGGCGTTTTGCTTTTAGGACAGCGTAGAAAGAGGAATTTACAAAATAAAGGATGGGGTAAGACGCAGACGATAATCAAAAAGTAAACAGAAGTTAAGCTAACCAACTGATTCTAAACGATCTCCGTACAGAGCAAGCGCTGTAAATTACTGAAAATAAATGATCTCCGTACAAAAGAAAGGGGGGATCACGCGTAGGAGAGAAACGTAAAAAAAGGGATGCGATCTTTGAGATCGGTGCGCCCGCTTAACTAGACACTCTTCGTTCAGGGATGGGGGCCATCAGGAATACGATTATGCGACAAAGTAAAAGCGCCCGGACTCGCTTGGCGAGTCACGGGCGCTAGAGCAGCCCTCCCCCAGAACTGCCCACGGATGCGAAGTTAAACGTCTGTGCCGACTTCTGTAAAGAAAACTTAAGTAATGTAATGGTAACTTGAATCAGGCTTTATACATAGCCCAATTCGACGCGGCAGAGGGCCGGGTTTAGCTGGAGATTGCAGTCGATGATTTCGACAGGCTCTCCTTCCACATGTTTCAGGACCAGTTCCTTTGCGGCTTCTACCCCGATCCCGGGCTGGAGGAGCAACAGGACGGAGGGCCCGGCACCACTGAGCGTCACGCTGAGAACGTTGTCTTTGCCGGAAAGAGGCAACAGCTTTCTCAGCAGTGGACACACTTCAGCGCGATAAGGCTGGTGCAGCCTGTCTTCGACTGCCGTGGACATAAGCTCGGCATGGCCGGTGGCAAAGGCCGCAGTGAGCAGAGCAACGCGCTGCAGGTTGGCAACCACGTCGGCGCGGCTGAATGTCTCAGGCACCACCTTGCGGGAGAGCGTGGTCGCGAGCGGATTTCGCGGCATGACGACCATCGCCTGCCAGAGAGAGCGCGGCGTTAAAGAAATAGCCTCAACTTCATCGCCTCGCCAGCAGGCAACGGTGAAGCCTCCGAGCCAGCAGGCGGCGGTGTTGTCGGGATGTCCTTCGAGCTTCGATGCTTCGGTCAGGATGCGGCCGCGGTCCCAGCCCAGCTGGCCAAAGTGCGAGGCCAGCGCCACGCCGGCAAGCCGTGTTGCCGCCGATGAGCCGCATCCCATGCCCAGCGGAATTCCATTGCGCACATCGATGGCCAACGGTATTTCAGCAATGTGTTGCTGACGCAGGACGGATTTGTATGTTTCCAGCAGCAGGTTGTTTTCAAGAGCGCCGCATATGTCGGCATTGCGTCCGCTGGCGTGGATGGAGAAGTGCTTCCCGGGCGCGGCTTCGATATCGAGATACAGGGTAAGCGCGAGAGCCAGCGCATCGAAACCGGGACCAAGATTGGCCGAGGTCGCAGGCAGGCGAAGATGAAGACGTTCTCTGCTCATCGTGCGGCAGCCCTTTCGAGTTCGCGCAGAACCTGGTCGGCGGATGCGTCCAGTTCTATGGAGTTGCGCCGGGTTATTTCAATCTCGGGGCGAAGGCCGTCGATCTCGGAGGGTTGCAACAGGTCGCCGCGATGGTAGGCGATGGTGTAGTCGGAGTCTTTGAGCGTGTGGCCTGTGAGCAGCAGGACGACTCTTTCGCCCGTCTGCACCTTGCCCTGCTGCAAAAGTTTTTTGAGGCCGGCGAGCGTTACGGCAGAGGCCGGCTCGCAGCCAATTCCCTCTTCGCCGATTTCGGCTTTTGCCAGCGCAATCTCGGCTTCGCTTGCCTGCTCGCAGTAACCGCCGGTCTGCTGAATGATGCGTACAGCCTTTTTCCATGATGCAGGGTTGCCGATGCGGATCGCCGATGCGCGTGTGTGCGCTTCGACCGGTTCGAGTGCCTCGCCTCCGTTTTCCCGCAGGCTGCGGTAGAGCGGGTTTGCGCCTTCGGCCTGAATGACGGAAATTTTCGGCAGCTTTGTGGTCAGGCCGAGGTGCTTCATTTCCAGAAATGCCTTGCCCAGCGCAGAGCTGTTGGCCAGGTTTCCGCCGGGAACGATGAGATGATCGGGGACTTCCCAGTCGAATGCCTCGGCGATTTCGAGCGCAGGCGTTTTCTGGCCTTCGAGACGATAGGGATTTACGGAATTGAGCAGATAGACCGGAGCCCGCTTGACTACCTCGCTCAGCACGCGCACACAGCCGTCGAAATCTGTGCGCAACTGGAGAGTAACGGCGCCATAATCCATGGCCTGCGATAGCTTGCCCCAGGCAATTTTTCCTTGCGGAATGAGGACGAGACTGCGCATGCCGGCGCGGGCAGCGTAGGCGGCCATTGCGGCAGATGTATTTCCCGTTGAAGCGCAGGCCACCCAGTCGAAGCCCAGCTCGTGCGCTACGGAGAGCGCAGTGGTCATGCCAGCGTCTTTGAATGAACCGGTTGGGTTCATGCCCTGATGTTTGGCGTAGAGCTGTTCGATTCCGGTGGATTGGGCCGCTTTTCGCAGATGGTAGAGCGGCGTGTTTCCTTCCCGGAGGGTGACGATGTTTGCTTCATCTTTGAGGATATGCAGCATCTCGCGGAAGCGCCATACACCGCTTTGGTCGGCTTCAGCGTTGGAGCAGCAACGCTCCTTCCACAGCCAGCGCAGGGCGCTTGCATTAGGCTTGCGGATCTCCGCCATGCCCGCGCTCCATGACGGGTAGACCACTTCATATAACTCGCCACATTCGGCGCAGCGGAAGTTCTCTTTCAACTCGCGTTGTTCGACTACACGCGCGCACCCAGTGCAGCGCAACTGATGTCCAGAATTTTCCATGGATACTTCTTAGCCTAGCATCTGCTTTCTGAACTCTCGACTTTAGCTCGGTTTACTGTCTCTCCCGGGTTTGGCTATGCTGAGGCAACAAGATAAATTCGTCTTAGTTTCGGGGGACGTTTGGGAGTAATCGTATAAAATCGTCTACATGCCATCTCTGCTTACGCCTCGCGAGGCTGCAATGCGTCTCGGTATTTCTTATCCGACGATCAAGCAGTGGCTTTATCGGGGAAAGATCAAAGCGGTGAAGACGCCGGGTGGCCATTACCGCATCTCTGAAGCAGAGCTCGACGCGTTTTTGCACAAGGCGAAGCGTCCGGAGACGCCAAAGAGGCAGATGATGCGCAACTTGAGCGGTCGCAACCAGCTGGTGGGGCGCATTGTGGAAATAAAAATCGAAGGGCTGCTGGCGCAGGTGAAGCTGTCAATTGGAGGGCAGATTATTAACTCGATCATTACCGCGGAAGCGGTGCGCGAGATGCAGCTTAAGGTGGGAGAGACGGTTGCGGCGCTAGTGAAATCGACGGAAGTGATGGTGCTGCGTGTATAGGCTGCTTCTCGTTCTGTTACTGGCTTCCGTAGCCTCGGCACAGAATCTGCGGCTGGCCGCGGCGGCTGATCTCCAACCCGTGCTGCCTCCGATTCTTGCGGAGTTTGAGCAGCAGACGCACGTTCATGTCGATGCTGCGTATCAGTCTTCAGCAACACTGGCTATGCAGATTCAGAATGGCGCACCGTTTGATCTATTTCTGGCAGCCGACTTGTCGTTTCCACAGCGGGTAATTTCAGAAGGACTGGCGGATGCTGACAAGCCGTTGACGTATGCTCGCGGCACGCTGGTTCTGTGGACGCGCAATGATTCGCCGTTCCGGCAGCTTTCGGTGGATACGCTGCGCGATCCGGCACTGAAGGCGCTGGCGATTGCGAATCCTGAGCATGCACCTTATGGGCGCGCTGCAGTGGCTTCACTCAGGGAGCTGGGGCTTTACGATCGGCTCAAGCCGAAGCTGGTGATTGCTGAGAATATCGCGCAGGCGGCGCAGTATGCGGATTCCGGAAATGCTCAGGCGGGATTGATTTCTCTCACCTCGGCTCTCTCGGAACGATTGAAGGCTAACGGGCATTACATCGCTATGCCGCGTGATTCCTATCCGGCGATTCTGCAGGGCGCTGTTGTGATGAAGAATTCTTCCCACAGGACACAGGCCCATCAGCTTCTTGATTTTCTTATGTCGCCAGCGGTTCAAAAGGAACTCGAAGCGCGCGGGCTTGAGCCGGTTCGCTGATGGATATACAGGCCCTCTGGCTCACGCTCAGGCTCGCCATCGTAACAACTCTTCTGTTGCTCTGCATTGCCATCCTGCTCTCGCACTGGCTTGTCTATGGAAAAGCGCGTTGGAGAATTGTCGTTGAAGCTGTTGCGACTCTGCCATTGCTGTTGCCGCCTACGGTTCTGGGTTTTTATTTGCTGGTTCTGCTGGGGCCACGCACAGCGCCTGGGCGTCTGCTGATTCAGGTGGTCGGGCATCCGGTGGCCTTTTCGTTCAGCGGATTGGTGATTGGCTCGATGATCTACAGCTTACCGTTTGCCGTGCAGCCGATTACCAGCGGTTTCGCGGCGATTGCGCCTGAGGTTCTCGATGCCGCGAAGCTGCTGGGCGCGAGCCGACTTCGGATTCTTCTTGACGTGCTGCTGCCGCTGGCGCGCCGTTCGATCTTCACCGCTGCCGTGCTTTGTTTTACGCACACGATCGGCGAGTTTGGCGTAGTGTTGATGATCGGCGGAGATATTCCCGGCGCGACTCGGACGCTGTCTATCGCTATCTATGATCAGGTGCAGGATTTTCGCTATACCGAGGCGAACCACACGGCGATTCTCCTGCTGGTGATTTCATTGCTGGCGCTCATTCTTGTTTATGGATGGGGAAGGCAGGCGCGCCGTGCCTGATACAGCTTTTCTTACCGCGGAAATTGAGCACCACTTCGGATTGTTTGATCTGCGCATCAGTTTCGGCCTTACTTCGCCGTGGACAGTGCTTTTTGGGCCTTCCGGCGCGGGAAAAAGCACGATTTTACGTATTCTCGCAGGCCTTATTCAGCCCCAAAACGGCAAAATTACGCTACAGAAATGCGTACTTCTGGATTCAAATGAAGGCGTATGCATCAGCACGGGCAAGCGAAGGATAGGCTATGTCACCCAGCAGCCTGCGCTCTTTCCACACATGACGGTACGGCGCAATGTGGCTTTTGGGCTCCATGAATTTTCGCCTGAAGAACGCAACCGGCGCGTGAGTGAGATGTTGCGGCTTTTCCGTGTCGAAAGACTGGCGGAACGGTTTCCGCGGGAGCTGTCCGGCGGGGAGTATCAGCGGGCCGCGCTGGCGCGGACGCTTGCTCCGGAGCCTAAGCTGCTCATGCTCGACGAGCCTTTCTCAGGACTGGATGCTGAGTTGAAGGAATCGATCCTGAGCGAATTGACAGCGTGGCTGGCGGAGCGTGAAGTTCCTGCCCTGTATGTCTCGCACGATGTGGCTGAGGCTTACCAGACGGCTGCGGATGTCATCGTGATAGAAAACGGCAGGCTGGAAACGCAGGGGCCGGTCCAACAGGTGCTGGCCTCTCGGCGCGAGCAGTTGTTGCGGCAACTCGGAGTCAGCCTACCCACACCGGCTCCGGCTCCAGATGGATCGCAAATTTTTCCTCAACCCTAGCGGTGATTGCGTCTCGGAGCGCGGCGATGTCGGCTGCGGAAGCTTCTCCGCGATTGATAAGCGCCAGCGTGTGTTTGCTTGAGATTCCGGCGCGGCCAAAGACATACCCTTTGTGGAAACCTGCCTGATCGAGCAGCCACGCCGCAGGGACTTTCACCTGCCCATCAGCGGCTGGATAGTGCGGCACACTTGTACTATTGGCATGGGCAACGATCTGCGCGAAGTGGTCCACGGAGATGACCGGGTTTTTAAAGAAACTGCCTGCGCTCCGGCAATCCGGGTCGCCGAAGACGATCAACATTCCCTTTCGACTGCGAATTTCGCGGACTGCGGATGCAGCTTCAGCGAGCGAAGGAGGCGTAGTTTTGTTCTGAAAGTATTGCTTTAAATCTGCATAGGAGATCGTTGCAGGAACGTTATTTTTCAGCCCGTATTCTACTCGCGTAACGATGTATCGATTGCGACTGGTGGTATTGAAAATGCTGCGCCGATAGGCGAAACCGCACTCTGCTGTGGTTAATTCGACAAAGCGCAGAGTTTCGAGATCGAGCGCGCGGACCAGGCGAATTGTCTCCGAAACTTCCTGTCCGTAGGCGCCCACATTCTGCACCGGGGTTCCGCCGACGCTACCGGGGATTCCGGCCAGGCATTCGATACCGCCGCAGTTCTGTTTGACGGCCAAGTTGACGAATGCATTCCAGTCCTCACCTGCCGCCACGGAAAATTTTGTTATGTCTTCGGATATGTGCTGTTCGACTCCCCTCAGAGCTATGTGCAAAACCACGCCGGGAAATCCGGCGTCGCTGACCAGCAGATTGCTTCCCCCGCCCAATACAAAAAGCCGTTCATTTTGCTCCCGCGAAAAATGAACGGCTTCCAATACCTCGTCTTCAAACGACGCCTCAATGAACCAGCGTGCCGGGCCGCCGATGCCAAAGGTTGTATATGGGGCGAGGGGAACGTGTTCTGAAACCTGCATTCAATTCAAGATATCAGTGTTCGTATAGAGGGGTGGCGCGAGTATTGCAGGCTTCGTACAATAGAAGCAGATGCCGGGCTTTGTCCGGGGTGGAGGAACAAACGTGTACCCAGAAATTATGGTCATACCGATGCGCGAAGAGCTGACCCGCGCGGGAATCAAGGAAGCGCGGACGGCTGAGGAGGTGGATGCCGCGCTGGCGAAGCCCGGAACTACGATGGTGGTTGTGAATTCAATCTGCGGCTGCGCCGCGGGCAAGATGCGTCCGGGCGTGCGGCTGGCGCTGCAGAATGCCACTGTTCCCGATCAATCGATCACGGTATTCGCCGGACAGGACCGCGAAGCTACGGAGCGGGCCCGCTCTTACTTTGAAGGCAATCCACCGACATCGCCCGCAATTGCGATTCTGCGTGATGGCAAGCTGGTATATCTGATGCAGCGCTTCATTATTGAAAACAACACTGCTCAAGGGATTGCGCAGGAACTGGCACGCGCTTTTAATGAGCTTTGCGCGAAGGCCACGGCTTAGTTTTTGCAGCATTTACGGCATGGCTAAAAGCCAGACCATTGTGAAACAAATTTTTCAATAACAAAGCCCGGTCAATGCCGGGCTTTTTACTTGCGCGATTGTGAAATTCAATTCATTCCGGTGGGCACGGCAAAATCTACGCCAGCTTCCCTGTTCGCCCTCTCTGTAGCGGATACGTCGATCTTATCGAGGGCAATCTCCGGCCTGCGGCCGGAGGCAGCATCGTCGAGCACATAGAGCGTTGTCTTCGTGATGGCATAGTTGTGGATCTGCTGTGAGTGTCCATCTCTGAAGACCAGCGTGACTGCGGCCTGTGGAAGAGGCTCAGACGGAGCAGGTGGTGGTGGAACGTCTTGCGCCTGCTGCTGAGGCTCATACGCTGGAACCGGTTCAGGCGCGTAACTATTTTCGGCCTGTTCCGCGTAACCAGTGTTATCGGCCTGCTCCTGATTTGAAAAGTTCGCAGACTGATCGTTCAGTGACCAGCCGTCCTGGTAATCCCAGTAATCATTCAGCAGACCCGGAACCAGGTAGGCGGAGCGGGCGTAGAAATACGGCAGGTAAGGCTGTCTGTAACGAGAGTAGGGATAGCGGTGATAACCATGATGATGATCGGGAGAAGGTGCAGGATACCTGTTCGGCAAATGTACTGATTGAGTTCCGATTCTGGCATGCATGCCCGGACGATATTGCGGAGGAGTGCTGAAATTGCGCGGCGCCATGATGGGCGCTGGCGAGAAATGCGTGCCCGCGTTAAATCCGCCGTTGATATGCGGCGCTGCGAATCCGCGCGGAGCAGAAAAATTGCCTGGATGGCCGGAGAAACCACCGGAATGTCCCATCGGAGCAGATCGTTGAGCAGGAGCAGCCGCCAATCCGGCTGTAAGGAACGCGGTAAGCAGCCAACGCATACTCACCTCCAACTTCTTATTAGACGCCCGCAGGCCGTCGACTGTTCAGGAATTTTGTCCGGTTTGGCGTTTCGCAAGGTGCGGCTACTTTGCGGTTTTGACCAGCTGAGCGGCTGCGCGCATCGCTTTTTCCGTAAGAGATTGTTTTGTGTGCGGAAGCTCTTCCCAGGGATCATCTTTGAGACGCTTCTTCCACGTAGCGAAATTTGCCACGGAAAACTGGTTTGGATTGCCATTGCGCAGTTCCTCCCAGCGCAGAGGAATGGCCACGCACACACCCTTTCTGCCGCGCGGCGAATATGGAGCGATGGCGGTTGAGCCGCGGTCGTTGCGCAAGTAGTCGAGGAAAATACGTCCTTTGCGCGCTGACTTGGTCATCTTGATGAGGTATCGATCGGGGCGCGCGGCTTCAAGGATGCTGACGACATTGCGTGTGAAGTCCTTCACCTCGGGCCATTCGTGCTTCGCGTGAATGGGCGCAACGACATGCAGTCCTTTTCCACCGGTTGACTTTATGAACGAGACGAGCCCGAGTTCCCTGAGCACGTCGCGCACTTCGATTGCGCTTTCCGCCAGGATTTTCCATTCGATTTCGGGATCGGGGTCGAGATCGAAGATGATTATGTCCGGCTTTTCCAGTGCGTCGTTGCGCGAACCCCAGGGATGGATTTCGAGAACACCCATCTGCGCCAGGCCAACCAATCCTTCCTGCGTGGAAACTGTAATGTATTCTTCCGAACCTTCGTCCTTTTTGTTCGGAACTGTTATGCCCTCTACTCCCTTCGCGACTCCCTGACCGATATGCTTCTGGAAGAAGCAGGGTTTGCCGCTGCCTTCGGGGCAGCGCACGATGCTGAGAGGGCGCCCTTCAATGTGCGGCAGAAGATGATCGGCTACTTCAAAGTAGTATTCGGCAAGCTGCTGTTTTGTCAGCTTGCTCTCTGCGTCCAGTATTTTGTCGGGATGGGTCAGGTGGAAACCTTCGAGGGTGTTGGCCGACTTCTTATTCGGCTTCTCGGTAGATTCAGCCGGCGGCGTTTCTTTACGAGCCTTTGGAGGCTTAGGCATGGCAACCGGCTCTTCGCGACGAATCTCTCTCGGGTCCTTATCTTCGCGCAGCCCCTGGAACGATGCCTGGCGCACACGATGGTCGCCGGTCCAGGTGGCAAACTGCACCTCGGCTACCAGCTCCGGTTTTACCCATCGGGCGTCTTTCTTTTCTTCGGCGGCCAATTCCCTAGAAAACGGCGATCTGGCCTGCTGTAGTTCCTCAAGGCGCTTGCGCAGCATTTTTTGGGTAGCCTGGGTAAAGCCTGTTCCTGTGCGTCCCGCATATTCCAGCTTGCTGTCCTGGTAATAACCAAGCAGCAGCGAGCCGATGCCGCGGCCACCATCACCGGGCGGCGTAAAACCGCCAATCACAAACTCCTGCTGATGGACGCACTTTGCCTTCAGCCATGTCTTGCTGCGTTCAGAGGTGTATTTCGAATCAGCCAGCTTGGAGACAATGCCTTCGGCTCCGATCTTGCAGGCGTTTCTGAATGTTTCTGCGCCGCGTGAGCGGATGTGCTGGCTGTAGCGCAGGATGCTGTCGTCGTTTAATTCACCCAGCAGCCCTTCAAGCATTGCTTTACGTTTTTCGAGCGCTAACCCGCGCAGGTTGTGCCCGTCGAGGTGGAGCAGATCGAAGGCGAAGTACGTAAGGTGAGCGTGTTTTTCATCCTGAAAAGCGGCTTGCAGATCGGCAAAGCTGGTCTTGCCCGATTCGTCCAGCACGACGACTTCACCATCAATCAGCGCGCTATTTACGGGCAGGTGCGCTGCTGTTTTGGCGATGTCCGGCATGCGATGGGTCCAGTCGAGACCTTTGCGCGTGTAGATTCTGGTTTCGCGCTTGCCTGCTTTTTCTTCGATGCGGAGCTGTATGCGGTATCCATCGAGTTTGAGCTCGTGCAGCCAGTCATCGCCCTCTGGAGGAGCCGAGACCGTGGTGGCCAAATGCGGCGAAATAAAGTCCGGTAATTTTTCTTTTGGTATTCCACTTAGGGCGCTGGAGCGATCCGGTGCTTGATGTGCTTCTGCTTTACGTAGTTGTAATTTTTGCTGAAGGCGAGATAGGTTTCGCTTCTTTGATGTTGCTTTCGATTGCCAGACGTGGTCTTCCTGCGCGCCAATCTCTTCGAGGTCGCGACCAGTTACTACGCTGTTAGGCTCACTCTCGGTAATCGGCTCGTCGTCTGCGCCACGCTCGTACTCGTCGTGTTCCTTGATCAGGAGCCAATTCGGTTTCGCTTCGTGCGCGGCTCGGCCACCCATGCGAACCAGCGTCCACTTCCCCTTTAATTTTTTGCCATGCAGGATGAACTTCAAACGCCCCGTTTTGAATCCTTCCTCCGCGTCGCCCTGCGGTTCCCATGTGCCCTGGTCCCACACCATGACCGTGCCGCCGCCGTACTGACCTTTGGGAATGGTTCCTTCGAAACCGCCGTACTCGATGGGATGGTCTTCTACCTGAACGGCAAGACGCTTGTCGCCGGTATAGTAGCTTGGCCCTTTCGCTACTGCCCAGCTTTTCAGAACACCGTGCCATCCGAGGCGGAAATCATAGTGAAGGCGTGTTGCGGCGTGTTTCTGAATCACGAATGGTAGTTCGCTGTCGTTCTTCTTTTGCGCGCCTCCACTTGGCTCGGCGGTCATCGAAAAATCGCGCATGGCACGATAGCGTGCCAGTTGCTCATCTACTGCTTCAGAAGGAGAAATTTTTTGTGCTTTCTTACGGGCCATAGTTCACAAGATTCCTGTTTTGCACGGAAGGCTGCTAAGGCGTTAGTTATAAATTCGAGTGGATTGTAGCTTAGATCATTTTAAAAAAGCAGGTCCTTCGACTCCGGCTGCTAAACGCAGCCTGCGCTCAGCGACTGTCTGGATGTCAAGGGCGGGTTGATGGAAAAGGCGGAAAACGGAGGAGCTGTTTTCCGCTTTCCGACAACCCCGGCTACGGCTGCGGGCAATCCACTAAGTTGTTGTCCTGAGCGGTGGCCATTTGCTGACGAACGTCTCTGGCTTTGGCGTTGAGGCGTACGAGGAGTTTGTGGACCAGAGTGATACGAACCACTCTGGGCGGTTTGCCGGCGGCGCGAAGGCGCTGCTGGAAGGCGATGAAGTCCGGCTCGTATGTGCGATGGAAATCGTACGTGACTTGGGCAGCGGTCCCTGTGCTGAGCGTCGGTGCACTATCACCGCAGGATGAACGGAAGCCGTCCGCCCGCTGGGGACGATCTCTCGCCCCCAACTCCTATTGTCTTTCTCTCCCTCTTTTACAGATACAAGGATGACAGCCGGAAAGAATACACGAATCTAAGCACGAATAACGGCTATAACCCTAACCCGCCGTCGACGCTCAGAATTTGGCCCGTGATGAAATGCGGGCCGGTGGCGAAGAACATTACTGCTGCGGCTACATCTTCCGGGGTGCCGTTTCGTTTCATGGGAGTTTTGTGGGCGAAGTGCTCGTAATCTTCCGATACCTCGCCATTCACGATCATTCCCGGAGCTACGCAGTTCACGCTGATCTCCGGCGCAAAGGCCTTTGACATGGTTTGCGTCAGCATATGCAGCGCAGCTTTTGACGTGCAGTAGTGGGCGTGCGTGGGCCAGGGATGGAGGCCACCCAGCGATCCGATATTAATGATGCGTCCGCGCGCTGTTTTCAGATGCGGGTGCGCCGCCTTCGCCATCAGGAAGGGCCCGCGCGTATTGGTCTCAAACATGGCGTCCCATTGCGCGACGCTGATCTGCTCGAGCACGGCGGTCTCGAAGACGCCGGCGTTGTTTACCAGGATGTCGAGCTTCCCGAAGCGCTTTACAACTGCGGCAACCGCGTCTTCCACACATTGCGGGTCGCGCACATCGCAGCGGACCGCGAAGGCCTCAACGCCAAAGGCCTGCAATTCGGCTACGGTGCTCTGCGCTTCTGCCTCGGAGTCGCGATACGTGATGGCAACATTTGCGCCTGCCTTTGCCAGCGCGAGTGCGAGGATGCGGCCGATCCGTTTGGCAGCGCCTGTGACAAGGACCACGCGGCCCTGTAAACTATCCATAGATTTGATTTTATCCATCAGCGCGCAGCCGATATGAGACGCGCAAAAACATTCTGTTCGTTGGCTCTGCAACCAATTCGGCGCAGAAACCATCCTACGGGTACTTTGAGGCCTGTCATGACTCCCCTGCTGTCCCGTTTACCATCTGTTGCGCTGGCCGGCAGCCTGCTTATTGTGTGGCCTCTGATGATTAGTTGCGCGCACTCTACTCGCTCTTCATCCTTCAAAGGAGGAGCGCCAGCGCTGCTGAATGAGGACGGTCCTCGGCGCGGCGGAACAAATCCGAATGCTCCCTACATGGTGGCAGCTGCAAGCCCACAACTTGTGAGACGCTCCGAGACGGCGTCAAGCACTGCTGGTCCCTGCGAAAGCAAAGATCTAGCTGTAACGGAAATTGCAGCAGCTGTAAATGGAAATTACCGCGCTATCAAGCTTGCCTTCGATAATGAAGGGATCTCTCCCTGTCGTATCGGTGGTTATCCTTCGATCTCGTTGCTTGATCAGAGCGGAACTCCGGTAGCCAATCTTGTTGTGGACCGGGTCACTACGTCTTCGCTTCGCGCGCGCCTTGCTGAAGGGCCTGCGCCTGCGGCCGCCATAGCAAAGCCGGATGCGCAGATCACTATCGATCCAAAGGGGGAGGCATGGTTTCAGGTGGGCTGGTCTACCGGGCCGGACTGCCCGATTGTCTCGCGCATCCACGTGTCGGCCCCGGGTTCCAGCGAGAGCTTTACCGTAGACCACCCGCTTACAGTTTGCGAAGGGCATGTGCAGATCACCACGCTGCATTCTGACCAGGATTCGGAATAATTCTGACGCCGTCCTCAGTGCGGCTGAGCGCTGTCGTCTGAAGGCTTTGGCGCTTCGTCCTGTCCGCCTACCTGCGTATCCGGATGCTTTTCATAGATGGAGTACTGGCGACCGGGGCGCTGCAGTTTAACCTCAATCTCTTTCGTGGGCCCATCAATCTGATAATCCGCCCCAAAGGTCTGATAGCCGTTGGCTATGATCTGCAGGCGCACAGTGTCTCCGATGGGAATGACATCGAGAATAGCCTTGCCTTCTTCGTTCGTCTTCAGCTCCATGTTGCCGTCGTCTTTTCCGTTTTTGAGAGGATGAAAGACAACTCCGGCACTCTCCACCGGCTTTCCGTTTGAAGCTTTGGTGACCGTAACGGTGATCTTACAGGTCGGCGGCGGTGGTGTGTATTTGCGGCCTCGTTTCATCTGCTGGGCTGAGAGCGCGAGAGGCATGCAGAGGAACAGAACAGCTATCTTCCAGAACAGGATACTCAGGGACGACTGGGACTTCATGTCCCTAATTGTAAGCATTTCGCTTGTTGGCAGGAAACCTGCAATCTATTGAGATTCACTATCTTTTTTACTTGTAGCTAATCGGTGGAGGCGTTCGCTTACGTTCAGGAAGGCGCGGCCGTCGTGGTAGGCGGCTTTCCATATCTGGCCTTTATCTTGGGAGATGGGGGTGCCGTCGGCTTTGGTTAGTTCGTACAGGCCGTGATATTGGGCGTCGATCTGGTGGTTTTTGATGAACTGCCACTGTTGCAGGAATCGGCGGAAGTAGATGTCGGTTTGCTTGCCGTACTTTTCATGCATCATCAGGAGCGCGTTTAGTCCTTCAACCTGCACCCACCATTCTTTTAATGTGTCTTCCGGCTTGCCGAAGGTCGTGCCTTCACGGAAGAAACCGCCGTACTCCCTATCCCATCCGTAGGCGAGCGCGTGATCGACCAGCATTCTGGCGAGACGCTCTGTTTTGGGATCGGTTTTGTGATGAAGGACCTCGTCGGTTTCAAGCATGAGGTAGGCGGTTTCGACGTCGTGTCCATAGGAATCGTGATCGGGGATGGGTTGCCAACTGTTGGTGAAGTAGAGATTCATTACTCCGGGCTCGACAACGATCTTGTCACGCACGACGGAGAGCAGCTCTTCGAGCCGCGCGCGCAGCGTGGGATCGGGCCAGACCTGATAGAGCTGCGTGAAGGCCTCGAGCAGGTGAATATGCGTGTTCATGGATTTGTAATTGATAGGAAAGGCTGCGGCGGGAGAGAGCACGACTTGTCCGCTGGGAGCGTCGGGGATGACGGGTTTTCCAGCGCGCGTGAGCCATTCGTAGTAGCCGCCGTTGGCCGAATCGTGTGCGTGCTCGTCAGCCCAGCGGAAACCTTTCTGCGCAAGCGCTAACGCGCGCTTGTCACCGGTTGCCTGATATGCGGCGGCGGTTCCGTAGATGCAGAAGCCGATGCCATAGAGCTCTTTGCCGTCGGTGAACTTCGGGTCGATCGCTCCGTTGTCGTTGAGTCCCCAGTAGAAGCCACCGTCCTGCTTGTCCCACATCACGTTTTCGAGGTAGTCGATGCCATGCTGGACGTATGGAAGATATTGCGATTTGAGTTCGGGACGGCGCAGGACGATTTGCGAAGCAATCCAGGTCATGCGGCCTTGAAAAACTGAGAACTTGCCGTCGTTGGGGGCGTATTGCCAATCGCGAGCGAAATGGGAGTGGAAACCTCCGTGTTCGTTGTCGAGGGTGCGCGGAAACCATACGTTGAGGACGTCGGTGTGCAGAGCGTCATCAACCTGCGCAGCAAGCCTGAGGTAGTTCTCGCGGGTGGGCTGCATACTATCTGTGGGCTGCTGTGCGAGGCCCACAGACGCGGTGAGCATTAACGATCGAGCGAGCGATCTGATCCACATCTTCGCGTCTCCTGTCTTGTCCCTGAGTAATAGCCCATGCTAACGGATGAGCGGTTCCGGCGCGAAAAAAAGCCATTGATATTGTTCTCATGATTCATTCGCCAGATTGGAGCACTGTTCCGGTGAGTGGCAGTTGTCCACAGCTGAACCATCGCCAAAAATAATTCTGCCATTTAAATAAAACGTTTTATCGCTGTCAATCTACGGTTTACTGAAAATACCTGGCTTTGTTGTTGACAATCCTTCCGCAATATTTCTATAGTTAACGGCCGAATGATAACGCTATCATTCGGTGACCTGCTAAATACTGACTGACAACCGGCCTAGGAATCGGTGCGATGCAGGCTCTCAGATCCTTACCACGCTGTTTTCTTTTAAGGAGGACCAATGCAACACGATAGAAAAAGGAGCTTTAAGAGCCGGGGATTGAGCAGATATCTTCGCGCTGAGTTCGCTCTCATGCTGGTGGCTGTGCTCTTCTGGCCGGCAGCGAGACTTTTCGCGCAGGCCACAGGCTCAATCCAGGGCACGATTGTCGATCCCACGGGCGCGGCGGTGCCGGGCGCTTCTGTGCAGGTGATCGATCAGGCGAAAGGCGATCTGATTCGCCAGACAACAAGCGACGCGGATGGAGTTTTTCGCGCTTTGCCGCTTGCGCCGGGAACGTATGCGTTGCGCATCACTGCTCCGGGAATGAAGGAGTTGAATCGCACGGGGGTGGTGCTGGATGCGAACCAGTCGCTGGGATTAGGACAGATTACCCTCACGGTCGGCAGCACGACTGAATCCGTAACGGTGACGACCCAGGCTCCGCTGGTGGAATTGGCTACTTCGGACCACTCGGCTGTGATTGATTCGCGCGAAGTGACTGAGCAGAGTCTGAATGGGCGCGACTTCCAGTCGCTGATGCGCACGCTTCCTGGAGTGGTGTCGAATGACATGTCGGATTTTCGGCTGGCATTCAATAATACCGACTCATTTCACGTGAACGGGATGCGCGGTAGCGATAACAACGTCTTTCTGGATGGCACGATCAATACGGATGTAGGCGCCAATGATGGTCAGTACACGCAATTGAGCATGGATGCGGTAAATGAGTTCAAGCTGCAGACAGGAAATTTTGCGGCTGAGTACGGACGGAATCCAGGGGTTCTGATTGCGATGACCACGAAGAGCGGCGGCAAGCAATTCCATGGAACGCTGTACGAGTTCAATCGCAATACGGATTTCGACGCGAATGACTGGTTTACCAACCACGCGGGAAACCCTCGACCTACGCTGCATTTTAATCAGTTCGGCGGCAATATCGGGGGGTACATTCCAATTCCGAAGATATCGCCGATGGACAATAAGAAGCTGTTTTTCTTCTTTAACTATGAAGGGACGCGCGCCAGCCGGCCCAATGGCGGAACATATTACGACATGCCGAATCCGGTGATGCTGGGCATTGGCACGCCGAATGGCGAAGCCGATCTTTCGCCGCTCTATCGCGCGGGCAATATGTGCGATTTCAATGGCGGCTCCACGTGCGTGCCCATTACGGATACCAATGGAAATCCCGTAAGGAATGGACAGGTATTCATGCCGGGAACAGTCAAATACGATCAAGCAGGCGAGATTATGACCGGCACCCCGTATCCGAACAATCAGATTCCAGCGGGGCAATTCAGCGCCAACTATGCGGCGCTCATCAAGATGATTACACCCGGATACAGGGGAAGCTTTAACCGTCAATTCGAACCGAACGGATTTAATGATCAGTTGCGTATTCCATTCCAGGATACTTACGTTTTTTATAAGAACCAGTATGTAGTGCGCATCGATTACAACATCAATTCGAAGGCGAACTTCTTCTTCCGCTATGTGGACGACCGGCAGCAGGAGAGCCAGGGCTTCGGTATCTTTTCCGGGCCTACGTTCCCGATTCTTCCTGAGTATCGGAAGAAACCGGGCAAGAGCTTTGCGTGGAGCCTGGTAAATGTCATTTCGCCGACGCTGACCAATGAGGCGATCTTCGGCTGGAATCACCTCACGCAGGTGGTCGATATTGTACAGGGGACCCCAAAGAGCACATATGACAAGACTGCGCTTGGATATAACTTCCAGGACATCTATCCGGGAACGAACACGCATAACCTGATGCCTATGATCAGCTCAGGCGATTATCTGAGCATGAGCGTTTTCCCTCCGGGATGGACCAGCACGGGCACGACGCTGGACCTTACGGACAATGTGACGAAGGTTGCCGGAAATCATTTATTCAAGTTCGGTATCTTTGCGGATGAGAATCTGAATGGACAGCAGCCGACATGGCAGGAGAGCCCCAGCCTGAACTTCGGCGCCAGCTCGAATAATACGATGAATACCAACTCCGGATTGGCAAACATGCTGCTGGGGAATTACACAACGGTGAGCCAGACGAACCTGTATGCCTTTGGACACTTCCACTTCCAGCAATTGGAGGCGTTCGCGCAGGATACGTGGAAAGCTACTCCGCGACTTACGCTTGATTATGGCGTTCGCTGGGTTTATGCGGGACCGACTTATACGGTATCACCTTTCTACCAGAACTACTTTGAGCCGGACCGCTACAATCCGGCACAGGCAGTCACGATTAACACGGCTCCGAATGTGCCGGGACAGATTCCGCTGCAAGGCACGATTATTCCTGGCTCGGGGAATCCTTATAACGGCATGGTTCGCGAGGGGACAGGCGGACTGCCGAAGGGCGGCGCTGACCACCGCTGGAACAACTTCGGCCCGCGCTTTGGTTTTGCTTATGACTTGTTCGGGAATGGTCAGACGGCAATCCGCGGCGGTGCCGGCATCTTTTATGAGCGCATTCGGCAAAACAACAACAGCTTTGATGCTTTAGGTAATCCTCCGCTTGTGTATACGCCGACGATATACAGCGGCAACATTGATAATATTTCACCCTCACTGGTGAATGGGGTTCCCTTATCGCCCGTTGGATTGAATGCGTTCGACCGTAAGGGTCAACTGCCTACGACTTACGGTTACAATTTCGGCGTCCAGCAGCAACTACCGCATCAGTTTGGATTTGAGATCGTGTACGTAGGCAATACCTCGCGCCACCTGATGTTTGCTGAGCAGCTGGAACAGTTGCCGCTGGGCACAACGATCCGGACACCCATTCTCTCGAATGCCAACAACGTAGTTCCGGCGATTCTACCTTACAAGGGCTACAACTCGATTAACTGGACCGTTTTTGGCGCTAATTCGAGTTATAACTCGCTGCAAACGAGGATTACGAGGCGCTTCCACAACAATCTTACGTTGAACGCCGATTACACATGGTCCAAAGCCATCGATCTTGACGATACAGATAACAACTTCAACAGCATTCCTGATAATTCGCAGATAAAGAAATTCTATGGTCCTGCGGGTTATGACCGCACGAATGTCTTTAACCTGAACTACGTTTACAATCTGCCGGAGTTCCGCGGGCACAATGCTCTTATTCGCTATGCGCTCGGCGGATGGGAGTGGACGGGCATTACGCGATTCTGGAGTGGCAGCCCAGCTCTGAATCCCGGTAACAGCCAGGTTGATCTGATCTCGAACGGGAACCTCGGCAACGGAACCGGCGGCTTCATCCGTCCGGACTACATTGGCGGCGGAAAGATATACACAAGCCACACGCATGATGTTCCGGCAGGCCAGAACCCAACATGGTTCAATCCGGCGGTTTTTGCGCGGCCAGCGGATGGCAGCTTTGGGAATGTTCGCCGCAACTGGCTGCGCGGGCCGGGAATCAACAACTGGGACATGTCGCTGTTTAAGAACTTCATCTTCACCGAGAACACGCGCGTACAGCTGCGATTTGAATACTTCAATGTCTTCAACCACACGCAATGGGGCGATGTGAATGCCTCGATGTCTGCGCCGACTGCCGGGACACCATTCAGCGGAGCAAATGCCGGCAGCTCGGGTCAGATTACCAACGCACGCGACCCACGCATTCTGCAGATTGGAGGAAAGTTCTACTTCTGAGTTGAACGATCCCAAAGCCGCGTTCACGGTCGAGTGAACGCGGCTTACTTTTTGCTGTATGCCTCGCTGTAGAGTTGTAACAGATTCTTTTTCTTCATGAGACTACGCGCCGCCATATTCTGCATCTGGTCTTGCTTCTTTATATTGGCTAAGGCTCAGAGTCCTGATAACGCTAGGAATATTTTTGAATCAGCCACCCAGGCGCTTGCAACGGGAGACTACACATTAGCGGAAAAGGGGTTTCAGCGAGTGCTGGCGTTTGATCCTAACAATGTCAGCGCGCTGGCGAACCTGGGTGTGGTGTATTCAAAGACACATCGTTATGCAAAGGCGATGGATGCTTACAATCGTGCGCTGAGGCTCAGTCCTGGAGAGCCGCGGCTGGAACTGAATATCGGGCTGGTCTATCTGAAGCAGAATGATTACAGCCGGGCCGAACCATATTTCCGCGCATTGCACGCGCGTGACCCGAAGAATGCGCAGGCTGCTCTGCTGCTCGCTACTTGCCAGGTATTCAGTGGCGGCGCGGAAAAGGCCTTGCCTCTTTTAAAGACACTTGCGGATGAATCGAACCCGGCGGCAGTGTATCTGCTGGGAGTTGCGTATGCACGGATAGGAGATCTGGAGTCTGGACAGCAGGCGTTCAGGAAACTGCTTTCGGCAGACACGACTCCGGCGCAGGCGAATTTTCTGCTGGGCAAGGCTTATTACGATTCGGCGCATTTTGAAGAGGCGGAGAGCGCGTTCAAGGCGGTGCTTGCCGCTGATCCTGCATATGCCGGAGCGCACCGCGAACTGGGCAAGGTTTACATCAGCAGGCAGAAAAATGCTGATGCTGAGCGCGAACTGCGGACGGCTATTGAACAGGACCCAAACGATTCGAGCGCCTTGTATTTTCTCGGAGCGCTGTTTGTGCAGACGGGGCGATATCAGGAAGGGCTTCCCTATCTTGAAAAAGCAGAGCAACAGATGCCTGATTCGTGGGCACCTTATTTCTATATAGGCAAAGCTAAACTGCAACTCCATGATATTCCTTCCGCTGCCTCCTCACTACAGCAGGCTGCTGAAAGAAATCCGGATGAGTCCGGAGTGTTTTATCTGCTGGCGCGCGCTCTGCGCTCTGAGGGACGAAGGAAGGAGGCAGATGCCGCCATGCAGCGCGTTGAGGCGCTCCATGCCACGGCGCTGGAAGCGGAGCGGAAGGCGCTGAAGGACGCAGGCGTAGTTGACGCTACGCGCAATCAAACCGAATAAACGCTTTCCTTCCCACTCTCTTCAGAAACATCTTAGTTTCAAATGGTGAATAGATTACAATTCCACAGACTGACCATACCGAACGAGCGGTTGATCTGAGGAGAAGAATTGATGGGGGCAAACCCGATCCTGGGAGTTTTTCTGCACTGGCTGGGAGGGCTTGCGTCGGCCAGTTTTTATGTCCCTTTTCGCGGTGTGAAGCGGTGGGCCTGGGAGACGTACTGGCTGGTAGGCGGCGTTTTCAGCTGGATTATCGTTCCCTGGTTTCTTGCCGGACTGATGACGCGCGATTTGATGGCAGTGCTGCACGAGGCTCCGGCGAGCAGCATGGCGTGGACCTATATTTTTGGCGTGCTTTGGGGGCTGGGCGGGCTCACTTTCGGCCTGACGATGCGGTATCTGGGAATGTCACTGGGGATGGCGGTAGCGCTGGGTTATACGGCTGTTTTCGGCACATTGATGCCGCCGATCTTTCGCGGCCAGTTTGTGTCAGAGGTGCTGGGGACAAGATCGGGAATCATTATTCTTATCGGTGTGGCGGTTTGTGTTGCCGGAATTGTTTTTGCCGGAGCTGCCGGCATTTCCAAAGAACGCGAGCTTTCTGAGAAAGAGAAGCGAGCTGCGATTGCGGAGTTCGATCTGAAGCGTGGCTTGCTGGTAGCGACGTTCTGCGGCATTATGAGCGCGTGCTTTGCCTATGGGCTGGCGGCGGGCGATCCGATCAAACAAATTACAGTGCAACACGGCACTTCGCCGCTCTGGCAGGGGCTACCGGTACTAGTGGTTCTGCTTGCCGGCGGATTCACGACGAATTTTGTCTGGTGCCTGATTTTAAATATTCGTAACCGTACAGGTTACCAATATTTTGCACGAACAACGCGTGGACATGTTCCCGCTATCAACGAAGAACCGATTCTCGAAACTGCGACAGATGCTCCGGGGATAGAAATAGCTCTGAACCGAGGGGGACACGCAGAGGATAACGGACGTGTGCCGTTCCTGGCCAACTATCTGTTCTCTGCCCTGGCGGGGACAACGTGGTATTTTCAGTTCTTTTTCTACACGATGGGAGAGACGCAGATGGGGCGCTTTAAATTTTCAAGCTGGACGCTGCACATGGCCAGCATCATCATCTTCAGCACGCTCTGGGGCATTGCGCTCAAGGAGTGGCGTGGGGCCAGCATGCGAACGCGGGTACTGGTGGCGTGCACACTGCTGGTGCTGGTCGGCTCGACTGTGATTGTTGGATATGGGAATTATCTTGGCGTCGCGACAACGACGAGCGCGGGCTTGCATGGAGGGGTGCGGTGAAAAACAATTTGCTTTTAGCAGCCCACGCAGCTCTGGCGTTTTCGTCTCTGGCAATGGGACAGGCTTTGAAGCCAACGGAGATCCCTCTCGATCAGCTGGATCCGACGCGGAACATCGCGCAACCCCAGCTCGAGTCGGCGACGCACAAGCAATTGCCGGAAGAATACATCTGGACACAGCAGGATGCGGTGAAGAGCGATGTTATTTCTTACGAAGGGCCTGGTAAGAATGATGATATTCAGCCGCATTATTTTCGACGTTCCTTTAGCCTGACTTCAGTTCCCCGAACGGCGACGCTATACATTGCCGGTCCGCGGTCGGTACGCGTCTTTTTGAATGGGCAGCTTGTAAATCAAGCGCAGCAGAACCTGGATGCGCCCATTGGGATTAAGGTCTATGTAATTGACGTGAGTAGTGCGCTGCGCACGGGCAAAAATGTTATTGCCATTGAGGCAGTACGTGGAGCCGGAGTTCCGGCATTCAATAACAGCAGACTTACGGCGCAGCTTACCTCCGGCAGGATTCTCGCCGTCAAAATTATCTCTGCGGCTCACGGAATAGATGGTTCTGCCCTGCTGATCAGCGATAAGAATTGGAAGGCCTCGTTGAGTGCCGACGAGGGCTGGGAGAAATCTGATTTCGATGACAAATCGTGGCCTCACGCCGACAGTCTTGGCCGGATTGAAGGTGATATTGATCTGTTGCAATGGAATGCCGATGGCGGCATGTATGACTGGCCTGGATATGATGGCATCTCTCCGTTCCTGGCGCAGACGCCGCTTTTACCGTTGAGTGTTGGCCATGTTTACGGCGGCATCGGAACAATTGAGAATGCGGATGCACTCAAGGGTGGCGCAGCGTCCGGAGCGGAGTTCACCGTCAATTTGCCTGCTGCTCAGGTAGAAAACACGGATGCGCCGCAGATCATGCTTGATTTTGGGCGGAATGCGAATGGGCGTCTGCATTTCGTTTCTGACTCTGATGCTCCGTCAACTGTGACGATCCAATATGGAGAATCAGAGGCTGAGGCGCTGAAGCAGCCATATCTTGGCGAGAATGCGCTTTATATTCCTGCGCACGGTTCCGCTTATGGGCCGAAGAGCACGTTCCGCTATGCGATCGTCCGATTTGTAGGCGGCGAGAAGACCCGCTTCAAATCCATTGATGACGAGTTGATCTATTACCCGGTCAAATATCAGGGGTTCTTTGAGTCTTCTGACCCAAAACTGAACCTGATGTGGACGATTGGCGCGTACACGGCGCACCTGTGCATGCAGGATGATATCTGGGATGCGCCAAAGCGCGACCGCGGGCGCTGGATGGGCGATCTGGATGTGAGCGGACGCACGATCAATGATGCCTTCGGCGATCACTTTCTGATGGAAGACACGCTTGACCGGCTTATGGGACCAGCGCCGGTGCGGCAACATGTTAACGGGATTGCAGGCTACTCGGCTTTCTGGATTACGGGCGAGGCTGAGTACTACAGGCACATGGGATCGAAGCAGCAGCTGATGTCTTTTCATGAGCGGCTGTTGCAGTTGATGCACTACATGGAAACCGAGCTGGACAATCGCAATCTGTATGCGAACAACCATAAGTCCTGGCCGTTTGTGGACTGGTCGCCTGAACTGAATGGGGACACACCGGAAGCGAGACGCGGCACTCAGCTGGAGTTTATTGCGGCTTTTCAGGATGGCGTTTATCTGCTGAATGAGATGGGCGATAAGAACAATGGTCAACTCTTCTCGAAAAAGCTGGATGATCTGAAAGCGGCCGCGCGGCAGTATCTGTTGGATAAGCAGACCGATTCATATGGAGAGCGCTGGCAGGTGAATGCGATGGCTGTGCTGTCGGGCGCGGCTGATCCTGCGCAATACGCGGACATCTGGAAGGCTTCGCTATCAAGCGTCGGCAAGATCAAGCACAACGCGCTCATCATCACGCCCTACTACAACTATTACGTCATCAGCGCGATGGCGAAGATGGGGCATCGCGCTGAGGCGCTCGATTGGATTCGGCAATACTGGGGCGGCATGGTGGATGAAGGAGCCACCAGCTTCTGGGAGGGTTACGATCCATCGTGGTACAAGGACGATACGCATGGCTCGCTGCAGGCCGATAATATGTCGGGATATCGTGTGAGCCTTGCTCATGGCTGGTCGAGTGGTGTGACGCCGTGGTTGATGGAAGAGGTGCTCGGCATTCATGCGACCGGTCCGGGTTTTTCGTCAGTGGATATTCGTCCGGATCTGATCGATCTTGCGTGGGCGAAGGGCGGCGAGCCAACACCGCGCGGCATGCTGAATGTATCACTGAAAAAACAAGATGCGGGTACAGCGATTGAGCTTGACCTGCCGGCAGGAACGGATGCTCGTGTTTCTGTACCCGTGAAGAATGAAGGAGCGCGTATCACTGTTAACGGCCACGCCGTGCAGAGCGAGAGCGCGGAGAATGGAATGCGTGGAATTATTACGATCAATCAGGCTGGGCATTATACGGTTGCAGTGCAATAGACCGGCATCAACATGCATCCATGGAAGTGAGCGCACCCGCCCAGTATGCGATGCGCTCACGCGAACTGCTGGCACCTTCCAGCACGGCGAGCTGGACTGCAAAATTGCCGACGGTTGAGCTTTCGGGAACACCACAGATCAGTTCGAGGCCAGTGGTTTCAGCAGTGAGGCGATTCAGAAATTGATTGAGGCTGCCGCCGCCGACAACGGAGAGCCTTTTCAGTTTCTTGCCGGAGATGGCGGCGGCCTTTCTGAGCACTTCGGCATAGCGTGTGGCGAGGCTATGAAAAATGACCGATGCGTACTGCGGCATGGCAGCGGCTTCTTCTTTCAGTGGGGCCATGCCGCGGCGCTTAAGCTGTACATTGATGCGCGAGGCCATGTTGCCGTGCAGCAACAGATCCGGGTCGTCCACGTCGAGGAGAGTTTTGGGCGCGGGCAGGGATTCGGCGGCTGCGACCAGCTCTTCCATAGGCCATGATTTATCATCCGGGCAAAGCTGGGCGAGACACTGTTTAAGGAGCCACATACCATTTACGTTTTTGTGAAAGCAGACCTGTCCGCCTGCTGCGCCGAGATTCGTAAAGCCTGCCTGAAATGCCTCGCGGCTGCAGACTGAATGATCGAGCAGGGCGCCGACGAGCGACCATGTTCCGGAACTGATATAGGCCCAGTCATCGCCGTGAAGTGGAATACCGGCTACTGCCGATGCTGTGTCGTGGCAGCAAGGTGCGATCAATTTTGCTTCAGAAAATGCGCTGTGCTCGGATAGCGAGCCTTTGAGCTCTCCTAATACTGTGCCGGTTGGAACAGTCGAAGGTGCGGCGGACAGATCAAGTCCACAACGGTCAAAAAGCTCGCTGTTCCAGGTTTGCGATTTTGCATCAGTCAGGCCGGTGTGGGTTGCGTTGCTGAATTCGGCGACGCGATCTCCTCCGAGGTACATGAGGATGTATTCCGGCAGATTGATCCAGGGTACAGATGGCGGAATGCCGGCAGTACCGTCAGCCACCAGCTGATACATGGTGTTGATGCGCAGCGGCTGTACCCCACTGAGCGAAAAGATCTCCTCGGCGGAGATGCGGCGGTGGACTTCTTTCTCAGCGGCTTCATTCCGAATATCGCGGTAGCAGTGCGGCGGCAAAAGCGGAATGCCTATGCTGTTCAGGCGAACATAATCGACTGCCCAACCATCTACGCCAATCGAAGCAATTTGCCGGTCTGTTAACAACGCGCAGCGGCTGAGGCCATCACCGAGGCCGGCACAGATGCGGTCTAGGTCCCAATAAAGTCCGCCATTGCGCTCAACCGGAGCATTACTGAAGCGATGCACCAGCTCGATGCGCGGTTTTCGTTCATGCCAAAGCAGCAAAGAGACGCGGCAGCTTTCCGCGCCGAGATCGATGGCGACAATCGCAGGAAGACTGTCAGGCATAGGGTTCTAGCGCAAAAACGCGTCGGTCAGGCCGCCATCTACGGGAATCATGTGCCCTGTGGTGCATGAGGCCTTTGGCCCGGCGAGAAAGAGGATAGCTTCAGCGCAGATGCGCGGGTCAATCGGCTGATGCGTCAAGGTGCGCTTTGCATAAAACTTTGCCAGCAGCGTGCGCAGCTCTTCGTCACTTTGATTTGCATCAAAAGAAATTTCGTATTTCTTGAGTGATGCGACAACACGGTCACGCGGGAACATGGTTGACCCTTTGACCACGGTCGCTGGGCTGATGCCGTTGACGCGCACGAGCGGAGCCTGGGAAACAGCCAGTTCACGCACGAGATGGCTCAGGGCTGCCTTGCTTACGTCGTAGGCTTCGCTTCCCTTCTTGGCGACGACAGCATTTGCAGAGCTGGTCAAAACGATACTGCCGGCAAGGTTCTGATCGCGCAGCAGCTTTGCGATTTCTTCCACGAGGAGATAATTGGCAGTCACATTGACTTCAAGCGTGAGCGCCCACTGCGCATCGGAGATGACTCCATCGGAAGAAGAGGGAAAGAGAGCGGCGGTGTTCACGATGATGTCGATTCCGCCGAATGCGGCTACCGTTTCGCGCATGGCTGCGCGTATCGAATCGCGACTGCGAATATCGACGGCTGTGGCAATGGCGGCTTCTTTTCCAGCAATGGATTTGGTCTCGTCGGCAACGCGCCCGGCTCCGGACGGATCGCGGTCCGCAATTGCAATATGCGCGCCACGTTCGGCCGCAAGCAGTGCCACTTCCCTGCCGATGCCACTACCCCCACCGACCACCAACACAATTTGCCGGCTCAACTCTTTTTCCGGAGGCTGGCGACGAATCTTTGCTTCTTCGAGCTTCCAGTATTCGATGCGAAATGCCTCAGAGGCGGGAAGGGCCACATAGTTGTCTTCCACTTTGAAGTCGCGAGCCGCAGCGGCGGGATTGCATTGCGGAACTGTTCCGGCGACTTTGCCTTCTTCGAGAGAGGCTGCGCCTTTCATGACGTGGATGGCATTGACGTAGAACTCGCCGGTGATGCGCGATTCGGGCTTGTTCTTGCCGAAGCTGAACATGCCTACGCCGGCAATGAGCACGACAGTCGGGTTCGGATCGCGCATGGCGGGCGAGGATTCTTCGCGATGAGCTTCATAATATGCGACGTAGTCGGCGCGGTATGATTGCAGGCTGCTTTCGATCTGCTGCTTCAGGATGTCAATGCCACTGGATGGGTTCCAGTCGACGAAAAGCGGTCGAATCTTGGTGCGGATGAAGTGGTCAGGGCAGCTCGTCCCCAGGTAGGCCAGCTTCGCCGCATCTGCGGAGTTCACGAACTCCAGGACTTCCGGCAGATCGCTGTATGTACCGATCAATCTCTTTTGCTGGGAGACACGACCACGTATAAAAGGAAGAATTTCAAGCGCGACATCACGGCGTGAAGCAAGCGATTCGCGCCGCTGGCCGCCAAAAATGGCCACGCTCTTTTTTGCAATGTGCTTTTCGATGAAATCCGTCATCTGATCGATGATTGTCAGCGTGTTTGCATAGCACTCGCGCTGCATATTGCCCCACGTGAAGAGGCCATGGCCACCGAGAATAACACCATCACAACCGGGCTGCTGCTCTACCGCGCGCTTGAGCATCATGGCCAGCTCAAAACCGGGGCGCTGCCAGGGAAGCCAGATGAGCTTGTGATTATAGGTACGGTTGAACTCCTCCATTTTTTCTTTGCCGTTTGCCGCCGCAGCCAAAGCAATGGCGCAGTCCGGATGGAGGTGATCGACGTGCGGAAATGGCAGATACCCATGAAGGGCCGTATCGATGGAAGATGCTACCGGATTGACACCGAAGGTACAGAGTGGATAGTAGTCCACCATCTCATCTTCGAATTCGACACCTCTATAGAGCGATTCCAGGGCAAGCAACTTGTCCATATACAAAGTGGCGAAGCCGCTGCGCTTGATGCTGCCGAGATCGCCGCCACTGCCCTTTACCCACAACACCTGGCGCTCTTTGCCGTCGAGAGGATCGGCCATTGGGATTTTCGAGCTGGTGTTGCCTCCACCGAAGTTGGTGATGCGCAGATCGGAGCCAAGCAGGTTAGAGCGATAGCGCAAAAGCTCAGGCTCGTCCATGCCGGCCGCTTCGCTTTCGTTCCATCGGTCTTCAAGATATTTGAGTGTGAGTTTCTGATCTGCTGCAACAGAGGCTGACATGACGACTTCCTCACTTCCAAAGCTTTTATTATTTACGGAGCCGGTTAAGTTATATCCAATAGAAAATTGTTTCTTATTTCGGTCACGCATAACTGGTGGAAAGTGATGCGTTGCGAGCTTTTCTCTCCCGCTCAATTTTTTCGACATAGCCGCTTTCGCGCAATGCCTTCAGCGGGTCCGCTGGCAGACCACGCCGTTCACGCCATGTCTTCAGAATAGGCCGCACGTCCGTCCAAAATGCCTCGCGTAGACATTCTTCTGCTTCGACAGTCCTGGCTTCTGCCTGCAACTCCGCCAACTTTGCACGATCTACAAAAAGCGCTTTGGCAAAGAGCTCCTGAGCGGCAACGACTGTCTGCACCATTGCTTCCAGTTTGCCTTTAATGTTGTGGCTCTGGTCAATCATGTAGGCGATATCGCGCCTGACCTCACCGGAAGGCTCGCTGAGGATCTCATGGAAGATGCGGAAGACCTGATACGGGTCAATGGATCCAATGGTGAGATCGTCGTCTGCATAGCGACGATCATTGAAGTGAAATCCACCTAGCCGGCGCAGATGCAGCAACCACGCAACGATCTGCTCAATGTTCTGCGACTGATAATGATGTCCGGTATCGACCAGGACAAACGCTTTTGGGCCGGCTACGCGGGCGAGATTCGCTGACATACCCCAATCCGCAAGATCAGTAAAATAAAATGCCGGCTCGAAGGGCTTGTATTCGATCAGCATGCGCTGGTTATCTGCCAAAGCATCGTGCGTGGCCTGCATGGCTTCTTCAAGCCACAGAATACGCTTGCGGATGCTTTGCGCGCCGGGATAGTTCGAGCCATCGGCGATCCAGAGCGAAACATCGCGCGAACCGAGCGCGCGTGCGATTTCAACCGAATCGAGCAGATGGTCAATCGCTTTTCGACGGATGTTTACGTCAGGATTGCAGATTGAGCCGAATTTATATTCCTGGTCTTGAAAAAGATTGGGATTGATCGAGCCGGCAAGAACGCCGTATTCAGCAGCCAGGCGTTTTACTTTCGGCGCGTTGTCGACGCCGCCGGGCAGGTCCCAGAGAACATGGAGGGCCATTGTGGGCGTAGCGCCGGTGAGGGCACGTACCTGCGCTGCGTCTGCAAATTTTTCTTCCAGTGTTCCGGCAGCCCCGGCCTGCAGAAATTTGCCGAAACGGGTACCCGTGTTGGCGAAGCCCCAGGAGGGGATCTCAATCACGAACTCGTCTATCCGATTCAGAACCCGCTCCAGGCGGTCATCGATATGCATTTTCGCCTTCTCCAGGAACCCCTATGTAAAAACCGAAGTGTATTCCTTTGAGAGATTTGTTTTCAATAGAAATTCTATTTCATATTTGTATTTCCCTGAAGGACTGAGCACTACTTTTCCCAGTCGCCGCCTCTGGCGGGTAAAACGAATGGAAGTTTGCCGCTGTAACCATCTGATGTTTCACAAAAGTAGCAGGAGGGACAGACCTGCCGGCCAGCAGGTCCAATGCTATGGGAATGACACCCTCACCGTACCGCTCAGGGAAGTAACCCACCGATCCGATCAGCCCACTTCCGCGGTTTTGCAGCTCAAAATGCACTTCCTGAGAGGCATTTTGGCCGGCAATAGCGCAGTGGTTTTCGCGTCCTGTCTCGCGAAACGCAGAGAGAGCACCCAGAGCACAGGGATCATTGATAGCAGAAACCAAAACACGGCGAGCACGGGTTTTGCGCAGGTGTTCCCGGACCTTTTCATAGGCTGCTTCCTGATGACCATTGGTCTTAAGCACGCGGATTTGACGGTTGGACAGGCCTGCGAAACGTTCCAGCACTCCGAGAAGGCTGCCAAGAATGCGGGCGTTAGGGAGTTGCCCGGCTTTGGGCAGTTCGAGGAGGAGCAGCTCATCGACGGCTCCGTTCCAGTGGGTTTCGGCCCAGCGCGCGAGATGCCGTCCGGCCATGAGTCCGGCCTGAGTGTTGTTTGCCCCGAAGTATTTTGCGCCCGGCAATGGGATTTCAACCGCAATGATAGGAATTCCTGCTTGCCGGAACTTATCTGATATCTGACCGGCTACGCGGGCGTCCGTCTGCGATTCGATCACCAGATCTATTTTTTCGCGGATAAAGATGTCTGCATTTTTGATCGCTGTACGAGGAGAATCGCGATTATCGAGTAACAGAAGGTCTATATCAGCCGCAGCGGCGCTGCGCTGGAGGCTGTCAGCAACGGCGCGCGAGAAAGCAAATTCGCTGCTCTGGAGGGCATAGCCAAATCTATATCGGGGTCTTTTCTTCAATTGCACTCGGAGTTGGTACCCCTGACCCGCCACTTCTGCTAAAAGTCCGCACTGTACGAGTGTTGTGAGCATCCGAAAGGCAGTAGTTTTATTCAGGCCGGTGCGGCGGACGAGTTCAGACAGACGCAGGCTCTCGGAGCTGTCGCCGAAGGCCGAAAGCAGATCGTGGGCTCGGAGAACAGATTGTACCGGCCGGAAACTCGAAAAGTTTCTTGTGTTTCTCATTGTGAAACATCTTAGCC
>DATGMQ010000083.1:0-23399 GCA_035293545.1 Alloacidobacterium sp. | reverse complement strand
CCTTCTCGTCATCCCATCCTTTTGAGCGGTCGAATTCGTCGACAAGGTGCACAGCTTCTTTCATGTGCATGTAAGAAGCCTTGGGATTGCTCGCTCCCAGCATATAGTTCCAAGTCTTATCAATATCGCCCCATGCCGTATCGTTGGCAGCTACACCAGAAAGGGTGAAGAATTTAGTTTCTTCGCCGCCGCTCTTATCGAAGTAAGACTTCAGCACAATTAGGAAAGTCCCTTCTGGCAAAAACGAAGTTGGCAAGAATGCGCCCAAGGTACTTTTCGGGCGAGTCATTGCCCACCCCCATCCTGCTCTCCCGGCCATGGATGAGTCAAGTCATTTAGTGCCCATGAATGTCGAGTGGATTGAACACGACTTCGAATCTCCCGAATTACCTCCGATGCCATCACTTCGGCCGGACGTAGTTTTGCTGCAGGAGGTAATCGAACATATCCGTCAACCCAAAAAGTTCCTCAAAAAGCTCTACGAGTGGATGCCGGAAGGTGCACGACTCTATGTCACGACCAATAACCTCAATTATGTCGGCTATATCTTAAAACAACTTGCGGGAAGAGAAATTTTCGATCCAGCCGTAACAGAAGATTCCGTATACCCGGGACATTGCACTTACTATTCACTACGCGGCCTGGCCGATCTCTTGGTACAGATAGGTTTTGAGTGCCGGGCCGTTTCCCGCCAGAATTTTCTTCCCGCTGCGCGCTTTTATCGGCGGCGAAACGCTGCAATTCTTAAGAATCTTATCATCCGTTCGGTTCCAGGTCTTTATGCGACACACATCGAACTTCTTTGTGAGAAACGGCGTGCGAATTAAATGTCGATGCTCCACGCAGGTGGATGACCCCATTCCGAGTGGGGCAGTTCAAAAGCCTTAAGCCCAGACGCACGCCCCTGGGGCCTGAAGTGTTTTCACGAGTCGAAACAAACGCACTTTGTTACTTTCTGCTGCTATCGTCGCCGCGCCCTTTTCCAGACAGAGGGCGGGTGGCCCAGGTCGCAAAAAAGAGCACATGAGGGTGCCCCCATGTCTCGCAAAGACCTGGGATAGGAAGCCTGACACGCCTGCTATCGCCTGGACGGCAAGTCCAAAATCCCATATACTTATACTTTGCGCGGGATGTGGCTGTGTGTCTCTCCTGCCATACCCATTCCCTCAAGGAAAGTTAAGGATTCATCATGGCTAACCATGTTTCGTCGTTGAAGCGCGCCCGTCAGACCGAGAGAAAGACTGCGGTGAACCGCGCCAACAAGAGCCGCGTACGCGGCAGCCTTCGCCTGCTGCGCGAGGCCCTCGCCAAGGGCGACGCAGCCGCCATCACCGAGCAGTTCAAACAGACCGTCTCTGCTCTCGACAAGAGCGTGCAGAAAGGCGTCCTCCACGACAACACCGCCTCGCGCTACAAGAGCCGTCTCGCCGCTCGCGTCAAGGCCGCGTCGCTCAAGAAGACTGCCTAAGGCCCCTCACCCCAGAACCGCAAAGGCCGGCTCCCCTCCGGCCTTTTTTAGTTCCGGGTCTTCTCTCAGCAATACACTCGGGGTGCTGGATGTGGTATAGGTATTAATTAGGAAGAAGAGGCATGGCCCGAAGGCCATGCCTTTGCTCTTTGAAATCCAAGTAGTTGAAAACAAAGGATCTCCGTACAGAATTACGTCTGTAAGCTGCTGAAAATAAACGATCTCCGTACAAAAGGCAGGGGAGGGGTATCCCGCCCTCAGGAAACCTCAAATACGTTCTCCGCCTTCGCCGACGCAGCCTGGGCCCTTTCAGCAACCTGTCGGGCAACGGCATAAAAGTCTTTGGCTTTGGCCGAGCTTTCCCCGAGCAGTGCAATGGGCAATCCCTTGTCGCCGCCCTGCCGAATTTCAGGATCAAGTTCGACTGAGCCGAGGAACGGAATATTGAATTGCTTCGCCGTCCGTTCCGCACCTCCTTTGGAAAAGATGTCGATCTCCTGATGGCAGTGCGGACAGGTGAAATGGCTCATGTTCTCGACGATGCCGAGGACTTCGACATTGACCTGGTGGAACATTTCCAGCGCCTTGCGGGCGTCCTGGAGCGAAACATCAGAAGGAGTAGAAACGACAACAGCGCCGGTCAACGGCACCGTCTGCACGAGCGAGATGACAACATCCCCTGTCCCCGGAGGAAGATCAACGATCAGGAAATCCAGCTCCCCCCACTCTACCTGCTGCAAAAACTGCCGGATAATCTGATGCAGCATCGGACCGCGCATTACCAGCGGCTTGTCGCCGGGTGAGATAAAGCCGACGGAGATGACCTTTATGCCGTGAGCGAAGTTAGGCTCGATCTGGTTATTAGCCAACACGCGTGGCTGCTGCCCTGAGCCGAGCATGAGCGGCACGTTGGGGCCATAGATATCGGCGTCGATAAGTCCGACTTTGTATCCGAGCTTCGCCAGCGCAACAGCGGTATTTACGGCCAGGGTGGTCTTCCCTACCCCGCCCTTGCCTGAGCCGATTGCAACGATATTCGCCACGCCCGGCAGCGGCTGTGGGGCGGGTGGCTGTGGTGCATGTCCGTGTGCCATAAAAAACTCCTTTTGTGCACGTTTTCGGCGCTTAAAATGCCGAATTTGAGCGGATTTGCGCGCTACGCTCGGCCTTGAACAACCATTTCGGCTGCTTTTCCAGCGCGCTTATGGGCCAGTTCTTTCTGCCGGATTTCGCGCCTGCGCCCTGCGTCCTCGTAGCGCCGCTTCTCTTCCTCAGTCTCAGGCTTCAGTCCAGGAACGGGAACGCGCCGTCCCTGCGAATCGACAGCCACAAATGTCAGATAAGCCGAAGCTACGTGACGGTGCGTCCCGGCAATGGTGTTCTCCACCCAGACCTTCACGCCTACTTCCATCGAAGTGTTGAAGGCGCGATTCAGCGAAGACTTCAGAATCAGCAGATCGCCCACGTGTACCGGCGCGATAAAGTCGATGTGGTCCATCGAAGCCGTCACCACATGCGTTCTGGAATGCCGGTAGGCAGCCATAGCGCCCACCAGATCAATAAAATGCATCAGCCTGCCGCCCAGCAAATTGCCGAGCGTGTTCGTGTCATTCGGCAGAATCAGCTCCGTCATTTCCGACTGCGATTCGGCAACTGTGCGAACCGGGAGCGAGTGCCCTGAAAAATTCATCAATATCAGCCCTTCCAAATTCCCCTTCAAAAACCACGCTGAAGTGTCCTCTTTCAGTTTCGGCAATCGCGCTGATTAAAGCAAGGACAGGGAGTTTGCATGAAATAATCAGACCGATGGACAAAATTGCCGCGCTCACCGAAATTCTTGAACAGGATCCCGCCAATGCCTTTGCCCGCTATGGCCTTGCCATGGAGCATGCGAGCCAGGGTAACACCGAGCTTGCGCTGCAGGAATTTCATCAGCTGGTGACGGACCATCCCGACTACACGCCCGGATACTTTATGGCGGCACAAACGCTGGCCAAAGCGGGCCGGACTGACGAAGCCAAAGCTCAGCTGGCCGAGGGCATTGCCAGCGCGCGCCGCACCGGCAACCAGCATGCCTTGAGCGAGATGCAGGCCATGCTTGACGAGCTGGAGCTGGCAGGCTAAAGCTTTTCCCTTACCGGGCCACTCAGAACCATTCGCGGATATCAAAACGAAGAGACGCCCGTAGCTTCCGTTGAAATTGAAAACGCGCATAATGTCATGGTCATGAAAGTCCCTCTGTTTCCGCTGGATGTTGTTCTGTTCCCAGGGACCCCTCTGCCGCTGCACATCTTCGAAGAGCGTTACAAGGAGATGATCGGCGAATGTCTTTCTCTGCAGACCGGCTTCGGAGTAGTGCGCGCGCAACGCGAGGGACTTGCAGTGATCGGATGCATGGCGCGCATTGTGCGCGTTCTGCATGAGTATGAAGACGGCAGGCTCGATATTTTATGCGATGGCGGCAACCGCTTTGAGATTGAGCAGCTCGACAATTCGCGCACATTTCTGCAGGCCGAAGTCGATTTCTTTCTGGACGAAGGCGCAGAATCCACGCGCGAATTGCGGGCGGAATGTCTGGCTCTGCACTTTGAAGTGCTGGAACTGGCGGGCCTGGGACACCAGCCGGCGCATGTTGATCTGGATGCGCCAATCGCGTTTCAGCTTGCGTGGGCGCTGCCGGCTGATCTTGGATTCAAGCAACAATTGCTCAGCATTCGCTCGGATGCGGAACGCACGCATCTTCTGTGTGAGTTCTATCAAACCATGCTGCCAAAATTGCGCATGGGCGTAGCGGCAAACCGCGTCGCGGCCCACAATGGCCACGTAATGTAGCCCTAGTCCCTAGTTAAAACCGCGGCGTGTCCGGCGCTGCGTCCAGTCTTCCATTTCACGTTCCGGCTCGCGTTCGCTGCGGGATGGACCGCGAGTCTTCTCCTGCGCTGCAAAGCCGCGCTCTTCTGTGCGGCTGAGGCGGTGATGAGCGTACATGCCCTCAAGGAGGAATTCGGCAGCGGCAACAAGATGCTCCGGATCGGAACCGGATTTGATTTTTAAAGGTGAGAGCTTTTCAGTCAGCCCCTGGATTTGTTTCAATTCCGCAGCAATGGCACGGGCCGGCTGGTCCTCATCGAACTTGATCGTTCCGCCAAGATTGAACCATTGCTCGATCTGCTGGGTGTTTGTTTCGCCGAAGTATTTGTCAAAGATTTTGCCAATGGCTGTGCGTAATATCTCGCGAACGACAGTGTCGGCGCCGCGCATCTCGCCTTCGTACTCGAGCTCCAGTTTGCCGGTGATTCCGGGCAGAGCTGCATAGAGGTCTCCGACACGCGGCATCACCAGCGTTTCGTCATGGATAAGAGCTCTTCGCTCGGCATTAGAGATAACGAGGTCCATCGTGGAGATGGGAAGGCGCTGGCTTACTCCGCTGCGCTTATCCACCTTCTTGTCTTCGCGCGCAGTGAAGGCAATCTGTTCAACGATCTCACGCATGTACTGCGGGATTTCAAGTGTACCCAGCCCGCGTTGGCTCCAGGTTTCCTGCGTTGTGATGGCAATGCCTTCATCGATGGTTTCAGGATAGTGCGTGCGGATCTCCGAGCCGATACGATCTTTGAGCGGCGTGACGATTTTGCCGCGCGCTGTGTAATCTTCCGGATTGGCGCTGAAGACGAGCGCAACATCCAGCAACAGGCGGACTGGATAGCCCTTAATCTGCACGTCGCCTTCCTGCATGATGTTGAAGAGAGCCACCTGGATTTTTCCGGCGAGATCGGGCAGCTCATTTATAGCGAAGATACCGCGATTGGCGCGGGGCAGCAGACCGTAGTGCATGGTCAGCTCACTTGATAGGTCTTCACCACCACGCGCGGCCTTGATGGGATCGAGGTCGCCTATCAGATCAGCCACGGTTACGTCCGGAGTCGCCAGTTTCTCCACGTAGCGCTCATCCTGCCCCATCCATGCGATTGAAGTTGCATCGCCTTTTGCAGAGATAAGATCGCGGCATCGCCTGCACAAAGGCTGGTAAGGATTATCCCGGATTTCGCATCCTGTGATGTAGGGAGTCTGCTCGTCCAATAACGCAGTGAGCGCGCGCAGGATACGGCTCTTGGCCTGTCCGCGCAGGCCCAGCAGGATAAAGTTCTGCTTTGAAAGCACCGCGTTCACGATTTGCGGAACGACGGTGTCTTCGTAACCGATGATGCCGGGGAAAATTGTCTCGCGTAATTTCAAGCGGACAATCAGGTTTTCGCGCAGCTCATCTTTCACGCTGCGTGTTTTGAGACGCGCTTCAGAAAAGGCGGCGCTCTTGCGCAGCTCACCAAGCGTTCGGGGCAGAGGGTTCAACGACATCATGACTCCTAGTATGAACCTAATGGATGGTCTTCATCTTGCGCTGCATGTAATCCATCAGCAGATATTCGCCGAGAGTATGCGGAGTAGTGAAGTAGGCTTTGCCACGGCACATTTGCGTCACGCGTTGCACAAACTGAACCAAGCCGAAATCTGAGGCAAGCATAAAGGTATTGATCATGATGCCTTTGCGTTTGCAGTGGGAGACTTCTTCGAGCGTTTCGCTGACAACCAGCGGATCGAGGCCGAAGGCGTTTTTATAGATGCGGCCATCGGGCAGCGTGAGCGCTGACGGTTTGCCGTCGGTAATCATAACGATCTGCTTCATGTCCTTTCGCTGGCGGTCGAGCACGCGCTGGGCGACGCGCAGACCTTCACGGGTGTTGGTGTAGTATGGGCCGACTTTAACGCGCGCCAGTTGTGAGACGGGCATCTCTTCGGCTGAGTCGTGAAAGAGCACGAGCGAGAGCGAGTCGCCGGGGTATTGTGTGCGGATGAGATGTGAAAGGGCCATCGCCACTCTCTTGGCCGGCGTAAAGCGGTCTTCGCCGTAAAGGATCATCGAGTGCGAGCAGTCCAGCATGACAACGGTGGCGCAGGAGCTTTGGTATTCGCACTGGTGCACGTGGAGATCGCTGTACTCCATATTCAGAGGCAGCGAAATGCCTTCTCGCATGATCGCGGAAGTCAGTGTGGCGACGGCGTCGAGGTTCAGCGTATCGCCGAATTCATACTGCCGCGAAGCGCCGCTGGCTTCGATGCCGGTGGCCCAGTGGCGGGTGTCGTGCCGTCCATAGTTTGACTTGCCGAGCGATCCGAGCAGATCGCGCAATGTCTTGTAGCCGAGAAAATCGAGGCTCTTATCAGTGACTTCGAAGCGAACCTGTCCTTCGTTTTCTCCAATGTGTCCGGATGAGTTTGGAGTCTGTGTCGGGTCGCGGGGACGCTCGACAGAGATGTAATTTTCCTGCTCCATGCGCTGGATAAGCTGCTCAATCAGTTCCTCGAGCTTGCCCTCAGCGGACATTTCATCAATCTGGTCCTGCATCTGCTGATCGAATAATTCGCCTGATTCCAGAGCGCGTTTCAGGGCATCCCGCAGCGCGTCCAAGGTGCGATCCAGGTCGCTGAATTCCATCCAGGGATTCTGGAAACCGGAGTCGAGCAGATAATCGGAGAGGGCATTGAGCAGGTCTTCCATGCTCATTTCCCCGGCCAGGCCGCCTTCATATTTGGTATAGCGGACGCGCTTCATGAAGCTAGTTTGCGCTCTGCCGGAACGGGACGCAAATCAGATGGCTGCTGCCGGCTTTTAGGCCCAGGTAATGTTGCGCGAGCAACCGAACAAATAGACCTTACGCCGGATGGATTGTCAATTGTCTTTTGAGGACATGAAGGAAAGAGACAGGGCAAAACTATGCGGAGCAGGCCGTGTGAGCCTGCTCCGTTCTTATTTGCAGTGTGACGTTCTGGTTAGAAGACAACGTTGGCTCCCACCTGGAGGTAACGCGGCGTGTATTGGCCGGTGGCCTTGCCGAAGTTTCCGTCGGGGAGGTTGGTATCTACATTGTTGAGGTTCGGATGGTTGAATAAATTGTAGAACTCAAGACGCATCTGCAGCGAGACGCGCTCGGTGATAGCTGTGTTCTTCATGAAGGATGTGTCCCACTGCTCAAAGCCGGGACCGCGGAAGGCGTTATAACGCTCATTGCCTTCGGAGCCGAAGCTAGGGGCGGGGAAATTGTCTTTCGAGAAGATTCCCTGAAGATAATTGTGACGGCCATTGGGATAGTGGTAGCTGACTACATCGGGAAAGTCGAAGTTATCGCCGTCTGCGTTGTAGTCACCACTGCCGGGCGCATATCCGGTGAATGTGCCATTCGCGTCCGTAAGAGGAGCGAAGGCCGCGTTGGTGGAAACGAAAATCGGAGTGCCGTCCTGCAGGATAGTCGTCCCGCTGACCTGCCATCCGCTGGCTACGCGCCCAACGAAGCCGAGACCGCCATTTACGTCGGGGAACTGATAGTTCCATCCGAGGGAGAAGCGATTGGGCACGTCCCACAGGGACGGGCCATAGAACTGATGCGGGTTGATGTAGGTTGGGTAGACCTGCGTGTCGTCCTTCGATACCGAGTGCGTATAGGAAGCGGTAAAGAATGCGCGATTGAAACGTCCTCGCAACGCAAGGATGAGCGCGTTGTAGTTGGAGACCCGATCATTCGCTGTGTAGTACACCGGGCCAAAGCTGGTATTCAGGCGGGTTGGCGTGGTGCTGTTGTGAATAATCAGGTCGCCGGGAAGCTCGTTGATGTTCTGACCATAGCTCACGTTGTAGACTTGACCACCGCCGGAGAGCAGGCTTCTGCCGTTTGCTCCGGAGTAGGCTACGCTGGCCACCAACGCGGACGAGAGCGAATGCTCCAGAGAAGCGGAGTAAGTGTAGGTAACGGGTGAATGCAGGTTCGGGTCGATACCGCCTACGCCGAATTGCAATCCATTAATGCCGCCTTTTGCGTTGAGCGTGTAGGCAGAAACGTCAGGCGCAGGAAAGTTATAAGGCTTTGTATTTGATGTGCCAAAGCCGAATACAGGCGCGGGTGTCTGGCCACCATAGAATGTTGGGAAAATATCACCCGGCGGATTACCGCGATATTGCTCCTGCACATTTGCCAGCGTCGGCCAGTTATGGAAGAATCCGGCGCCGCCCTTCACCAGCCACTTGCTGTCGCCTGTGACATCCCAGGCAACTCCTCCGCGCGGGCTAAAAACATCCGTAATGGAGCGGTTGAGCGCATGATTATGCCGGATGAGTACACCATTCGCCGTGCGTTCCTGAATGGTTTGTCCCGGACCATAATAGAAGTTGGAGAAGGCTGTGTTCGCGCTTCTCGACCACGGGTTGCCGAAATCATCCCATCGGAGGCCGAAGTTTACGGTGAGACGCGGCGTGACCTTCCAGGTATCTGCCGCAAAGACGCCGTTCGTTATTCCTGCGGCATTCCAGTTGTATTGGTCGCGTTGGCCGGTCAGCGGGTTGTAGGCGAGGCCACTCTCTGTGTAGACATTGTCTTTGGCCAGATCGAGCAGACTGTTGAAGTTGAACGTCGGCTGATCGTAAGGGCCGTTGAAGACTTCCACATCATCGCCAAAGAGACCCTCATAACCGAATTTCAGGACATGGTTCTTGAAGGTGTGTGTAAGCACATCGCGCCAGTGGTAGTTGTGCTGGATGAAATCACCCTGAGCGAAGCCAGCGCCAAAGCCAGAGCCGATTCCAGTGACATTGACAACCGGAACAGTGAAGAGTCCTGTCGCGGGCGAAATACCTTCCACACGCATAGCGGCGAATGAGCCTTCGTTCAAGGTTGTTGGACTGAAGGTATGCGTCTCATTGACCTGAATGGCGTACTGGAAATATTTGCTGGTGGTATCGAAAGCCGCTCGGGGATTTACGCCATTGGTATTCAGCGTGGTTCGATAGTAAGTGCCATACAGGCGATCTTTGGAGAAGTCTTTGTCAAGACGGATGTTGTACTGCAATCCGTTTCGGTAAGAAGAATCGGTGTAGTTGCCGGTATCGATCAAGGGTAGGCCGCAGGGCAGGTTGTTTGTTGCGGGGGTGCCACATGTGTCCGGATAGATATCGGCAGCCGTGGAAGCTACGGTCACATTGGACACTTTGCTGACCGGATAGCTTGTGAGCAGCTTGGTCCCGATGGAATTGGGAAATGCGGACTGCGCAAAGGCAGTAAAGGCCGGATCTTCAAAGGTTCTGCTGCTGCTTACTGCTGCCGATGCGCGCAGCGGCTCAATGGCGAAAAAGAAGAACCCGGCATTTTTATGCGGAATAATTGGGCCGCCGATTGTGGCTGAAATGTTGTTGCTATGGAAGGGCGCGTACTTTTTGCTGAATTCGGTGCCTGCAAACCAGCCCTGGTAAGTGAAGTAGTCGCTGGCATTACCGTGATACGTGTTCGAGCCGGACTTGGTCGTCATAGTCATCTGGATTGAGCTGGCACGGCCATAATCCACGTTATAGAGATTGGTCTGGATACTGGTTTCCTGAATGGAATCGGGGTTCGGCGTCATGTTCAGCACGCCCGGACGGATCGAGCTGGTGACATCAAGTCCGTCGATGACATACATATTTCCGACTGCGCCCTGACCATTGGCGCTGGCGTCTACCTGCGTTTCCGTCGAATAATTGTCACGGCCAGAGCCGGGGCTGCCATTGCTGGTCACGCCGAGGCCGGTAACGCCGGGAGCAATTGTTACCAGGGAAATCATGTTGCGACCAGCCAGCGGGAGCGAAGACAGCGTCTGTGTTGATAACGTTTCCTGCAAGCGCGTATCTGCAGTGTCCAGAACCGGCGCTTCGGTTGTGACCTCTACGGTCTGACTGGCCTGCCCGACGGCAAGTTTGATGGGAAAATTCAAAGTCTGACCGGTCTGCAGGAGAATACTGCTGTGCGACTGTGCGAAGCCTGGCGCGTTGACAGAAAGGTCGTAATTTCCGGGGGCCAGGCTGACAAACTGATAGACGCCGGAAGCATTAGACGTGGCAGTGTGCTGCTCGCCGGTATCGGTTTTCGTAAGGATCAGCCTGGCATTGGGAACAAGGGAGCCGGATGGGTCCTGTACTTCTCCGGTGATGGCTCCGCTGAACTGGGCATGAGCATACGGCAACGGGCAAAGGATGGCGATGAGCAGAAGGAGCAGGTAAAGACGTTTCATTTGAGATACCTCCCTGACAGGCACTGCATGGATGCAACCAAAGATTAAATTTTGAATGCAATATAAGAAATCGTTTTCTCGATTCGCAGATTTTTATCAAATGGGAAATATGCTTGTCAACGCATTGTTTTTGCCAGATGGTGCTGCGAAAGCAACACAGACAGACGCTTGTAGAGCGCGGCCCGCAGAAACACCGAAATGAGCGTGAGAAAAGAAGGCGTTTTCTTCGATTAGGATTTCGAGTGGTCAGCGTTCGCTCTGGAATAAAGGATCAAACTCCAGTTCCACCGAATCCTCAACCAGTCGCGCAGACACATGATCGAGCGACTGGACAAGCCAGTCGGCGGCTGTGAGGCTTTCAACGGTATGCGAAAAGAGCGTCGCCAGCACTTTGCATCCGGCGGCGTGGCCGGCTACAGCTCCTGCGCTTGAGTCTTCGATAACGAGGCAGTCTTGGGGTCTGAGGCCCAGGATCTCCGCACCTTTAAGATAAGGCTCCGGATTGGGCTTGCCGTGAGTAACGTCATCGGCAGTGACAATGCGCTCCGGAACGGTAAGGCCTGCATAGCCGAGGCGGGCGCGTGCGAGCTTCTCAGTCGCGGAAGTAACAACTGTCCAATACTTCTGCGGAAGCGCGGCAAGAATGCGCGGAATGCCTGCGAGGACCTGAATGTCCTCTTTATCGGCGATCTCGATTTCTTCAATTAATTTCAGTTCTTCAACATCATTGAGATCGGGACGCAGGCGGCGCACCGTCTCGATCGCGCGTTGTCCATGCGCTGTCTTGATTGCGAGGCCGACATCGACGTTGCGCATCTGTGCCCATTTTTCCCAGCTGCGCTCGACCGATCCGAGTGAGCTGACGAGTACCCCATCCATGTCAAAGAGAATCCCACGAACGCGCAGCTTCATGACGCTCCTCAAGCGGCTGAAGCCGCGTGTAATTAGCTGAGGACAACTCTGCTCAGCACTTATTCAGGATAACCTGCTGGCTGCAGAGTTCTGCCTTAACCCAGAACTTCCTTCACGCCTGCAACAAGGGCATCAGGATTAAATTCGCTGTGAATGATTTCCGTAGGGCAGTCACTGTATTTGGAAACGCGGTAGTTGCAAACAAATGCAATCTTCTGATCGGGTTGTTTATGGCGAATGTCTTCGCAGAATTGTTCTGCCTCAGGGATACGATTGTCACCTTCCACATCGATCAGTACCAGATCGAAGCGCGATCCGGCGAAAACGTCTTTGGCTTCGGACATGGAAAGCGTTGAAATGACCTGATAGCCATGCAATGAGAGGATGCGATCACGCAGCTCGCGGATGAAATCGCGGTTGCAAACGTGGAGAATAGTCTGTTTTTCCGGGGGCACGCTGTAGCATAGCAGAGTCGCGTATCACACGACGAGGGATTTTGCCTGCGGTTGATGAAACGATGAGAGTTGCTTGGCTCGGGGTTAAAAACCTTGAGCCTAACTCACTCCAATATTCTTCACTTGCTTCACGAATTCTAAGAATCTCGCCCTGATCTTTTGAAGTGCCCGGTTTACTTCACCGAATCAGAATGCGCAGCCAGCTCGCCTGGCATACCAACGGCCTGTACCAGCATGTCCTCTTTACGCATAACGAGGTTTGTGGCATTGAGGCTGGCAAGCTCGAATCCATGGCCGTGAGTAATAGCGTCGGTGGGGCAGGCCTCAACACAGTAACCACAGAAGATGCAGCGGTTGTAGTCGATGTTATAGACCTTAGCGTAGCGCTCGGAACTGGAAATGCGCTGTTCAGCAGTGTTTTCGGCGGCTTCGATATAAATGCAATTTGATGGGCAAGCCGCCGCACAAAGGAAACAGGCCACGCATTTTTCCAGACCGTTCTCATCGCGCTGCAGGACGTGCGCACCGCGGAAGCGTTCCTGAAGCACAGCGCCGCGCGTTGGACCGGGCCCGTCAGGATAGTTCTCAACTTCCGTGGGTTGGAACATCTCCTTAAAAGTGATGCTCATACCTTTGCTAATGGCCGCGATATTGCGCACGATGGACATATTTCTAGTATAGAGGGAGGACTGGTCGTCAGGGCAAGCGCGCCTTTGGCGCCTCTGTATGATGGAGTTGAACCGAGGAGATCTTGAATGAAGATTGTGGGCTATTCTGTGCTTGCCGTCTGGACTCTTATCTGTGCCAGCCTGATGGCAAACGCTCAAGCATTGCTCAAAATCCAAAATGATAGTCAGCAGAGCAGCCTCTCACTTGACGCTCTGAAAACTTTGCCGCACAAGACAGTCACCATCCACAACCCGCACGAGAATGCAGACGAAACGTACTCTGGAGTGCCGCTGATTGAACTGCTCAAGCAGGTTGGAGCGCCGGTGGGCAAGGATGTCCATGGCAAGGCGCTTGGAGAGTATGTTGTGGTTACGGGTTCGGATGGATACAAAGCAGTCCTGGCGCTGGCTGAGATTGAGCCGGATTTCCATCCCGGTGATGTACTGGTGGCCGATACGATGAACGGCAAGCCAATAGACGCGAAAACCGGGCCGTTCCGGCTGGTTGTTTCCGATGACAAGCGGCCTGCGCGGTCAGTTCGGAACCTGGTTTCCGTGGAGCTGAAGGCGGCGGAGTAGTTAGCGCCCCCAGCTGAAGCTGGCGCGAATCACCTGGGAATCGATGCCGGGGTTGGTAGCACCGATGTTTGCACTGGAGAGGTGCTGGATGCGGTATTCGATGCGTGAGGCGTGATGTGCTGTACGGTAGATCTCGACACCGGCTCCAATGGAGAATGTGAAATTGAAAGCCGAGCTGTCGAACATAGGTATATCCCGTGGAGAAGCGGCAAAGCCGCCGAGACCTGTGAGCACTGGCTGAATACGTGAGCGCGGCAGAAAATTTGCCTGGAAGCCCACCGGACTGAGGCCGAAAGAGTAGGTCCAGCGGCGATCATAGACAAGCTGGTAATCCTGATAATATTGGCCGCTATCGTGGTTAATGATTTTTGGTTCAGTATCGAGCACGGGGATTTTATGTGGATAGTCGTAGTAGCCTTTGTCCTGATGTCCCGGAATATTGATGCTATAGAACAATCCCTTCAGCACTGGATCGCTCTCCAGCATAAATGGCCGTATTTCCGCCATATATGAAAAGGCAGCATAGCGCTGTGCAAAGAATCTCTGCGTAAATGCACCGCCGATCGTAAAGAACTGCCTTTTTCTAGCCCCGCCCAAGATGATGTGGCTGGAATCGGGTGAGTATTCGCTGAAAAAGCTCCATGAGCGACGGAAGGAATACTGTTGCTCGCGAGAAGTATCGGATATCCTTTGTCCTCGCGAACATGGTGCGAGAGCTGTAACAAAAGAAAAACCTAGTAGGGCATAAATCGACCACAAAGCCTTGAGCATATTTTACTGGAACTCTTGTGAGCCTTTTGACACCTTAATTTCGGCGATTAAAACATCATCAGGATTCTTCTTCTCGTTGGTCGTCAGAATGACGACACATTCATCCATCTGCTGATTTTTGCCGCTACTAGAGAGCATAGGCGATTTGAGCAAATGCATTGCAGGCACTCGATTCAAAAGCTAAAGACGGGACCAATCTGATAGCCCCAGCTGCCGCGGTTAACGAAGTCTTCATGCGAAAGCCAACTAAGATACGGTGGCTGGCCGATGCCCGGTGCCTGAGAGCATTCCGTTCCCTGCACCAGCCAATCCAGCGATTGGGGCGTTCCGATGCCTGATGCGTCATAACACGCGTGACGATAGCGCACGATTGTCTCCTGAATACCGGCGCGAACGGCGAGATTGCGAGTGAGCTTGTAATCGCCTGCGAGCATGAAATTCCAGGCAAAATGTGTGATGGTTCCGGTTTCAGGCGTTGGATGATCCGGGTCGGGGCTGGTCAAGTAAGCATCATTGAAGCGCTGGAAGCCCGGACGGACGGACAGATTCAGCGCGTAGTTGGGGGTGTTGACGCCTCCGCGAAAACCAAAGTAGCCGGTAACGAGATCGCCTCCGGCGCGGTCGGATGAATGCGGGCTTGCGCCAGGGTAGCGGGAGATTTCGGCATCGGCATACAACCAGTGCCAGAGGTGCGCGGAGGCCTGGACGCCTCCGCCCATGACCATGCGACGGCAATAGAGGCAGCTTGCAGTGGTTACGGTAGTCGAGTAACCGCGGAAGAATGGCGCAATCTGAATGCGCGGCCAGGGGCGGTCTGGCGAATAATCGCCTGAATTCTCGAGCTTCGTGAAGTGGATGCCCGGGCCCGCGCCCCACTCCGCATAATCGTAATCGCGGTACCAGGGCTTGCGTCCGCGCAGCGCGTTGGCGAATGTGCGGCTTGGATTGAGCGCTCCGCGGATAATCTTGGGCATCACTGCATTTGGCTTTGCATGATCGGCAATACGGTCGCTGATCTCTTTGTCGATGATGTCCTCTCCAAAGACCCAAAGCATGCCGACGGTCGGCGTCACAATAAAGTCGACCCAGCCGGTGTTGTTGGTGTACTTACCGCTGGGCGGATCGGTAGTGGTATTGCAATGAAGGATGCACTTGACATCGTAAGTGTAGCCGCCTTCGCTGCCTAATCCTGCCTCGCCGATAGGCGAAATTTCAGAGTGTGTGCTGTAGAGCGTGGTCCAAAGAAATGCTTTTCCGCGCGAATTCCAGTAGCCCGGCTCGTTCCAGCGGATGCGAGATTGCGTGGGCGAGTTCTGAATCTCGATAAATGCTCCAACTGATCCCTGTAGCGGATGGCCGATGTAGTTGACGAGGAAATTGTCGCCGTCATTCCAGCGGCCCATATTGAACTGCTTCATGGATGCAAGCCAGTCATGCCAGAAGGGCTTGTTGGCTGTTAGAGAGCGCAGCACATCATCCTGGCCGAGACGGAAGGCGTTCTCGATCATGTTGAATTCGAGCGATTGCAGCAGGAGCCCCTTCCAGTGATAGCTGCTTTTTTCTTCTGCTATGGGTTCTGTTGGGAGTTGCCGTGTTTCCGGCTGGTGGTGAACGTCATCGAGCTTCCATGTGTATCCGAACGTACCTTGCGGAAGTGACCGAATTGCACTTTCCTGAGCGAGAGAGGCCTTCAGACTGAGAAGGAAAAGAAGGCAGAGAGGAAAGATTCTGGCGGCAATTCTCAAAGTCAGCTCCGCTGAAGAATGGTCCCGGTTACGAGTTTAGACGCTGTTTGTGGAACGAATAGCTAAGGAGCTTTAAAGAGAATTCAGGGGGTCATAATGCGATCGCTGAGGTCAGGGGCTATGCTTCGGAAATGGCGGACATCGAATGTGTAGATTCGATCACATTTTGCCTTGCGTGCAATCTGAATATGAATCGCATCATAAATGCGGCCACCAGTCCAATCCTGCATAGCAGATTCTCGAATCAGATTGAGGTAATCATTCTTCGTCAATGTTTCAATTTCAAACCAGGGAAGTACACTTTTTTGAAGCATGTGCCAGACATGAGTTGCTGATATACGCGGTTGATAAGGCGCTCTTGTGAGCACAGAAAAGATTTCTACGATTCCATGCGCAGACATCACAGGAGTCCATCGTCGCGATTGTGCTTGCCGCAAAAACTGGTCGGCATTCAGATGATGCTGATGCGTGACCACCGTTTTGGCAATCACGATATTCGTATCAATGAAGACTTTCACCAGCCGCCTATCTGCCGCATGCGCTCTTCACGATCCTCCTCGATGAGACGGTCCCAGTTAACGCGCCCAATTGGACGGCCATGAAAAACCAGCCATCCATGCTCCTCTCTCCATAGAGACTCTTCGCTCACAGGCTTTAGTACGATGCCTTCAGCGCTCTCCCTCAATTCGAGTTCGCTGTTTTTGCGCAGGCCGAAGCGTTCTCGGACTTTCTTAGGAAGCACAATTCTTCCAGCCTGGTCTACCTTCACATGCATGTCTCAAGGATGGCATAGAAAAATGGTATTGCCAATTAAAAATGCCATTTTTAGTCGATGCCCAGCTTTTTCCAGATCACATCGATGCGGGATTTTGTTGCTGCATCCATTTCGATCATGGGGGGCCAGGGGCGGGTGAAGCCTTCGGCAGCCCACTTGCGGGTGGCGTCGATACCCATCTTGCTCCCGTAGTTGGGCAGCCGGGAGGCGTGGTCAAGTGAGTCGATGGGGCCGAGTGTGAACTGGATATCGCGTTCGGGGTCGATGTTGTTGGCTACGCGGAGGGTGACTTCACGCAGGTCCTGCACGTTGCAGTCTTCGTCGACTACGATAATGCACTTGGTGAACATGGCCTGCCCCATCGCCCAGATGCCGTTCATGACCTTGCGGGCCTGTCCGGCATAGCTCTTGCGGATCGAGACGATCATCAGGTTGTGGAAGACGGCTTCCACGGGCAGGTTGACGTCTACGATCTCGGGCAAGGTCAGGCGCATAAGCGGAAGGAAGATGCGTTCGACAGCTTTGCCCATCCAGGCGTCCTCCATGGGCGGCTTGCCCACGATGGTTGAGGCGTAGATCGGGTTCCTGCGGTGAGTAATACAGGTGATGTGGAAGACGGGGTAGTCTTCTTCCATGGTGTAGAAGCCGGTGTGGTCGCCGAAGGGGCCTTCGCGGCGCAGCTCATCCAGCCTGACGTAGCCTTCGAGGATGATCTCAGCATGCGCGGGGACTTCCAGGTCGACGGTTTCGCACTTCACCAGCTCTACCGGTTTCTGGCGGAGGAAACCGGCGATCATGAACTCCTCGACTTCCGGGGGAGCTGGGACGATGGCGGCGAAGGTCGTCGCTGGGTCGGTGCCAACGGCTACGGCGACTTCCAGACGGTCGTCTATCTCTCTGGTTAGAGTGATGTTCTGCGTTCCTCCGGCGGTTTCGGCCATGGCATGGACATGGGCTGAAGCGCTCGTCCCGGAAGCAGCACGGAGGCGTTCGCGGAGGTGTTCGGCGGCGTTCTTCTGGCGCTGCCAGTGCATTCCGGTGGTCTGGCCGTCGTAGACCTGCATGCGATACATTCCGACATTGCGCCTGGCTGTCTTCGGATCGCGGGTGATGACACAGGGAAGGGTGATGAAGCGTCCTCCGTCGAGCGGCCAACATTGGAGGACGGGAAAGTCGAGGACGCTGAAGTTCTCTTTAAGGATGACTTCTTTGCAGGCTGCGTCTTTGGCGGCGATGGTTTTCGGGAAGAATTTGCCGATGTCGGCTAACATCGGCAGCATTTTCAGCTTTTCGAGGAAGCCTTCGGGCGATTTAACGTCGAGAAGAGCGCGAATTCTGCCTGCAATTTCGTCGAGAGAATCGACTTCGAGAGCCAATTTCATGCGGTTTTCGCTGCCAAACTGGTTCATCAGAACAGGGACGCCGGGGTAGCCTTTGACGTTCTCGAAGAGCAGGGCCGGGCCGCCGTCTGGGGATTTGGAGACGCGATCGGTGATCTCGGCGATTTCGAGGATGGGGTCGATCTCTTCGCGGAGGCGCTTCAGTTCCCCGGCCCGATCCAGGGCCTTGATCCAATCGCGCAGGTCGTCGTAGGCCATCTTGCCTCCTTCGGCAACCCCTATGTTACCCCCCTCCCCCTGCTTTTGTACGGAGATTGTTTGTTTTCAGCTACTTAGAGCGCACATTCTGTACGGAGATCGTTTATTTTCAAGTATTTACGTCGCAAACATAAAAGGCATGGCTTTTGGGCCATGCCTCTTCACTCATTATAGCAGATTCATGGTACCTATCTTCAGACTTTAAGTTATTGATGATGTGGCGCTTATCAACGGAGGGACTTGACAAGGTTTTCCAGCAACAGGGGTTGAGGCTGTTAAAAACATCTCTCTCCCCGTGAATTCATGATTGCGATAAGAAAGCCCAGGGCTGAAGCCCTTTTTCCATCCGGCCTGTTCGCCGACCTAAAGGTCGGTGCCCCTACCAGCCCTGCTTCGCAGGACAAGAACGATCTGGAGGAGAAAGAAAATTTCCTTTTATTAAATACGACTTAAATAGTCTGATATGCTGGACAGGCAAGTAAGACTAAATCAGTCTGTGTTGATTTGATACCCGATTGAAGGAGAACGAAGGAGTTGAGTGGTATTTTTCGGCGGAGTTTCAGCGCATTTAAGCTCAGGAATCTGTGCTTTTTTTCCATGTTAACGCTCATTTTTGTGTCGTTATCCGTAGCCAGGGCCCGGGCGGATGAGCCGCTGTTTGGCTTTACCTACACGACCGATCTGCTGCCGAAGCACAAATTTGAGCTGACGCAATGGGCCACGGTGCGGTTTTCAAAGTATCCAGGCGGCGACTACTGGCAGTTAGAGAACAGGACGGAAGAAGAGTACGGCTTTCGGGACAATCTGCAGCTTTCGCTGTATCAGCTATACAACTCGACGGCGGCGTATCACAACGGTCCTTTTGGAGAGACTACGCCTCCTGAGCAGTTTTCGTATTACAACCCGGGACCGAATGACCACTTCAATGCAACCAAATTTATCGGTATTGCGGGAGAGGCGATCTACCGGATCTGGAGTCCGTATGAGCGGCCTATCGGGATCGCTGTTTACGAAGAGCCGACATTCGGGGCGGGATTTATTGAATCAGAGAGCAAGCTGATTTTGCAGAAGGACTTTCGCGATGACCGGCTGGTGCTCTCGGCCAACTTTACTTATGCTCCGGAGTGGCGGCGGCTGGCAGAGGAGGACAATCCCACGACGAAGAGCATTTCTGAAGAGCTGGACGCGAACATTGATCTTGGGGCGTCGTATCGCTTCATGAACAACTGGTCGGCTGCTGTGGAATACATCAATGAGCGCGAGTTCAACAGCTATAACTTCACGCATGAATCGAACAGCGGACATTATATCGGGCCCTCGATTCATTATGCGGGCACGCATTTCTTTGCTACGGGATCATTTTATGAACAGATGCCGTGGGCGGGGCAGCATGTGGATACGGTTCCGGGCGGAATTGTGGATGGACGGATTGTGGATAACGATTTCGAAAAGTATCGGGTGAGAGTGAAGGTGGGTTGGTATTTCTGAAAAGCGAGTTGAGCGTGAACTGCCACACTCAAGCCAACGGGGGGCTTGAATTGGGCACCGTTTCATGCGGATCGAGGAGAAAGCAGGTCCCTCGACTGCGCTCCCTTCGGCCGCTTCACTCAGGATGACAACTTTATTAATGGAGGATCATGAAGGCACGATTGGTATTTGTTCCGTTGGCGGGTGTGGTGATTGCGGGAGGGCCTGCGTATGCCACGGTGTACTTATCCGTGGAACAGGCGCAGGCGTTGATCTTTCCCGGCGCTACGTTCACGCCGGATAATCGCACACTGACAGACGAGCAGGCGAAGGCGATTGAGCATGCGTCGGGTGTGGCAGTTCGCAATAAGCAACTGAAGGCCTGGCGCGTGTCTACCGGCGGATGGTTCCTTGTGGATGAGGTTGTCGGCAAGCATGAGTACATTCCGTTTGCCGTCGGACTGGACGAAAAAGGCGCGGTGAAGGACATCGAGATTCTTGAATACCGCGAGGCATATGGCGGACAGATTCGCGATCCGGAGTGGCGGAAGCAGTTTGCGGGCAAAGGGCCGGACACGAAGCTGCAACTCGGCAAGAACATTCGCAACATCTCCGGAGCGACGCTGTCGTCGAAGCATATTACGGATGGAGTAGAGCGGCTGCTCGCTACATATGCAGTTGTCCTTGCAAAAGCTGGTCACTGAGCGCGCGCAACCGCGGCTGGGCACGCTGGTCAGCATTCGTGTCGAAGAGATGGCCGACGTGGAGGCGCATCACGCTATTGATGCCGCGTTTGAAGAGATTGCCACGGTCCACAGGCTGATGAGCTTTCATGACGCGGCGAGTGATGTGAGCCGGCTGAATCGCTCGTGCGAGCAGCCGGTGGCGGTGCATCCGTATACGTTTGAAGTTCTGGATGCGGCATTGAAGTTTGCTGCGAGCTCGGATGGATGTTTCGATATCTCGGTTGGCGCGGAGCTGGTGGAGTGGGGTTTGCTGCCGCGTCCTGCTGATGCTGCGCGCGCGCCGGATGGTTCATGGCGAGACATTGAATTGCTGGATGATGGTCGAGTGATGTTTCATCGTCCGCTGCGGATTGATCTTGGCGGCATTGCCAAAGGCTATGCGGTGGACCGCGCTACGGAGCGCCTGCGCACGTTTGGAGCATTGCAGACGGTAGTGAATGCGGGTGGAGATATTCGCGTACAGGGGCGGACTGAGCCGATCCGGCTGAGCGCGGAGACAGCTACAGAAACTATGCCGGTGCTTGAGCTGACGGACGGCAGCGTGGCTTCGAGCAGCGGGCACTTGCTGCAGCGATGGATCGATGGAGAGATGCGCGGCCCGCATGTGCATGGCGCGCGGCGTTCGGCTGCGCCTACGGGCCGATTTGTTTGCGTGACGGCGGAGCGCTGCATGGTTGCCGATGCTCTGACGAAGGTGGTCATGGCTGAGGGGGCGGAGAGTGGCGGAGTTCTGCGGGAGTTTGGGGCTTCCGGGTATCTTTACGATCCGAAGGTGGGATGGCGGTGGTTGTGATTGGACTTGGGCGACGGAGGATCCCACCCTTCGCTGCGCTCAGGATGGGGCACCTCAGCGTTTTTGGGATTTGTCTCGAAACTACGAATTAAAAAGCGAACAGCAAAGGGCGCAAAGGTGACGCAAAGGATCGCAGAGAAATGCCTGTGGTGAGGCAGAAAGTTTGATGATGACGGTCAGAAAATCCGGGAGTCTTAGCTGGCGCGTGCGGATGGCGATCTACGTCACGGGCGTTGGGGTGTGGCTTACCGGCGGATTGTGGCTGCTGTATCACTATTTTCTTGTGAAGCAGGGGGAGTTTGGGCCGGAGACGAATCCGCTGGAGCCGTGGTGGCTGAAGCTGCATGGCGCGTTTGCGTTTGCCGCGATGTGGCTCTTTGGATTGCTGTGGGGCGTGCATATCTCGAAGGCATGGCCGCATAAACGGCGGCGCTGGTCGGGCGGCGTTACGGCTGGACTTCTGATCTGGCTTACGCTGAGCGGATATCTGCTCTATTACATTGGCGACGAGCGGATCCGGCCTGTTGTTTCGTTACTGCATTGGGTAGTGGGCCTTGGGCTGCCTCTGGCTTTTTTGTGGCATCGGGTGCGTGTCCGCAGGCGCTCGCGTGTTGAGATGCGGTCGAGTGTGGTGCGTGGGTGATTTGCTTTCTCACATCTCTTTGATACCGGCAGACGAGAAAGCTTTACCGCAGGACGCGGAACTATCCCACTCAAGCCAACTGAGGGCTTGATGGGGTACCCGCTTCGGACAGATCGACGAGAAAGGCAGGTCCTTCGCCTGCGCTCAGGATGACACGTTTCCTGTTATGCGGGATGACAGCGTTTGTTGAGGAAAAACTGCAGGGCCCTCCGCTTCGCGCTTTCCACCCCATCGCACAAAGGACCGCGCGTCGGGGAACCCCGGTTTGCGCTCCGGCCGGGATGACAACTCGTAAGAATTTAGTTTGTGATACGGCAACTCTCTGCCTGTCTCTGTTTGTTTTGCCTTCTTCGATTCACGATAGACTAGCTGGTCATGGTTCGCTGAAGCGAGCTCGATCATCCAACAGCAGAACAGAGGCGATATGGACAATACGCAATCGGATGCATTGGTATTTTTTGGCGCTACGGGCGACCTTGCTTACAAACAGATTTTTCCTTCGCTGCAGCGGCTGGCGAAGCGCGGCAAGCTGAAGGGGCCGGTGCTGGGCGTAGCCAAAGCGGGTTGGAATCTTGAGCAGTTCAAGGCGCGGGCGAAGGACAGCGTGGAGAAGCATGGCGGGGCCGATCCAGTGGGACTGCCGATTCTGCTGAACTGCCTGCGGTATGTGGATGGCGATTACAACAATCCCGACACGTTTGTGCAGGTGCGGAAGGCGCTGGGCGACGCGCAGCATCCGCTGCACTATCTGGCGATTCCTCCTAATTTATTTGGGCATGTGATCGATCAGCTGAAAGTTTCAGGCTGCGCGGAGGGCGCGCGGGTTGTGGTGGAAAAGCCGTTCGGGCATGATGCGGCATCGGCGCGGGCGCTGACGGCGGAGATTGAGCGTGTTTTTGATGAGGAACACATCTTCCGCATCGATCATTATCTTGGGAAAAATTCTGTTCAGAACGTGATCTTTTTTCGCTTTGCCAATTCGTTTCTGGAGCCGATCTGGAACCGGCAGTACGTGGAAAGCGTGCAGATTACGATGGCGGAGAAGTTCGGCGTCCAGGGACGCGGAGCCTTTTATGACAGCGTTGGCGCGGTGCGCGATGTAGTGCAGAACCATTTGCTGCAGGTGGTGAGCAATATTGCCATGGAGCCGCCTCCGTGCACCGATGTGGAAGCGCTGCGCGATGAGCGCATGAAGGTGCTGAAGAGCGTGCAGACTCTGGATGACAAGGACATTGTGCTGGGGCAGTTCAAGGGCTATCTGGATGAGCCGGGGGTGAAGCCGGGGTCTACGGTAGAGACATTTGCGGCGCTGCGGCTGCACATCAACTCGTGGCGGTGGCGGGATGTTCCCTTCTTCATTCGCGCAGGGAAAACGCTGCCGGTTACAGCGACTGAAGTGATAGCCAAGCTGCGACAGACGCCGCCGGTATTTTCAGAACACGTGACGCCGCAGAACTATGTGCGCTTCCGGCTGAGCCCGATGCCTGCAATTGCGATTGGCGGATCAGTGAAAGAAGCGGGCGACCGGTTACGCGGATGCATGGTGGAGCTGGAAGCTGAACAGCAGTGCGGCAAGGACGAACTTCTTCCCTATGAAGAGCTGCTGGAGGACGCCATGCAGGGCAACCAGACATGGTTTGCGCGCAAAGACTATGTGGAGGCGGCGTGGCGGATACTGGATCCGGTGCT
>DATGMQ010000082.1:0-22395 GCA_035293545.1 Alloacidobacterium sp. | reverse complement strand
ACCATTTCCGGATTTGCGGAGGTGAAGCTCTTCGATCAGGATAGGAAGATGAGACTGCTGAGTATCTGTCTGCTCGCTCTTCCGCTGATTGCGACCTCGGCACAGTCGCAATCGGAAGATGGAATTGCATGGGAAGTGAGAGGCGTCTGGATGGTGAACCGCACGCAGGTTGTTCACCGGAGTGATGGAATTGCCCCCGGATCGCTGCTCACCTCAGGCGATTCAACGAATGCTTCCATGTTGGTACTACTGCCCGATGGACAGCGGCTTCTTTTTGAATGTCACGATGCGTATACATGCGCACAGGGTTTTCGCGTGCCGGCGCTGATCTCTAAACCTGAGGACGACGCCATTGAGTTATTCGAAACGGTACGCGCGGCAATGCGCCAGCCGGAATCGAGCACGACTCTGTTGCCATCACCCACCACGACTGAGACAGAAGCAATTGTTGCTCTACAGGCGGATGGTTCCATTCTGTTGAGACAGGCCCTGGGCGGATTGCCGCCTGGGCAATACAAGATGGCCGTGCTGGACGACAGCGGGCAGCCACTCTCTGAACGTCCGCTGAATTGGGCCGGTGCCCACGATAACGCTCAGCTGCCGCTTTCCCATGCTGGGATTTATCGCTTACGCCTCTTCGGCAGTCTTGGCGGAGAGCGCATGCGGGTGCTCCTGTTGGCCGAATCATCGGAGCTTTATTCTTCGCGACAAAAGGAATTTGCCGCCGCTCAAAAGGTGCTAAAAGAATGGAATGAAAGCTTTCCCGGATGGCCTGTTCATGAGTGGTTGCAGTTGTATCTCAGAGGACTGGCGCAGGAACCGCGGAGGAAATAAGAATACTTCTAATCCCGAAATGAGTGTGCCGCCTGCTTTGATTGCCCTGAAATCACACGCATGAAGATACTTCCAGTCGCTCCAGCCCCATAGCAACGGATATTTTGCAAGATCACCAACCCTCAGATATATTTTGTATTTGTATCAAACTATTTGACAAACAATGAAAGTGACATGGCCGTTATTTTGCATAAATGATCATTGTATTTCCGGTAAATGGGCCTTGCGTTTTATTTTTGCTATCCAGATAAACTAAATGGTCAGTGCGTGCGCGCATCGTCTTTTATGGAGTTACATGGGCAATCACATTTTTCATCTGTGCGGAAAAACGGCTGTTGTAATCGGAGGGACTTCGGGCATCGGTCGCGCCATCGCGCTTGGTCTGGCCTCCGCTGGAGCGGACGTTATAGCAGCCTCTCGGCGCGCTGCCGAGGTTGAACAGACTGCTGCTGAAATTGCTGCACTCGGACGCCGGTCACTCGCGCTGACCGCCGATGTGCTCGACCGGTCTTCCCTGGAAGCACTGCATGCTCGGGTGATCGAGGCTTTCGGTCGCGTGGATATCCTCGTGAACTCCGCCGGGATTACGCGACGCACCCCTACCCTGGAGTGCACGGAAGAGGAATGGAACAGAATTCTTGAAACCAATCTCACCGGCACCTTTCGAGCTTGCCAGATCTTCGGTAAGACAATGGTTGCGCAGCGCTACGGCAGGATCATCAACATCGCATCACTTGCCACCTTTGTTGCCTTTCATGAAGTAGCTGCATATGGTGCGAGCAAGGCAGCGGTTGGCTCGCTGACCCGGTCTCTTGCTATCGAACTCGCCCGCGATGGCGTATGTGTCAACGCGATCGCACCGGGGATCTTTCCCACGTCACTGAATGAAGACCTATTAAACAAGACGGAGCGCGGAAACGAGATGCGCATGCGTATTCCCATGCAGCGCTTTGGTCATGCGGATGAGCTGGTGGGAGCAGCTGTCTTTCTCGCTTCTGAGGCAGCTTCCTATGTCACAGGTCAGATTGTGATTGTAGACGGAGGATACCTGGCCAGTGGCGTCAATCAATAACTGCGGCGTCTGAAGCACCAAATGCCGTTACACGGGTGTACATTGAATTCGACCTGCGATTACCCCTGCAGGCAATCGATTTGCGTCAGGAGAAGTTTTGGGACGACCGAAGCAAAGGGCAAACGGAATGCGGCGCGTCGACTTGAGCGTCGTCGAACTGGCATCGAGCGAAACCGCACGCGGCATCAATCGCGACATTGTGCTGCAGCATATACGGGCCAGACAGCCAATTTCTCGCGCTGACCTCGCTCGGCTCTCCGGCCTGCAACGCAGCACTGTTTCTCAGATTATTGAACAGCTGATTAAGGAGCGCTGGATTAAGGAAGGGGCCATGGCCCATCTTCCGCGCGGACGCCGCCCCACTCTGCTGCACATGAATGATGATCTTGTTGTTCTCGCGGTCGATATTCACCCGCGGCAGGCCACCGTTGCCATGATTGATCTGAACGGTCACCTGCTCTCACGCTCGCTGATGCCTATCGGATCGAACCCGACGAAGGCCACCGAGAGCATCATCGAGTGCATGAAGCGCATCCGCGACAATCATCCTAAAAAATCCGTGGAAGGCATCGGTATCAGCGTGCCGGGTCGCGTCGATACGGAAACACAACGACTTATTTTTGCTCCTAACCTGCATTGGCCGGAATTCGACATTAAGCACACGATTGAGCGCGGCATGGGACTGCCGGCTGAAATGGAGAACGCTGCGACGGCATGCCTGATGTCGGAGCTTTGGTTTGGCCGAATGGATGGTGTTCGAAATGCTGTCCTCATTACCGTCTCAGAAGGCATCGGAGCAGGCGTGATGACGAATGGGCATCTCGTCTCAGGGCAGCATGGCATGGCGGGCGAGTTTGGCCATATTCCTCTTGATCCCGCAGGTCCGCTTTGTGGCTGCAAAGCCAAAGGGTGCTGGGAAATGTATGCATCCTGCAACGCTGCTTTGCGGTATTACAGCGAGCTGGAGCCAAAAGCAAAAAGAATTACATACCACGAGCTGCTGAACCTTGCTGAAGAAGGAAATGCCCGTGCAGTAGAAGCATTGAAGATGCAGGCACGTTACATCGGCAAGGGATTGCGTATGGTCACTGCTGCCCTCTCTCCGGAGGTTATTCTGGTTGCCGGTGACGTGACCTCAGCATGGCATCGCTTTGCCTCGATTATTGAAGCAGAGCTGGCTGCATCGACTCTCGCGGGTAAACCTCCTCGCCTGGCGCCTACGCATGAGGGTGACGTGGCCAGATTACGCGGCGCCGCAGCGCTTCTGCTGCAGCGACATTCCATACACAGTTCATAGCGTGTACTTCCGGTTGTTGACCTTGCATATGAAACACGCTTCTTTGCGGAGTATGAGATGAAAATCATCAACGCATCTGTCATTGTCTGTTCCCCGGGACGCAATTTCGTCACGCTGAAAATCGAAACAGACGAAGGCATTTACGGACTGGGTGATGGAACCCTGAACGGACGCGAACTTGCCGTAGTCAGCTATCTTAACGACCATGTAATTCCCTGCCTTATCGGCCGCGACCCCTTTCAGACGGAAGATACATGGCAATATCTCTACCGAGGGGCATATTGGCGACGCGGTCCGGTCACAATGGCGGCCATCGGTGCTGTTGATGTTGCGCTCTGGGACATCAAGGGTAAGGCCCTCAACACACCTGTCTACAACCTGCTTGGCGGCAAGAGCCGCAACGGAGTTCTTGTGTACGCGCACGCACATGGCGTCACAGCAGAAGAGACAGTTGAGGATGTTCGCAGGCACATGGACCTCGGATACCTGGCAGTACGCGCACAGAGTGGCATTCCAGGCCTCGATTCCACCTATGGAGTTCCGAAAGGAACGCAGCCCTATGAGCCCGCCGAGCGCGGACTGCCCTCAGAGAGCCGCTGGTCGACCGAGCTGTATCTGCGCCACACGCCGAAGCTCTTCGAGCAGGTTCGCAAAGCATGCGGCGAGAATGTTCATCTGCTGCATGACTGCCATCACCGACTCACACCAATCGAAGCAGCTCGCCTGGGAAGAGATCTTGAGCCGTTTCGCCTCTTCTGGATGGAAGACCCTGTGCCGGCAGAGTTACAGGAAGGCTTCAAAGTTATTCGCGAGCACACCACTACGCCCATTGCTACGGGCGAAGTCTTCAACACAATCTGGGACGCTCACGATCTAATACGGCAACAATGGATCGACTATATCCGCATGGCGATAGTTCATGGCGGCGGCATCACGCCGATGAAAAAGATCGCTGATTTTGCCGCGCTCTATCATGTTCGCACCGGATGTCACGGCGCTACCGATCTTTCCCCGGTCACAATGGCTGCCGCTCTGCACTTCGGTCTCTCAGTCCACAATTTCGGCATCCAGGAACACATGCCGCACAGCGCGGAAACAGATGAAGTCTTTCCGCATGCTTACCGGTTCGAGGAAGGCTATATGTACCCTGGCGATGCTCCGGGACTTGGCGTGGACATCAATGAATCGCTCGCCGCAAAGCACCCATATCAGCGCGCCTATCTGCCTATCGCCCGCAAACTCGATGGCACGCTGACAGACTGGTAACGCTTATTCGATTCTCGCACTGGAAAAATAAGCCTGCTTACGATCACTCAGGCCCTTGATAGATGCGCGGGCTGGTCTGAATCCTCACTTGGAAAACAAATTCAGTTTTTGTGCAGACCGTCATTCTGACGACCAGCGTGAGGAAGAATCTCAAGCCAGCCTGGCTGGGATTCCTCGCCTGCGAATTCAGAGGACGGTTGTGTTCTTTGTCTTCAGCTATAGGGAAAAATGCTGTAGGAGGAAACGCGCAAGTTGTCCGAGCCTGATGAAATCGCTACTCTCATCTTGTGGGCTTTCAGGATTTTCTTGGGAACGAAACGACCGTACGCCATCTGCGCGAGAGTATCGCACTGGGTAGATTTCCGCATGCCCTGATTCTTGCCGGACCGCGCGGATCGGGCAAATATACGCTGGCTCTCATGCTCGCGCAGGCGGTCAACTGCCTTCAGCCTGCTGAATCAGACGGCCTGCCGGATTTCTGTGGCGTCTGTCGCAACTGCGTCCGCATCGCCGAAGCTTTGCCCCTGGATACACGCGTCGAAGAAGCCGTGGCTGCACGCGAAGAATTGCGTGAAGTGGATAAAAAAGAGACGCGCATTCTCATCCAGACGCATCCCGATGTGCTCGTCATTCCGCCTGACCCGCCACAGCTGCTGATCAAAGTAGGGCAGGTTCGGACCGTCGTTCGCGAAATCTACCGTATTCCTGCCGAAGCAAAACGCGCCATTTACATCTTCACCAGTTCGGCCTTTATGAAAGAAGCCGCCAATTCACTATTAAAGGTCCTGGAAGAGCCTCCGGCTCATGCCGGCATTCTTCTGCTTGCGGAAAACACGGGCGAGCTTTTGCCTACGATTCGCTCACGGGCAGGCATTGCGCGCCTGGGAGCGTTGCCGGTCGAACAACTCGAACAGCTCATCGCGAAGCGGCGGACGGATTTGCGCCCGAACCAGCGCTCGCTGGTGGCCCGGCTGGCGCAAGGAGCCGCTGGCGCGGCGCTCGGCTTTGATCTCGATCTGTATCTCACACAGCGTCAGGATGCTCTTGTCCTGCTGCGCCATGCTACCCGCGAAGCGGACCATTCCACTTTGTTTCGCATGACCGAAACCTATCGGGCAGGCGCGGAAGGACAGGAGAAAACGCAGGGAATGCTGCGGGCGATGACCAGCCTGCTGGAGGACCTGCTTCTCATCCGGAGTGGCCAGGCGTCGCTCATTCGGAATATCGATTTGCAGGCGGAACTGAACGCAGTTGCGGCCGCTGTCTCATTTGACTGGATTGAGGGCACAGCGCGCGCTATTCAGCAGGTACAGTCCGGCATGCGGCGCAACCTCCTCCGCTCGCTGGCTTTAGATGCCTTTGCCGCCGAAATCGCCGCCCGCTGAATCCTCATCAACAAACTATAAAAAGTGGAGCGGCGCTATTTCTTTCATCAGCGCTCTACGCTACGATACAGCTATACCTTCATACATCCTGTGAGTGCTCGAAAAGGTGGCCTGGTGAAGCTGTCTTTCGGCTGAGTCATCTCAAAGAGCACAGAGAAGCATCCCAAATTAAAGCATTGAGCTTAAAAATTATGGCGAACTTGTCTCCCATTCCGGCGCCCGGCCCGCATCAGAGGGTCTCTGCCGATTCTGCCGCCGATAACACAGAGCAGAAGACCGAGTTGTCTGCTCAGCCGGCCAGCATCACTGCCCCTGGCCCGCGAAAACTGGTGCGCCCTTCCCTGCCTGCCCGCGCTTTGGGAGCTAAAACGCTTTTTAAGCGAAACGATACTCCCCTGCTTGCGCACCATGAATCGATGACCAGCGACCACGATGGAAGCACGCATGCCGAGGCCTTCTACTTTCAGAAACAGGCGCAAACACAGACCCCCATGGTCTTCATCCTTGAAGACGGGGAACGCATCGAAGGAATCATCGAGTGGTACGACCGCAATGCCATCAAGGTCAAGAACCACAGCCGCACGCTGATCTATAAATCCAGCATTAAGTATCTGTACAAAGCGAACGAAAATCAGTCGCGTTTCTGAGCAATCTCAGAAAGCTATCTATTCCTTCCGTGCGGCCTTCAGCAGGCGATCGCGAATGGCTGCGCCGATGCCCGCCCGGGACGGTAACGGACACAGGATTGTTTCTGCTCCTGCTTTGTCCAGAAAGCGGAGGCCTGCAAACAGCCTCTGCGCCAGTTCTTCCGCGTCGCGCCATTTTCCCCAGCGATAGATAAAAGCATTCTCGGTAGTCACGGCTTGCTCAAATGCATCGGGAAGCATTACCCCTAACTTTGTTCCACTTTGCTTCGCCTGTCGCACAGCCTCGGCAAATGCAGTCATCTGCGTTTCGCCTTCTCCATCTATCAGAATGAGCCTGGCCTTCGGAGCATAGTGTCGCAGCCCAACACCGGGCGACGGCAATGCCGCAGGCTCTGCATTTTGCGCCCCTTTCGCCTCCTGAAACAGCACCGCGTCTACACCAGCATCCCGAATCTGTTCGAGCGAAATAACTCCGGGACGATAGACGACACATGGAATCTCGCAAACATCTATCACCGTCGACTCCAGGCCGTGCGTGGTTTCACCGGAATCAAGAATCGCGTTGATGCGCCCGTCGAGGTCTTCTGCGACATGGTCCGCCGTCGTAGGGCTGATTCGCCCAAAGCGGTTGGCACTGGGTGCGGCAACCGGCACGCCGGCTTCGCGAATGACCGCGTGCGCCACCGGATGCCGTGGCATGCGCACACCTACGCGCGGTCGCCCAGCCGTTACCGCAGCAGGAACAGCCTCGCTCTTTGGCAGCAGCAGAGTCAGCGGCCCCGGCCAGAACATATGGATGAGCTTTTCCGCGCTCTCCGGAATAGAAGCCGTCACCCGCTTCAGCATTTCAGTGTCCGAAATATGGACAATCAGCGGGTCCCACGAAGGCCGCTGTTTCGCCGCGAAGATTTTCGCAATGGCGGAAGCATCAAGGGCATTCGCGCCCAGACCATAAACGGTCTCTGTGGGCAGCGCAACCGTGCCGCCTGTTCGCAGAATCTCTGCCGCCCGGCTGATCGAAGAGCGCGAAGATTCTGACGAGAGACTCTCCGGATCCACAACGAGGCGCAGTGTGTGCATGCCTTCATTCTAGGGCACAGGTTCTGGAGGACAGGGCCCCCTATTCCCTGTGACCTATACTGTTTCTATGAGCGCCGTCGAGATCGAGGTGAAATTCCGCGTCGCCGATGGGCCCGCGCTGGAGCGCAAGCTCGCCAAGATTGGCTTTCGCCGGATCACGCCTCGTACTTTTGAGAAAAACATTCTTTTCGACACGCCGGACCGCCGTCTTCGCTCGCAACAGTCCATTCTTCGCATACGACAGTATGGAGAACGCTGGGTTGTCACCCACAAATGTCTGCCGCAGGACAACAATCCTTCTGCGCGCCACAAGCATCGCATTGAAACTGAGACCGAGGTCGCCGATGGTGATGCCATGGCGGTCATCTTTAGCCAGCTCGGATACACCCCGGCCTTCACCTATGAAAAGTGGCGCACGGAATATGCTGACACTACCGGACACTGCGTCGTCGATGAGACCCCCATCGGCCTCTTCGCTGAACTCGAAGGCCCCGCGGAATGGATCGACAAAACCAGCCAGCGCATCGGCCTTGCTGCTTCTGAATTAATTACCCTCAGCTACGGCCGGCTCTTCGACGAATGGCGCGCCGCAACCGGTAGTACAGCCACAGATCTGACGTTCGCCGCTATTCCGCAAAAGCGCTGACAATTTTTTCGAATTGCTCTGGCACCCGGGGCTCAAGACTTCTCCTCTTCCTGCCGATAAGCCTCTCAAACAGCTTTTCCACGAGAGGTACCGCATGAATATCGCAAAGCTCCGTCAATCTGCCCTTATTTCCGGATTCCAGCACACAGCCCTTCTGTTTCTTCTTGCAGCCACATTCCTGCTGCTTGTTCTTCCCGCGCACGCTGACGAACGGCGTGTCGAAAAGCGCGTTCCGCCTATTTATCCGGAAATCGCCAAGCGCATGCGTATCTCCGGAGTGGTGCACGTTGAAGCCACGGTGGCCGCCGACGGCAGCGTCACGGCCGTAAAAGCCACGACCGGCAACAAAATGCTCAGCCCCGCCGCGGAAGACGCCGTAAAGCGCTGGAAGTTCGTCCCGGGCGACGGCCAGTCCACGGTGGGCATCGACGTCAATTTCGAAGCGAACTGAAAACCTAAGGACAATATCGCCATGTCATTCACGCAGTCGCGCCTGACCAATAAGCTCCGTCTCAGCACCGGCATTCTCGTGCTGAGCATTCTGCTCGGCTCATTTGCCGCCTATCTCAAAATGAGACAGGCGAGCCATCTATCCGAGAGCGTTGCAACCGATCAGATACCGGCGCTCTCGGCTGTGCGCGACCTGCGCATTGCCATGAGCGACTCCTCAAACGCGCTCAAAGCCTACATGCTCTTCGGCATAGACCCCAACATGGCCACCCGCTACCGCAACATGCTGGAAAAGAGCAAAGCCGAATCCCGGAACGCCATCGCGCAGATCGAAGCTCGCCGTCAGGTCATCGATACAATGGCCGCTCATGACCAGGTAGACGCCATGCTTAGCGAATACCATGCCTTCGCTCAAGGTCAGGAGAGGGTGGAAGCGATGGCCATTGGACAGGGCAGCGACGCTACCAGCAAAGCTTACGACCTGCTGCAGGGTGAGGTCGCCGACCACGAAAATGCCTGCCGCAAGGCAGCTTCCGCGGTCGTCGATTCAGTCATGCAGGCCGCTAACGCCAGTCTGCATGAAACTGTACGCTCCATGCGGCTGCAGGCCATCTATCTCTGGCTGGCAATTTTCTTCGGCGGCGTAATCGGCTCAGTGCTTGCTGAGCTTACCATTCGTCGCGTCGTCCGCTCAGTGGTTCTTGTGGCCAACCGGGCCCAGCAGATTGCCGAAGGCGATCTTACCGGCGAGTCGCTGCACATCGATGCGAACGACGAAGTCGGCAGCCTGGCCACATCTATCAATCGCATGCAGGACAATCTGCGCGAGATGATTCGCACCATGATGGAAATTGCCAACACAGTCAACGGCGACTCGGAGAAATTGGCCAACTCCGCCGCCGAATCCTTCCGCCGCACCAAAGAACAAAGCTTGCAGACGCAGCAGGCGGCCACCGCCATGCAGGAGATGTCCATCAGCATCGCCGAAGTCTCCAAACACGCGCAAAATGCTGCCGAAAATGCTAAAGAAGCCTCAAAGACCGCCAGGCACGGCGGCTCGACCGTCGAGCAGATGCTCATCAGCATGCAGTCCATAGCAGATTCTGTCCGCAACACTGCCGCAACCGTGCAGCGCCTCGGGAAGGAATCCGAGCAGATCATCCGCATCGTCAACGTTATCGAAGAAATTGCTCAAAAAACGAACCTGCTCGCACTGAACGCCGCCATTGAAGCTGCGCGCGCCGGAGAACAGGGCCGCGGCTTTGCCGTCGTCGCCGGCGAGGTCCGCCGTCTGGCCGAAAGCACACGCAATGCCACCAGCGAAATCGCGCAGATGATCGAAGGAATTCAGGTACACACGCGCTCTGCCGTCGAGGCGATGGAAAGCGGCACCGCAACCGTCAACGAGGGTGTTGAAACCACCACCCGCGCCGGCGAAGCTCTGCAGCGCATCATTCATATGGCCGATCAGGTAGACAGCATGATCGCTCAGATCGCTGCCGCCGCCATGCAACAGTCCGAAGCAGCGCGCCAGTCCAGCGCGAACGTGGACATCATCAACCGCCTCGGCGAAGAAAACGCCGCGGCCATCCCCGAAAGCAACGCTATCGTGACCTCCGTGCAGACCGGCGCTCGCCGCCTGCAGGAGCACATTGCCAATTTCCGCCTGGAAGAAACTCGCTCCGCAGCTCGCAAGAGCTTTGCCGCGAAGGGACTCTCTATTCAGCCCGCGCCCGCATACGGTGACTAAACACTTCGCGCGTAAAACAAGAAGAGCGGAGCCGGTTAGCTCTCCTCCCCTGCAAAGCCAAATCAGGCCTTACAGGGATTCCCGGCTCTGCCCTTCTTGTTTCAGGCTTTCCGCAGCAGCCACCGCTACACTGTGCCGCCTGAAGTACCCCGGATCCGGTAAAGCTCAGCGATTCCGTCGTGCTTCATCTGCGTCTTCAGCCAGATCGTTCAGATAGCGGAAGAACGCCGGCGACTGGCCAATGAACAGTCCGTCGTCAACAAATGCCTTCACCGTGGCCGCAGCCGCGCCTTGCGTTTCGGTCGGACGAATGATGGAAACCGGCGGCAACTTTCTCCGGCTTATAAATACGGTCGGCTCCGGCATAATCAAATTGCCTTGCAGGTCCTCATTACCAACGAATTTGCTGATATCCGGAAAGTCCACCGTGTCCCCGCTCACAGGATCGTGCACGCCCGTCAGCGGAGGACAATTCCCTGCCTTGTCTTGCCAGGTCTGGAAGTGCATAATCTCCGTTCCGCCAATGCTCAACAGAATACGAAGCACTTCAGGTTCCGTGACTCGCTGCGCAAGCTGCGCATAAAGGCTTGTCCCGCCCTGTTCAATAAATGCAAAGTGAAAGCCCGCCGTATTAGCAATGAACTGCGTTACATCTGTGACGCCATTGGGTGAGCTTGGATCCAATTGCGCCTCACTGTCGTTCCTCGGAATCGCAGTATGCTTTCCGGTCCCGATGACTTTGATCGCATTGGGAAAGGTCTCTCCAAAATCGGGGTTGTTGGCACGGCTGCGATACCGCGTCCACCACGAAGTATCAACCGTCAATTCCATAAGGTTAGTAAGCCGCCCGATGTTCTGCGCGCCGGTCGCCCGGCTGCTGGGCAGATTGCGGAATGATTTGAGATTTGCGGTATCAGCTCCTTTCGAAGCCAGATAAGCATTGATGAAATCCTGATGGCTGAACTCATCTTCCGTATTGTCGTGAATATATTGCGGCATATCGCCATCAAGGTTCTCCAATGCCTTGATGTAAGCGGCATTTCCGCCGGTCAGCCCTGTAATCTGAGGCGGTTCGTTCGTCTGATCGCCTCCCAATTCTGCGTACTGTTGCCATAGATCAGTTTCAATCGTTTCTATCGCAGCCAGAAAACGAAGAATCGCTGCATCGCCCGGTTCGAGCCTGCCGCCTCGTTCTTCCCCTTCGAGCTTAATGTTTCCTAATAAAGCTCCTGTTGACAAAGCGGCACCGGCGACACCAATGCCTTTGATGAACGAGCGGCGCTTCAGATTGCGAGCCGTCATCTTGCTTCGCGCTTGATTTTCCTGTTCCACGCTACACACTCCTTATGAAGTTCGTTCGCAATGAACTGGCCCGTCAATCTGTGTCCATCGCGTAATAAGGCTCTCGCTGAACGTGGCTGCGTGTGTCATGTAGATGTCATTGTTTGTTAACTAATTTGTTAATACAGGGCATCTGCTTAAAATGAATTCATCTGTCTGAAAACAGCGCCGCTTTATGATTCAATCTTGGTCATGTCGGCCAAATTCCGCGCAGCGATTGAAGAATTCATCCGCAAAGAAGCAAAGCCTGTCGAAAAATATGGGCACCAGCCGCGCCTTTATGCGTTGACAAAGAGTATCGGCAACGGCTTGCAATATGATGACGACGTGGTCTTCGCCGCGGCGTGGCTGCACGATCTCGGTGTCTTCATCGGGCATCGCCCCGAAGACCCGGCGGAGCTTGCAAAATGGGACCACGTTCGCTACGCCTGCGAGCGCGCTCCACAGATTCTGACCGAAGCCGGCTTCCCTGCTGAGAAAATTCCTGCTGTGCTGACCGCAATCCGAGAACATCAACCGCATGACAATCCCACGAACCTTGAATCAACGATCCTGCGCGACGCGGACATTCTCGAGCAATTAGGTGGAATCGGCATCCTGCGCACAGTCTGCAAAATTGGCCGAGACACGCGTTATATAACATTTACCGATGCGATAAAGACTCTACAGAAGAGCCTGGATACATTTCCTGCAATGATTCGGCTTGAAAGCGCAAAGCGCCTGGCAGAACCCAGAATCTCGACACTCAGAAATTTTCTGAATGCAATCGAAGCGGAATCTGTCGGCACTTTGTTTTAACTGAACTAAGCCTCGTTCGCTCCGTGGCATTTCTTATACTGCTTGCCGGAGCCGCAGGGACAAGCATCATTGCCTCCCGCCTTATTACCCTTTCGGCGCTGTGCAGGAGCCTCTGCTCCACCGCTGCCGGCCATAGGCGCTCGGCAAACCGTTAAAATTTCTGAGATTCAACACGATGAAATTTACACCGCGCCAAAGCGGCGAGTACGAAACACCTCTACATCAGACTTACAGCATCCACATCCACAATCAGATTTCGGCGCGGAATCCCTGCGGACTCAGCATGCGCCAGCATGGAACGTAGCGTCTTTGCCAGGAGCTGGCGTTTCTCAGCCTTCATCACCAGATGAAACCGGTAAATACGCTTGATCTTCGAAATCGGCGCAGTTGCCGGGCCGAGTACCCGCACACCCGTTAACTGCGTTTGCTGGAACCAGCGCCCAAGCATCGCCGCCCATCCCGCGGCCTCTTCCAGATTCTGGCTCTGGATCAGCACATTCGCCAGTGCATGGAACGGTGGGTAGTGCATCCACCGCCGGTACTTCAGTTCCCGCTCTACAAACGCATGAAAATCGTGCTTCGCCGCGCACTCAATCGCGTAGTGGTCTGGATGATACGTCTGCACGATCACCTTCCCCGGAAGCTCACCGCGTCCGGCGCGTCCCGAAACCTGCGTCATCAGCTGAAACACCCGCTCCGCTGCGCGAAAATCCGGCATACCCAGCGCATGATCGCAGCCGACTACTCCGACTAAAGTCACTCCATGAATGTCATGTCCTTTGGCAATCATCTGCGTCCCGACCAGCAGATGAATCTCACCTGAATGCAAACGCATCAGCAGGCGCTCCAGATCATGCCGCCCGCGAACAGTATCCCGGTCCATGCGCCCGATCCGCGCGCCCGGGAAAATCTCCTGCAGCCGCTCCTCGCCCTGCTGCGACCCTGCTCCCAGAAAATACAAATGCTCGCTCTCGCACTTGGGACAAACCTTCGGCACTGTCCTTTTGTAACCGCAATAGTGACATTCCAGCCGCTGCCCAACATGCGCGCGCGCATCGCCATCCGGAACCGCCTTGTGATACGTCAGCGCAATCGCACAGTTTTCGCATTCCAGCTTCTCTCCGCAGGCCCGGCACAGCACTACAAACGAATATCCGCGCCGGTTCAGCAGGATAATCGCCTGTTCCCCACGCTCCAGCGTCGCCTTTGTCTCATCAATCAGCGCGCGCGAAAAAAGCTGCTCCTGGCCTGTCTCCTGAAACTCGCGCCGCATGTCCACCAGCTCCACCACCGGCAATGGCCGCTGGTTCACGCGCTCATGCATCTCGATCTTCGCGTATCGCCCGCGCAATGCGTTCTGCCAGGATTCCAGCGAAGGCGTAGCCGACCCCAGCACCACCGCTGCCGACGACAGCTTCGCCCGCATCACCGCCACATCGCGCGCATGGTAGCGCGGCATCTCCTCCTGCTTATAACTCGAATCGTGCTCCTCATCGACCACAATCAATCCAGGATTCGCAACCGGAGCGAACACCGCCGACCGCGTCCCAACTACAATCCGCGCATCGCCTCTGCGAATCCTGTGCCACTGCTCCGCCCGCTCCTCCGGAGTCAGCGCCGAATGCAGCAGCGCCACCTCAGACGCAAACACATGATGCAGTTGTGCTGCCATCGCCGGAGTCAGCCCAATCTCCGGCACCAGTAAAATCGCCGACTTGCCCTGATCGAGCGCATGCCGCATTGCAGCCAGATACACCGCTGTCTTTCCTGATCCTGTCACGCCATGCAGCAGGTGGGCTCGAAACTCCCCCGAAGCCACAGCCGCAGTGATCGTCTCAAATGCCGCCTGCTGCTGCGCATTCAGATCATATTCAGGCCGTTGCACACGCAGGCCGCTCAGATGAAAATCCGCCGCGCGCTCCTCAACCCGCACCAGGCCACGTTTCACCAAAGTCGTCAGTGTAGAAGCAGGGACCGTCAGCTTGCGCAACTCCGCTACCGGAAGCTCTCCGCCGGCCCCCGCCAGCTCCGCCAGAATCGCCTGCTGATTCTCATTCAGCTTCGGCAGCCGTTTCCCTTCCGGCTTTTTTAAAATATTGTCATCCTGAGCGGAGCGCGAAGCGCAGAGCGAAGGACCTGCTTTCTCCTCTTCAGCCGCAGCGCCAAATAAAAGCGCAGAATCCAGCACTGCCCAGCGCACCATCCTCCGCGCATCGCGAGCATCCGCCGCCGTCTCGCGCGCAATCCACTTCTTGCGCACCATGCCGTGCAACAGCGTTAAACTCGCTCCCGTCGAAGCTCGCAGCCGCGAAATCTTGGCCGCCTCGCCATTCTCCAGATAGTTCAGCACCGCATATTCCAGATTCTGTTCTTCCGGCGAAAGCTTCGACCGCCGCGACGATCCCTTCTCCGCGCCCTCATACAAAACTTCGCGCCCCGTATCCGTAATGCGGTACAGCACCACGCGCCGCACCTCAGCCATCAGAGGCAGCATCGTTCGCAGCACCTCGCCCAGCGGAGCGATATAGTACTGCGCAATCCATTGCGCCAGATCCAGAAGCTGCGGGGAAAGAATTGGCTCCGGATCAAGAACAGACAGCAGCGGTTTTGCCTCTACCGGAGGCGCATCATCATGCACCCGCACCACCACGCCAGCCAGCTTCTCATTGCGAAACGGAACCAGCACGCGGCAACCCACGTCCAGGACCTCGCCATTCAGCGCATAGGTAAACGCTCGGTCCAACGGAACGGGCAGGGCAACATCGCAAAATGCAGGCATAACTACTTAGCCGAGAGTACCAGAGGCAAAACCCGCCCGCGTAATCATACTTCGCGCGCCTCACAATTCGACATCTCTACCGGCAACGAACTTCTCAGAGTCTTGTGAATCTCGGCTGCAGAATCCGTATGGCGCATCAAATCGCGTATCACCTCCTGCGCCGCTCTGGCGTAGCGAAGTATCTGTTTTTTGAACTACCTAAGAATCCACTTGAAAATATGCAGCGAACTTCTGACTCACCTAACTCGCAGGCTGTGATAATTTTCATGAGCCGGCCTGAATCTTATTCCACGTGGCCACATCATTATGCACAACAGGAGAATTCATCAAAATGGCTTCAAATAAGAAGGTTGCATTCGTCACAGGAGCAAACAGGGGCATCGGGCTTGAGACCGCCCGTCAGTTAGGAAAACTGGGCGACATTCATGTCGTCATCGGCTCACGCGATCTGGCAAAAGGAAAAGACGCGGCAGACAAGCTGCGCGCCGAAGGAGCGGATGTGGACGTCATCCGCTTTGACATCACCAAACCCGCCGACTACAAGGAAGCCTACGACTACTTCGATAAAAATTACGGCAGGCTCGACATCCTCATTAACAATGCCGGCATTTCCAAAGAAAACTTTTTCGCCGGCAACAATGCAAGCAAAGTCTCGACGGAGGTACTGCGCGAGACCTTTGACACCAACTTCTTCGGCACAATCGAGCTGACTCAGACGCTGCTGCCGCTTATCAGGAAAGCCCCTGAAGGTCGCATCGTGAACCTGTCCAGCATTCTGGGTTCTCTTACTCTGCACGCCGATCCCGACTCGCCTATTTATGGCGCAAAGGTCCTGGCCTATAACGCTTCCAAAGCGGCGCTGAACGCCTTCACCATTCATCTGGCTCATGAGTTGAAGGACACAAAAATTAAAGTCAACTCTGCCCACCCCGGCTGGGTAAAGACCGACATGGGGACCGATGCCGCGCCCATGGAAATCCCGGAAGGCGCCAGGACCAGCATCGAATTGGCCACGCTTCCCGCCAATGGCCCGACCGGCGGATACTTCCACCTCGGTCAGCCGCTTCCCTGGTAAATGGCGCAGGCAACGTGTATGCTGTCCCGGAATTCGCAGGAGAAATGTGGTGTCATCCTTCCCTGACTCTGACCCGGAGTGAAACGAAGGGGAAGGACCTGCTTTTGTAGTCCTGAATACGTAACAAACTTCCGGGACAGCATACTGACTCGCCATGCAAAACTTCCGGCATGCAGGGAAACATCGTGGCTGAACTGAAAGACAACCAGCGCTCACGCACACCGCTGCCAACTGGCTACCGCCAGGGAATCATCACTGCCATCACAGTGCTGCTGGGCTTTTCGCTGCTCTTCATGCGCTACTGGAGCTTCGAACTGCCCGGCAGATGGACCGTGTCGTCAATCATCGCCGCGGTTCTCCTCGCCATAGCAATCGTGGCGCAGATGATTGCCCTCTGGCGCTCCCTGCAGATCAAAGATGACGACGAAATCGAGTACAGCAAAACTCTTCGCTGGTTCCTCTGGTCCGCCGTCATCTTGTTAATCAGTCTGGCCATCTCCGGCCTGTCGTTCTCGCCCCTCCTCCGTTTTTGACCCGGTTTTATGTGATTCCACAAGGAATTGTCATTCTTACCGGAGTCGCGAAGCGACATAGCGAAGCGACCTGCAGTTTCCTTCAGTCGGGGTGCCCCATGCAAGCCTTCTTTTGGCTTCAGTGGGGCCCGCCTCGATCCAAAGAGATTTACGTCCCCTGTGACTCCCTCAACAAGCGGAAAAACACATCCGGACGCACCACTTCAAACTCCGACCCCAGCGAATCCACCAGCGTCTTCGCATCCGTCGGAGTCATGTTCCACGATTCCAGCCCCGCGGCAACAAACAGCGGAGCACTCCCGTCCCAGCCATTGCTGATCGCCGTAAGCGCCGTCGTGCCGCTCCCGGCATCGTTCACGCCCAGCAGCGTCGCCAGCGGCATTCCATCCACAACGCTGATCGTGCTCTGCGGCTGGTAGTTATACAAAATGCCCAGCAGCCCCGGAACATTCTTCTTGTACAAATCAACAATGCTGCTCGTGAACGGAAGATCCGTGCCGCCGTTCCGGTTATAGGCAAACAGAACATTCATGCCGGTGCGCAGCATGTACTCTCCGCTGCGCCGCGTATATCCTGGCAGGGCTGCCGCAGGCCACACCGCCGGATATGTATATCCCGCGCCCGACGGCCCCGCCACCAGCAGATCATTCACCGTCTGCGTCTGCTGGAAATAACTCAGCATCGCCGGAGCAATGTCCGCCAGCAGCACGCTGATACTCCAGCCCAGCGGAACCTTCCCGCGTCCCGCATCATCCCATATCTGCCGCATCCGGTGCTGGTTGTACTGAATGTTGTCTCCCTCCACCATCGTCAGCGAAAGATAAATCTTCTTCTCCAGTTTCGGCTTCGTTGCCGGAGGCTGGCTGCGACGCATCGGTGCATACACGCCGCTGAAGGCGCTCGCGTTGTAGAAGAAGTCCGCCGCCACCACCACCGTCGCATTCTGCCCGCACAGTGTCACGCCCGTCATCTCATGCCCTTGAGGGAACCACCCCAGATACGGTGTGTCCGGCTGGACCGTCTTCAATATCTGCGCAAACAGCGCTGCTTCCTGCGTATCTTCCGGATCGAGCCAGAACACCGGGGCCTTCGTCGCCACAATGTAATCGCGGAAGAGCGGATTCGCCACCTGGATGCTCGGCGCCGTGTTCGTGGCCGTCACCAGATACTCATTCCACATCAGCGTCTGCAAAGTGAGCTGCTTCGTTCCCGCAGGCGGAGCAAAGCGATAGATGAAGTAATTCCCTCCATCCGCAAACCGCCAGCCCCCCGAAGCCAGCTGCGAGCTGTCCGGATCAAACAGGTACGGCTTCTCCGCATCCGTCCCCGGTTGAAACGACGCAATCGTCGTCCCATCCGCAATCACAGTTACCTGCGAAACCGACGGCCCCCATCCATCATTCGAATACGCATCCTGGAAGCGCACATACACCGCCTCGCCGCCCAGCTGCGATGAAAGATCAGCCGTGTACGTAGCTTTGTTGGAAGCATCCGTAACCGGCTGCGACACCTGCAACAGCGTCGTCCACGACACGCCCGGCACCGATTGCGAATTCATCGGACTGATGGCCGTCAGCAGCCGCTTCGTCAATTGCGGCCACAGATTCGCAAGGGCCCATTGATAGACCTCAATCTTATTGCTGAACTGTCCGCGAAAATCCTGAAGCACCTGCAACCCCAGGCTCTTCGCCAGATCAGCCGTCGCAATCACGCCGTTTTTCACGCCGGCCAGCGTCGTAGCAATATTCACCGTGTCAGGCACATTGGGGTCATAGACAATCGCGCCTTTGATCTCATGCCGATAGCGCTTAAACAACGACCACGGATCCGTCGTAATCGTATGCGGCACGCGAATCGTATTCAGCCACTCCAGATTCGTCGGGTCCGTGCCCCAGTAGAAATACAGCCGCGGCTGAGTGCGGTTCACCACGCCCTGCAGTGTCACCAGCAATCCTTGCTCGTCGCCTGAGAGCGCCGACAGGTCAGCAGCATCCAGATGCGCCGCCGGAGGAAACGTCGGCAGCGCCTGGTCCGCGGGCCACCACAGCTGCCCAGCGCTCTGCGTAGCCGCTTGTGAAAAAGCCGTCCTTTGGACAGCGCTTGCCCCGGCGGCGGCGCCGCTCAGGACCATAAATTTTCTGCGGGAGATAGACATAGGCTCTTTCCTTTGCACAGGGGAGATTTGAGCTAAGTACGAGGTCTTGCAAAGCGAGCTGCAGCCCGGTGGTAGCGTTTCCAATTGGTAACGTTTCCACCAGCGCCAAAAACAATACCCAATCCACTAAAGAAGTGTCAACTCTGTTCCCAGCTGGCTCTTCTCAGGCAGATAATCTGTAACGAACCTCGGAGACATCGTGCCTAAGCCATTCATCCTCCTCATTCTGCTCACAGCAATCCCCTGCTTCTCGCAATATCATGATCTCGACCCTGCTCTTGCCGCCGCCGCAAAAGAATACGACCGCGCGCAGATCGAAGGGGATCGAGCAGCATTGCAACGTCTCGTAGCCGATGACTACCTCATCATGCGCGCTAACGGAACCCTCGGAGACAAGAAGCTCCTGATCGAAGTCGTCGCCGGCGAAGGATTGAAAAATAATCCTTACACCATCGAAAAGCCCTTCCAGCGGATCTGCGGCAACGCCGTCATCCTCGGCGGATGGGTGCATCTCACCGGCGCCGATCACGGCAAGCCCTGGGTACAGAACGCCCGATTTGCCGACACATGGTCGAAGCGGAATGGAAAATGGCAGGTGGTATTCACCTCCGTCGTGCTCACCGACAAACCTTAAAATCAGCAGCTCTCACTAACACTTTCCATCGCGCAGTAACGCCCATACACTGTTGTCATGACTGTGCCGGCACGGACCCTCGGCGCTCTGAGTTTGGAAATGCGCAGATCACTCATTGCGCGCACTGTCCAGCTTCCTGTGCAGCAGTTCATCCACACGCAGGGCGTCAGCAGCGGCTTTCTGCTCGCAGCCGCAATCATTGCGCTCGTCTGGGCCAACTCGCCCTGGAGCGAGTCGTACTATCACATCTGGCACATTGAGCTGACCCTCTCCGGCCTCAGGCTGCCTCTGCATGCCTGGATCAATGACCTCATGATGGCCCTCTTCTTCTTCCTCGTTGGCATGGAAATCAAGCAGGAGATCATCCACGGCGAGCTGTCGGATTTTCGCAATGCATCGTTGCCCGTCATCGCCGGGTTCGGCGGCATGATCGCCCCCGCCCTCATCTACGCCGTATTCAATCACGGCAAATCAGGCGCGCACGGATGGGGTGTTCCCATGGCCACCGACATTGCCTTCTCCCTCGGTGTTCTCGCGCTGATCAAAGGCATTCCGCCGGAGCTGAAAGTCTTCCTGCTGACGCTCGCCATTGCCGACGACATTGGCGCCATCGCCGTCATCGCTGTCTTTTACACCGGCACGCTGCACCTCAACTATCTTGTGATTGGCGGACTGCTGCTCGCCATCATTCTGCTCTGCCGCAAGATCGGTTTCGGCAAGCAGATCTTTTATGCTGCGCTCGGATTCGCCTTCTGGTTTGCCATTCTGCAATCCGGCGTCCACGCTACCATCGCCGGAGTCATCCTCGGCCTCATCATGCCCGTCCGCTCCGCCGTATCGCTCGAAGAGTTCGATGAACTCGGCAGCCAGATGATGGCAGACCTCCACCAAGCCCGGCTCGCCGGCAACTCAGCGCGCGCCCATCGGCAACTCGGCGCATTGGAGTATCTCATCGCCAACACCGAGTCCCCCGCAGACCGCGTTACCCGCAAGCTGCATGACTGGGTGGCCTTCTTCGTTCTGCCGCTTTTTGCTCTGTCCAATGCGGGCGTTACTTTCTCCGCCGGCTCCTGGGGATCATTCGCGCTTCATCCCGTCACCTGGGGCGTGCTTCTCGGACTCTTCTGCGGCAAACCGCTCGGTATCCTTGCATTTACGTGGATTGCCGTAAAGCTCGGAATAGGCCGCCTGCCGAAATCCGTCACCTGGTACCACATCGGCGCTGTCAGTGTGCTCGCCGGAATTGGATTCACCGTTTCGCTCTTCATCAGCGCTCTCGCCTTCGAAGACGCTGCGCAGCTTGATGCCGCCAAAACCGCCGTGCTCATCGCATCCTTATTTGCCGGAATCTTCGGCTATCTTTTACTGAAGCAGCAATCCTACCGAATGCTCAGGACACGTTCCCAAACGGATCTTCCAGCGACGGACTCTGCGGCGTGAACAACTCCGCTCCGTTCTCCGTCACATGCATGTCATCTTCCAGGCGCACGCCGAACTCGCCGCGGAGGTAAATACCCGGCTCATCCGAAAACACCATATTTGGCCGCATCACCGGATTCGGCTCCCATCCGAACATGTTGTTCTTCACCACGTATGGCCACTCATGCATGTCCATTCCCATCCCATGACCCAGCCGATGCGTAAAGTACTTGAACCCCGGTCCGTATCCCGCATCCGTAATCACTTTGCGCGCCGCCGCATCCACATCCGCAAGCACAATCCCAGGCCGTGCAGTCGCCAGTGCTGCTGACTGCGCCTTCTTCACCACGTCGAACACTCGCTTCATCTTGTCCGTGGCCTTGCCCAGCACAAACGTGCGCGTAATGTCCGACGTATAACCTTCCACTGCGCAGCCATCATCCAGCATCAGAATTGTTCCCTCCCGAATCGTCTGCGGCTGTCGTGAGCCATGCGGCAGCGCCGTAAACTCACCAATGTTCAGGCTCGCCTCACCCGGAAATCCCACCTTCTGGTATCCCGCCTCAATCAACCCATGCACATCGCGCGTCGTCATGCCTTCTCTGAGCGAGAGATACACCGCGCGATACACCAGCAGCGTCGTCCGGCACGCCAGCCGGATGCAATCCAGCTCATGCCGGTCCTTGATCATGCGACAACCCGCCGTTACCGGAACTGCGCTCACAAAACGAAGCTGTGACCCGGCCTTCGCCAGGCTATCGGCAAAAAGGAACTTCATATTTTCGTCAAGCCCGACCGTCCCTGTCGCAATCCCGCGGTCCCGCAGCCCTTTCACCGTCAGCGCAAACGGATTCTCATCCTCCTGCCACGTCAGAACATCGGCATCTTTTGCAAACGGCCCCGCAGCCAGCAGTTCCCTCGCCCGGTCCTCTTCAAATGCCGGACAAACTGCGAAAGGCTTCGCCTTCGCCGGAATCACCAGCGCCCAGAAGCGCTCACTCCCACCCAGTCGAATGTTGGCAAAATAAACCGACGAAGTAGCATTGTTTGCCAGAATGATGGCGTCCATCTTGTTCTCCGCCATCAACTGCCGTGCACGTTCAATGCGAGCGAGCCGCTCATCATTGGTAAAGGGCCTGGCCTGCCCGGAAAGGTCGGGTAACGCCGCAATCGCAGCAGGAGCAGAATTCGAGGCAGAACCAACTTCCTGCGCAGACAAGGGCAAACGCAAACC
>DATGMQ010000081.1:0-20945 GCA_035293545.1 Alloacidobacterium sp. | reverse complement strand
ACTTCCTGTACCTTCATCGCCCGCTCCACGGCGGCCCTCGGATAGCTCTCCATGCTCCTCTGCATGGTCGTATCCTCGCCGCCCGCTATGCGGACATTTCACTTGCTATATCCACCGGACATATCATCTGCTAACAACACGGCGGTTCGGCATGGTTTGACGAAAATTGGTTTGTCAAAGAAAATGAATAGAGACCCTCCTGAAATGTGGGCCTGTGGCGCAGCTGGGAGCGCGCTTCCATGGCATGGAAGAGGTCGTCGGTTCGATCCCGACCAGGTCCACCAAATCATCCGATTCAAAATCAATAGAGCACATAGACGATACGAAGGAAAACTATCTCGAATCGAGGGCACAATTAGGGCACACTGGCAGCATAACGCCGGCCGCCTAGCTTGCCAAGCGGTCAACGAGGAGCAACCCGCTCAAGTGCTGTTCCTCTGCCGCGCGCATGGATTTTTCCTCGCCCTGCGCGTACAGCACCAGCGTGATCCGTGGATCGGCATGACGCATCAGAAGGAGCCGAAGAAAATGGCGAAGAAGCGGTATACACCGGAGCAGATTGTGAGCGTGCTGCGGCAAGTGGGAGGTGGCCGTGGCCCATGGCAGCAGGCCTGCAGGGACGCTGGAATTGTTGAACAAACCTACTATCGCTGGCAGAAAGAATACGGGGGTTGAAAGTCGATCAGGCCAGGCGGGTGAAGGATCTGGAGCAGGAAAACGCCAAGCTGAAGCGGCTGGGCGAACCTGAGCCTGAATAATCTGGTGCTGAAGGACATCGCTTCGGGAAACTTCTAAGCCTGGAGCGGCGTGCGTGTGAGTTGGTCTCGCAACCACGCGGCGCGCAACGCTACCGGCCGACACAACGCGCAGACGAAGATGCTCTCACTCAGGCCATCCTTGCTTTAGCTGGTCAGTATGGCCGTTATGGCTATCGGCGCATCACGGCACTGTTGCAGCGCGCCGGATGGCCGGTGGGCAAAGACAGGGTGGAAAGAATCTGGCGCCGCGAAGGACTGAAAATGCCGCAGAAGCAGAAGCCGCGAGGAACTGTGGCTGAATGATGGATCGTGTGTTCGCCTGCGACCTGAACATCGCACAGGCCTGAGTTCCCTCGCAGGTGACCGCCTTGCCTCGCGAAGCATCTTCCCACGGAACGACGTCGATCACTTTGTAACCGGAGAGCCACGCGTTTTAGGCTTCAAAACGGTTTGGGTGTTTCCAGCGCGGCCGTGCTCGTCCGCAATGCCGCTGAGCTTGAGAAAATACTGCACGATGGCATCGCGCCACACGATCGCGTGCCCCGGCCTGGTATTCCAGACGCCGCCGCACATCCTCGAAGAGCGGGGGATCGACCTTGCCTTTAAACATGGCCCATTCCCGGCCCAGCGCCGCCGCTTCCTCGGCCCCCCTGGTAGTGGCTGTCATAGATGTACTGGATCACGGTCTTTCCATCATGCAGCTTCCACGTATATGGCACGTGATGGAAGAATGTGAGCAGATCGTCAGGCGTGGTGGAGGTGTTCTCGTAAATCTTCGCCACTTCAGGCCAATATTGCCCGACGAAACCGGTTCCCGTGGCGACGGTGCGGTCCATACCCACCCGTTGTGGTCGGCGCGATGCCATTGGCCCCAGCCATTGTTTTCGCTCGATTCGATATTGGGCCCGTAGTGGCTGCCAGTAAGATAGGTGAGCGTTTGCATTCCGAGCGGGCCTGTGTAGTCCACGTATGCAGGCCATGACTGCATCAGCATCTTCGTCACAGTGGTGACCACCTGGGGATCATCCGCGATTGTCTGCTTTGTCCACTCTTCTGCAATCTGCTCGGAAGTGAGATTCGAATTCCAAGCCAGTCGGCCGAACGCATACAGATTTGCCAGCGCCAAAGGCGAGCCGAGCCAGGCGTCTTGGCCAACGCAGGCCACACCCACCATGCCCCCTAACTTGCGATGAAATGCCTTGCCCGCGATGATCTCCTTTACCGGTGTGGAACGGTTCTCCGCCCTCAGATCGAAATCGAGCACGCGTTTCCACATCGGCGCCAGATACACCAGATGGCGCTGCTCTCACCCTTTGGACATAGGTCGCGAAGTGCTTGATTGACTGTCTGAAGGAACGTAGTACTCGACGGAGGGCGAAAACCAAGGATGGAAGGGCCACGCGGCGGTCTGCTGCATGGCCTGCACGGCTTCAATCACTTCCTTGCGCATCTCCAGCAGCTTGTAAGCAAGCCCCACAGCGCTCACCGGCAATGGTGAGCTTGGCGACGCGATGAACATTGTGTTTCCCTTTGCCTCTGCATTCGATGCACCGGAAGACCTCGATGTGGAAGACATCTTCGATATCTCCGATCTGTCGGCTGATGGCCGAGTGTGCGACATGCACACTTTGGGCTGCGACGGTAAAGCTGCCCGTCCCTGTGGCCGCGATGATGTATCTCAGGTGGCGGAACTCCAGATGGTCGTAGATGCTCATTCGGCTCTACTGCCCTGAAAAGATTCCGTGGATGATGACCTTCGGAAGATGGTGTCCTGCGCACGTAACAGATGCTGGGCTCAGGTGAGGGGAGCGCCGGACGTAAGGTTGAGTGGGCTTTTGTACTCTTGCTGAATTCTATCTGGGGACTGACCTCATATGCGCATAAGTCCCTCCGTCAATTTCTAACATTCCTTTCATATTAAATTTCGATAAACGTGATTCTTGCGCATGGCTCTTGAAGCACCGACGCACTTGTACGGAAAAGAGTCGGGTTCGTTACACTCACTCCGCCCACCTACTGCTTCAATAGCGGTAATCCTCTATTCATTGGGGCCGGATAGCCTTTGAGTATCCGCACATTCTGTGAATGTTAAGAGTTGGCGAATATAGGCGAGTGCGAAGTTAGATTTGGCCTGGAAGTCGACTTTTAGTAGGCAGACCAGAGAGAAATGTATTTTCCACGATCCCAACCCGGCCGGAGAACCAATGAAGACGTGTTCTTCGATTACCATCCCCAGCTTTTGGCGTGGGGGGCGCAGATCACGCAGAATGACCGCGAAGAAGCGGAAGACTTGGTGCAGGATTGCTATCTCTGTGTGACGCGCATCGGCCGCCAGCTCGATGGGATGGAGCACCTCGACCGCTATCTCTTTCGCGTACTCCGCAATCTCTACTATGCACGGCTGCGCCGCGGGCGGCGAGAACCCATTGACAAGCTGTCGATCGTGGACTTCGACACGGTAGAACAGGGGCTGGCTGCTGCGGATCGCCGCGAGCTGCTCTTTGTGCGCTCGCGCCTGGAGCAGATCTGCAGGTACGCGTGCGAACGCAAGAGTGCCAATCGCTCCGCCGGAATTCTCATCATGCGCTTCTTTCTAGGGTACTTTCCGGGCGAGTTGATAAGAATCGTGAATGTTCCCCGGTATGTCGTAGATCAGGCGCTATACGTCGTCCGGAGCGAAGCTCGTGCCTGGCTGGAACGGCCCGGATCAGTGGTTTCAATTCTGGACGGGAAGTCCGAAGGGAAGCACGCCCCAGCGCCACTCATCACTTCATCACTGCTCTTTGACGACAGCGAAAGCCTTTTTCGGAAACTTCGCAAACTGATTTTCAATGCCAAAGAAGGGGAATGTTTTGAGCGTGAGGCGTTGGGACGGCGTTACTCCGATGACGCCGCTCCAACGCCTATGTCGGCTCAGGAACTGGCGCATCTGGTAAGCTGCCCGGCCTGTCTCGATCTGGTGAATTCGATTCTTGATCTTCCGCTGCTTGCCGAGCGCACCCCCGAAAACGGCTTGGATCGGGACGGCTCGTCCCGTCCGCGGAGCGGAACTGGGAGCGGCAAGAAGGGAGGGGCGGGGACCGGAAACGGTGCGCGAAGTGACCGTGCCTCTTCTGGACGTTCCAAGCGCAATGCTGCAAAAGAGGGTCCGTCTATCCAGAAGATGGAACGGCGTGCGAGGGAACTCTATGAGCACCGCCCACAGATTCTCGAGATCGTTGTGGATGGTGATGTTCGCTCTTCGCAGAAGGTCACCTCCGAGTTCAACGAGTTCCGCGCCACGCTGGGCCGCAAGGAAGAGCCCTCATTTATCGAAGTCCTCAGCGAACAGGGTTTCCGCGTTGCGTTTCTCCTGGTCGATGCGCCCGTCTCTGCCGACAAGTTGGAGCAGGTAGAAAGCGTCGAGCTGAGCGATGGCCGCTCCCTTGTGCTTGAGCTTAAATTCGGGGTCGAAGGTGCTGTGATACAGGTGCTCTACCGCGATCCGGTCATGGCGTCGGTGTTGATGGAAGAGATGCCGGTGGAAACCGGAGGTTCTCGTGGCCGCCGGAAATCCCTGGCACAGGCCGCCACCGAGCTTGCTCCTGTCCATCCTTTGAATCGGCTGCGTCGCTGGGCGGGTGTTGTCCCTGCGTGGGCGAAAGACAGGGTGAAAAGTTGGTTGAAACGGCTCCGCCTTCCCACTATGACTCCACTGCTCACGACCGGCATCGTCTGCGCGGTCTTCTCGATTGTGTTCCTTGTCCTGGCCTATCGCTCCACTTCCGTCATGAACCCGGCGGATATGCTGAAGCGTTCCGCGACCGCTGAACTGGCTCCGCTGCGCTCCGGTGCCTCCGGCGTCATCGTGGAAACGGTGTGCATTAAAACGTCGCGGCAGAAACTGGAACGTACCCTTTACCGGGACATCCAGGGTAAGCGGCGACTGAGAAGTCAGAAGTTGAGTCAGCAGGAAGCGGCGCTGCAGTCAGATCTCGAACAGTTGGGCATCCCCTGGAATGATCCGCTCTCGGCAGGATCCTACCGGGATTGGCATGACCGCGCTGCGGTGAAGCAGGATGTGGTGAGGCGTCCGGAGAAGGGTTTCCTGACTCTCATCACCACAGTTGAAAAAGGCCGGATTGCAAGCGAATCGCTCACTGTCCGTGAATCGGACTTACACCCGTTGGTGAGGACGGTCGAACTACGGGATGCCGGAACGATTGAGATTGCGGAAGTGAATTACGGCGTTCTCCCCTGGAGTTCCGTTAACTCCGATTTGTTCGAGCCGGACTTCAATGCTGCTTCGCCGATTGTGGGCGACGCGCGCGCATCCGTTCTTCCGCGGCTTCATCGTGCTCTCACGCCGGTCGAACTGGACGAGGCCGAGTTAGGCGCCCGCCTAGTGTTGAACCGGCTTCATCTAGATGGTAATGATCGCATCGAGCTGGTTCGCCAGCCTGCGGGAGTGCGGGTTCAGGGTGTGGTCGAAGACACCCAAGAAAAACGCCAATTGCAGGAGCAACTCTACTCGGTGCCGTATGTCTCGGTTGCGGTCCTGACCATTCAGGAGATGGCAGCGCAGCCCACTGCCGCTTCAGAGGTTGCCAGCATCCAGCAGAGTTCGGCATCCGCCGCTTCCGCGCCCTCAGCACTCGAAAAATATCTGGCTCAGCGCGGCGTGGACCGTATCGCCGCTGGCGCCTCGGTGCAGGAAATCCTCTTGACTTCCTTCGCCGTCAAGCGGGAAAGCGACCAGATTTTGGATCTCATGAGGCGCTTTGCCGGTAGTCAGTCGCTTTCGATCGCCGCTCGTGCCGAACTGAGCGAACTGCTTGTCCAGCACAAGGCAGCCCTGCTCGCTGCGCTTGGACAGGAGGATAAGCAGCTTGCCAGCCTCCAGTTGATTCCGAGCACTGTCGCTGGCGGCTCCGCGAACGGAGGAGAAACCAGAGATGACGTGGATGCTTTAGTTGGAATTGCGAAACGTAACTTCGACCTCTGCGCGGAGTTGGTCTCCGAAAGCAACCCCTCGCCTCGGCCCGCGGAGCAGATCGCTCCTCAAGTCGCGGAATCCATCGCACGTCTCAGGGCCACGGTCCTTCACGTTTCCGCGGCGGACGAACTCTCTCCGCCACCGGGCACTCCTCTCACCGCGAACCAAAACAGATAGCACCACGAATCAAAACAGAAGAGATAGGACATCCCGCATGTATCGCTACTTACTTCGATTCCTGGCCTGCGCCTTCGTGATGCTTACTGCCGCGGCTGCCTACGGGCAAACGGCCCGCTTTGGCGGGCAGGTCACTGATCAGCAAGGCGCTGCCATTCCCAACGCTGAGGTGCATGTTCTCAACCTGGACACGTCTGCTCGGACAGATACGAAGACCGACGCCACCGGAAACTATGTCGTTCCTTATCTCCCGGCTGGCCGTTACCGGGTCGAAGTTAGTGCTCAGGGCTTTAACACGGTGGTCAGCGACAATGTGTCGCTAACAATGGGACAGGCGCACATACTGGATATCCAATTAGGCGTTGCATCCGCCGAAACCAACGTCACCGTTGAAGGCGGCGCAGCATCGTCCGCCGTGCAGGTGAATACTGAAAACGCTGAGGTGAGCGGCACCATCACCGGCAAAGAGGTTCAGGCGATTCAACTGAACGGACGCAATTTTACGCAGCTCATTGCGCTTGTGCCCGGCGTCTCCAATCAGACGCAGCAAGATGAAGCCAGGGTGGGTGCGGTCGGCAGCGTGGCATATTCGGTCAACGGCGGACGGACGGAATACAACAGTTTCAATGTCGATGGCTCGGAGACGATGAACGCGGGAATCAACAAGGACCGCAGCAGCCTCATCGTTTACCCGAGTGTGGATGCCATTCAAGAAATTAAGGTTCTTACTTCCAACTATGGCGCTCAGTATCCGAGCACAGGCAATGGAACCACCATTGTTACAACCAAATCCGGAACGGATCAGTACCACGGAAATCTATACGAGTTTGTGCGCAATGAGGTGTTCAACGCCAAGGGGTACTTCGATATCGGCAATAGTGCGCCTCTGTATCGAAGGAACGACTTTGGCGGGACAATCGGTGGGCCGCTTTCGATCCCACGCATGTACGACTCCAAGGGCAAAACGCACTTCTTCTTTTCCGAAGAAGCGCGATTAGAGACTGATCCGTATGCCTACCGTCAGGCCGTCCCTTCGCTGGAGGAGCGCAACGGCGATTTCAGCGATGTTTGTCCCTATGCCATTCCAGGGCAAGTGGGATTCTATTCGCCAAATCAATATCCCGATTGCCCCACTTCGGACAATGGGCCAACCAATAGGCATAATACTGAAAATAGAACTCTGCCTGGGAACCGCTTGACGGTGACTCCTGCGGTTACCGCAATTCTGAATACAGGTATCATTCCTACGCCTAATTCGAATTCAGGCTGCAATTCGACGATAGGCTCCTGCTACCTTGCCGAGGTGTCTCTTCCCTCATACTACCGCGAGGAAATACTGCGGTTGGATCATGCACTAACGGACAAGTCGTATCTTATGTTCCGTTATATTCACGACGAGTGGGACAGCACTCAGCCTGTGCCGCAGTATGCATATGTGCAAAACAACTTTCCAACTATTCGCAACCGTTACTATGGGCCAGGAACGAGCATGGTGGTGCGGCTAGCGTCTCAGTTGTCGGCGCAGTGGACCAACGATCTGACATTCAGTTTTACTTACTCGAAGATTACGCTGAACGATATTGCGGCACCTTTTGTATCTCTCAATCGCCCCTCGGTGATTGATGCGCCTCCGTGCTTCATTGACAGCGTCTATACGGGGAGCAACGGACCCAGTTGCGGGCTAGGCTACATTTTCAACAATGCCGCCTCGGGAAAGCTTCCGGGAATCAGCATTGCCGGTAACAACGCAGCCTATGGCGGCAATGGATTCAATGTAGACCCGGCGTATATGCCATGGAAGCACACTAACCCCACCTATAGCGTGATGGATAACGCCGAGAGGACTCTGGGCCATCATTCTCTCAAGTTCGGTGCCCAACTGATGATCTTCCAGAGGAACCAAACCAATGGACCGATTGGCGCCGCAACCGGAGACGTGCAAGGGTTGCTTACCTTCAATAATTTGAATGCTCCCAACACAACAGGGAATGCATTCGCGGATTTTCTTCTGATGGGCAATTACGACGGCAGCACCGGGGGAGGTATCTCCAGCTTTCAACAGGATAGTGCGCAGGCGCGGTATCACCAGTCCTACCGGATTATCGAACCGTATATCGAGGACGACTGGAAGATTACTTCGCGGTTTATCCTTAATGCCGGACTCAGGGTAAGCCTGTTCGGCTTGTACAAGGAGAAGAACCACAACGCATATAACTGGACTGCCGGCGCTTTCAACCGCGGATTGTCCGAATCCGTTGTCATAGACCCGGCCAGCGGCCAGTTGTTAGATGCGACCACCGATACCGCAATTCCTATTTATCTTCCAAACGGTAAGGTCAACCCCACGGTAATCAACGGCATTGTGCGTTGCGGCGTCAATGGCGTTCCTGATGGCTGCATGACCAACCATCTATGGAACCCAGCGCCGCGCGTCGGCTTCGCCTGGGACGTTTTTGGCAACGGTAAGCTGGCAGTTCGTGGCGGTTACGGTATTTTCTTCGAGCACGGTACCGCAGACGAGGCCAACGCAGGATCGCTCGAGGCCAGCGCGCCTATTGTACTGAGTATTACCCAGACCGCTCCGATCAGTATGGGATGTATCGGGTTGACTGCTGCGGGCTGTGCAGGAACTGGAGCCCCGGGTTCTGGGTTTGGCACGCCCGGCGCTTTCCCCATCAATGTTACAGCTATTCCCACCCATGCGGTTTGGCCTTACGTGCAGCAGTGGAGCTTCAGTGTCGAGCGACAGGTGGCAGGCAACATGCTGGCCACCTTTGGTTATGTGGGAAGTAAAGGAACACATCTTACAGTGCAACGCGAGATCAACCAACTGATTCCTACGCCTGCGGGGAATAATCCATTTGGTTTGCACGACCCGCTGCTGCAGTCGGATTGCTATCAGCAGTCGGTACCAGATGGTCCAGGATTTAACGAGCGAGGTTTCTGGCTTCACAATGGTGCCGCAGTCTATCCCAGCAATCCTGCCTACGTCAGCCTGCAGACCGCCTGCTACAACTTAGGGGCCGGAGGTAGCAAGGATCCAAACTCATTCCGCACGTTTGCCCCTGGCTTGGGCAACATCTACTCGCTCGAGAATGTCGCCAATTCCGCCTACAACTCCTTCCAGGCAACCCTGCGGCGCGTGCAAGGTCCGCTGACTCTGGGTTTGGCCTACACCTATAGCCACTCGATCGACAACTCTTCCGATCGTTCCGACGCCACTTTCGTGAACTCGTTCGACCTGAAGTCGAACCGCTCCAGTTCTGCCTTCGATCAAAGGCAACTACTCCACCTTAGCTACGAGTATGAACTGCCGCTATACAAAGCGTTGCAAAACTTTCTCAGCAATATCAATAGTGACCCCGATCCGGAAAATAACACTGCCAACCGGCCGCCATCGGACTATCTGCAGTCCCGCTATCTCAAATGGATATTGAGCGATTGGCAACTCTCTGGTATTACGCTCTTCGAGACAGGCATCCCGTTCACAGTCATCAATGGCGGCAGCCCGAACGGCGTATCGGTTCTGGACAACGCCGGGGTGTATAACGGCGTCGGCGCCGGATCCTATCCCGATGTGGTAGGGAATCCGCGCCACCATGTTTCCAGAGCCAGCGGGAGCGGCCGCAACGGGTATAGTTTTGGCCCCCTGCTGCTTAATCCTGGAGCTTTCGCTGCCCCGCGTGGCCTGACCTTTGGCAACGCCGGCCGCAACGTGCTCAACAACCCCAGCCGCTGGAACTTCGACGCAGCCATGCACAAGACGATGAATGTCCGGGAACGATGGAATCTCGAATTCCGCGCGGAGGCCTTCAACGTCTTCAACCACACCCAGTTTCGTATCTATGACCCCACGCTCGGCAACCAGGCCAATAACACAGTCAGTTGCTACGGGCCAACCAGCTATTCGGCGGGCGACCCTGGTGGGGAGGTTTCAGGCGACGCTGGATGCCTGAGCGGCAGCTCCTTTCTTCATCCAGTGGACGCGCACCGTCCGCGCACCATCCAGTTCGGTTTGAAGCTTGCATTTTGAACTCCGGGACGAAGAGGATTTGTAATGAAAAGAGATTGTATTCAGAAGAGCGGATCCTGGCGGCTGGGTATGGTGCTAGCTGGGGCAGCACTCGGATTTGCGATGACCGGTTGCGGTGGGAACTCTTCGAGTTCGAGTTCAACTTCAACCGCCGGTCAAGCTATCCAGTACTTTGGCACTCAGAATCCAGATCAAAGCTCCCAAGGTGGATTTCCAATTGGAGGAGTCTGGAGCATTACGCTCGATACGCAGAATAGCTTTTTCAGCTATTCGAATATCGAGTCGTCCGACAATCGCTCCGTCTTCTCGAGCTCAGGTAGTATTGCCGCCAGCAAGAGCGGCATTCTCGATTTGACCCTTTCAGGGGGCGCGGCAGGTAGCGGTGGATATGCCGTACACATCCCCGGAGAGGGTCTGCTGTTGCGTGCAGGCGACAACCATAAACTAGTGGTTGGCGCAACCGTATCGAACGCCTGCCCGTCGCTCACTTCCCAGAAGACCTTCAATTTTGTCTCTCTCGCGTCCTCTGACTCCAGGGATCTAACCCCCCATGTCGCCTATGGATCGATACAGATTAACCCAGGTACCGCGGGCACCTGGAGCTTCTCCAATCTCAACATGTACCTGCTGGATGGCGGATCCCTCAGCCCGACACCCTTCCCCGACGGAAGCTGCGCCTCTACAAAAGAGGGGTTTGTCATCGCGGTTCCTCTCTCCGGTGTTGCGCAACAGACAACACCTTCGCAAATTACTGTGGGCATCAGCCCATCGGGACTCCTGGTTATCGATCAGGGGCAGAATAGCGGCTGGGCAGCACGGAATCCGACCGGGCCCACTGGGCCTTTGGGCTTGCTGGGAGTCATCCAGCCTACGGCGGCGCTGAATGTCGCGGACCTGGTAACCAAGAGCTATGCCGGGTTTGAGACCGAGGCCTACGGACCGCTAGGCACCATAGCGGTCGCTTTCGGAGCCACCCCGGGAACGAGCACATCGATCACCGGCGGCGGATTTCCCAATGACGATATCACCCAATTACCCGCTGCGGACACCACCGTGGATCTTGGCAGCCAGAGTTCGCAAACACCGGGACTCTTCACCTCCGTAACTCTTACCCGTCCGGACAGTTTTGGACTCTGCGCTGGAACCGCATCCGGTGGGACGGATGCCAAGGGAAATGCCACATGCGTGTTTCACGGAGCGGCTGTTGTAGGGCAGGTAGCCGGCAAATACGTGATCTTCGCCAACATAGTTGACCCGACCCTGGCCGCAATCCAGATTGGCGATTTCGCCACGACGCCGCTGACAGTACTGAATTTACTTCTTTACCAACAGTGAGAGCTATTCGACGCAAGCGGGAAGCCGTGATTGAAAGAATGGAGAGTGCCGTGATTGAAAGAATGGAAAGTGCCGTGATTGAAAGAATGGAAAGTGCCGTGTTGAAAGTTGCTTTGAGGTCTTTGCGGGTGTTCAGGGGAATCCGTAGCTGGTGCTTCATTTTGCTGCTCGCCGGTTTGGCGCACAGGCCCGTTGCGGCGCAAGTCCTCTCTCTGACGCCGGGGCAAGTGAGTGCCGTCACCTCGTTGACGGGCAGTATCGATCCGACCTACAGCGGTCCGGTGAGCGGTCTCACGGTGAATAACGGACAGACTCTTACCTTCGACCATGCGGGCAATCTCTACTTCCTCGATTCCGGGGCGCGTACGGTGCGAGTGCTGGCCTCGGGAAAGGGGCCGATTCCAGCGCTACCCTCTGTGGCTTCACCCACCGCGGGAAGCGTCTATACCGTTGCCGGCAGCGGTGCTATCCTCGCCTCCTCCACGCCGCTCTGCGCCACCGATCAGCGAAGCGCTGGCGATAACAACTATTACGGAAACGGTTGCCCGGCTACCGACGCACTTCTCAGCGTTATTGTGGACCAATATGTCCCCGCCGCTTCCATCGCTCTCGACGCCGCGGGCAATCTCTATATCACTGACACTTATCACTCCCAGATTCGCGTGGTTTATGCTGGCGGTACAGTTCCAGGTCTTCCATCCAATCTCACTCCCGGATACATCTATGGCTTTGCTGGCATCGCAGGGTCCTCAGGAAATTCAGGGAATGGCGGTTCGGCACTTGCAGCGCAGATCTACTATCCCACCGGTATTGCAGTCGACCCCTTTGGCAATGTCTACATGGCAGACAGCGCGAGCAATGTCGTCCGTGTGGTCTATGGTGGGGCGAACCTGCCTCCCGGATTGCCGAGCAACACAGTCGCCGGCGGCATTGACCAGATAACTCCTGCAGGATCGGGACCGGTTTGGTCAAACCCCTCATCGGTTGCGTCCGATGCTTTCGGAAACATCTACGTAAGCGATCTCGTCAGCCGTCAGGTATATGTCTTTTACGTAGCGGGAACTGTTCCCGGGGTACCGGATCCACTTCCGGGCTTCGTCTACCTATTTGCCGGGAGCGGACAGCAAAATAGTTTTGGACCGTATGGCGGGCCAGCTACGGCCGTTTCCATCTTCAGGCCTTCGCAAGTTTCCTTCGATTCTGTCGGCAATGCCTATCTGGTTGATTATGGTCAAGGCTACGGTGCACCAGGATATATCGACAAAATCGATCCCTCAGGCACCGTTACGCTCCTCGTGGGCGACCAGAGCGGCACCAACTGCGCTGCATCCGTCGATAGTTATGGAGATGGGTGTACCGCCAGCTCGACTGCGCCGCCCGGTCCGGTGGGCATTGCGATAGCTCCGAATGGAAACCTGTACTATACCGACAGTGCCCTTCTGCACGTGCTCGACATAAGCACATCAAGCATATCGTTCAGTGCATTTGCAGGTACCACCTCGGATACGCAAGTGTTGGAGGTGGCCAACGTGGGCGGCAACGATTTGCAGATCACCGGGATCCAGGTGACCGGGCCATTCGCTCAGGTTGCTATCGGAGGCGCCAGCGAGTGCTCGGCACCGATATCGCTCGCCCCCGGAAGGAATTGCCTCCTGGGCGTTTCCTTTACTCCCACATCGGTTGGCTCCTTCACGGGAACGATCGCGATTGCCAGCAATTCGACGAACGCGACGAATGGCAGCAATACCATCACTCTCTCGGGGACGGCCGCAATCGGATCGAGCTCGATCGCACTTACTGTTTCGCCCCCGCTCGCCAATGTGGGCCAGCCGGTTACGATCTTGGCGGCCATCTCTCCGGCGGGAGCTGCGGTTTCGCCGACCGGAACGGTCAACTTTCTCAATGGCGCGACCTCTTTGGGCACGGCATCAGTGTCCGGTAATACGGCTTCCTTGGTTGTAAGCACGCTGCCTGCGGGCAGCTACAGCCTCACCGCGACTTATAGCGGCGACAGCAACTACTCAGCAAGCACATCATATCCGGCGACGTTGGTGATCTCCTCGAAGCAGGTCCCCAGCGTCGCGCTGACAGCCTCGGCCTCGAGTGCAACCGTAGGGCAGACCGTCACCTTCACCGCATCCGTCACTCCCTCTTCGGGAACAACGCAACCTACGGGAACGGTAACTTTTAGCGATGGCTCGAACCCACTCGGTTCGGCCCCTCTGAACGGCTCCGGTGCGACTACCTTCTCCACTTCGGCCCTCCCTGCCGGCGCGAATACCATCTATGCGGTCTACAGTGGAGACGCTAACTTTGCCGCCGCCACGTCGTTGGGATCGCCGGTCCAGGTGCAGGGGAATGCCTTACTGGTGCTGCAACCCGGTGTGATCTCGACCGTAGCCGGCAACTTTGGCGTTTCTGGTTATTCCGGCGACGGCGGCCCGGCCACCGGTAGCGGCGCCACGTTGTACCAGCCCTTCGCCGTTTCGGTCGATCCTTCCGGAAACGTGTATATCGCTGACGGCAATTATGTGCGCGTGGTAGCCGCCGTCACCGGCACCGTTCTTGGGGTCAAAACGACCGCCGGGAATATTTATACGGTCGCTGGAAACGGGAATAGCTGCAACAACAATAACGGCATCCTGGATTGCGGAGATGGTGGACCCGCTACCAGCGCAAGCTTGCAGTCTCCAAGCGGCGTGTCGGCCGACGCCTTTGGCAACCTCTATATCATGGACAACAACTCGGCCGCTCTCGTGCGTAAGGTAAATTCAAGCGGCATTATCTCTACGGTCGCTGGAAGTTTGAACACGAATGTCACGCCCACCAATCTCGGGGACGGAGGCCCGGCGACCAATGCTTCCCTGAGCGGTGGGGGCGGCATCCGTACCGACAACCGCGGGAATCTTTACATTGCGGATGAGATCAATCGGCTCATCCGCAGGGTAGATGCCGAAACGGGCATTATTACCACCGTTGCGGGGACGGGAACGCGAGGCTACAGCGGCGATGGCGGCATCGCTACCGCCGCCCAACTCTCGTTCGTAAGCGATCTGGCCCTGGATGCGTCCGGCAACCTCTTTATCGCGGATACTTTCAACCACGTTATCCGCCGTGTGGATGCGCAGACTGGCAATATCACCACCGTTGCTGGAACCGGCGCGCGTGGCTTCGGCGGCGACGGAGGGCCGGCTCTCAACGCACTCCTATGGGGTCCAAGCGGCGTGGAAGTGGACGGCGCCGGCAACCTGTATATCGCCGACACATCGAATGACATAGTGCGCCGGGTCGATGTCTCTACAGGGATTATCACCACAATCGCAGGAGTTCCAGGCGTAACCGGAACAAGCGGCGACGGCGGCCTGGCTACGAATGCGAACCTCAGCCGCCCTGAGGCCGTAGCCTTGGACCGAATGGGCAATCTGCTCATTGTAGATACCAACGATTATGTGGTTCGTGAAGTCACTGGTCCAAGCTCGGCGGCGAGCTTCGGGAGCCAGAGCCTTGGTTCGACCACGACCCAGACGTTCACTGTAAGCAGCGTCGGCAGCCAGGCGCTCAACTTGACTGCCATCAACTTCCCAAACGGCTTCACCCAACAGGCCAGTGGCGGCACCGACTGCTCCGCGCCGATGACCCTGAATCCTGGCCAGAGCTGCGAGCTGGCTATAGGTTTTTTCCCAACCGACAGTGTCTCCTTCAGCGGCACAGTGACGATTGCCAGCAACTCCGGCAACGCTACGTCGGGCGTCAACTCCATTGCTGTCAGCGGTTCCGGCGTAGCAAATAGCGGCACCACTCCGCAAACCATCACCTTCACTCCTCCAGCAACTGCGACCTACGGCCAGCAGATTCCGCTGAATGCCACGGCCTCATCCGGATTGCCGGTCACCTTTTTGGTATCGGGCCCGGGCAGGCTCGCCGGCAATACGCTGACTGTAACTGGTACCGGTCCCATCACGGTGACCGCCTACCAGTTCGGCGACTCAACCTATGCCAAGGCCACGCAAGTGCAGGCGACAATTAATGCCAACGCCGTGCAACTGACCGTAACTGCCGACAGCCTGTCGCGTGCGCCCGGCTCGCCCAACCCAACGCTGACCTACACGGTCACCGGGTTTGTGAACGGCGACACGCAAGCCACGGCACTTACCGGCGCTCCGGTGTTGTCAACGACCGCAACCCAGTCATCGCCAACCGGCGTGTACCCCATCACCATCCAACAGGGAACGCTGCAAACTGTCACGCCCAACTACACGCTGACGGCGGCTTCGTTCGTGAACGGAACGCTCACCGTCACGGCGGGCCTGTCGCAGGCCATTACTTTCCCGGCGATTCCCAATGCCAACAGCCTCGTGTACGGAACCTCGCCGATCACGCTACAGGCCACGACCAGCGCTCCCGGCCTGCAGGTGATCTACACGGTCCAGGGGAACGCGAAGATCACCGGATCTGTGTTGAGCATCACTGGTGCAGGTCCGGTCGCGGTGACGGCTACCCAACCCGGCGATGCTACCTATGCGGCAGCTTCGCCGGTGACGCAGTCGTTCACCGTGGCAGCGGCTCCTCTCACCTTTACCGCGGACAATCTAACCATGGCGCAGGGAGCGGCCGTACCGCCACTCACCTACACGGTCAGTGGGCTCGTGAATGGCGATACGGCCGCCAGCGTGGTGAGCGGATCGCCGAAACTATCCACGACCGCAAATTCATCAACGCCGGTAGGCACGGTTGTTCCGATCACGATCACTCAGGGCTCGCTGGCGCTCTCGACAACAAACTATGTCCTGACGCCTGCGTCCTTCGTCAACGGCACCTTGACGGTCGTGACAGGCAGCTCACAAACCATTAACTTCGGTGCTTTGCCGAATACGGTCTATGGCGTGGCGCCCTTTGCGCTCAATGCAACCGCCAGCTCCGGCCTGCCAGTAACCTTCTCCGTCACAGGCCCGGCCACGGTCACAAACAGCCTGCTAACAGTTAATGGCGCTGGAACGGTTACCGTTACTGCTACTCAAAGCGGTAATGGAACCTATACGGCCGCTCCGCCGGTGCAGCAGAGCTTCACGGTTGCCCCCGCGCCCTTAACGGTTACCGCGAATAATGCCACCCGTCTCAACGACACGCCCAATCCTAACTTCACGTACACAATCTCTGGTTTTGTTAATGGAGACACTTCTGGAGTGGTCGGCGGCGCTCCGAGTTTCAGCACCACGGCTACTCCCGGATCGCCCACTGGAACCTATCCCATCAACGTCAGTATCGGCAGTCTGACGGCAGCAAATTACACTTTCGCAAACTTCATCGCTGGCACGCTTACCATCACCACGGGTGGACCGGCTCCTGACTTTTCCATGACCCTCGGGCCACAGCAAATGACCATCGTGGCCGGTCAGGTCCAGCAGACCACGATCGCCGTAAATCCAGTGAACTATTACCAAGGGCTCCTCAATCTTTCCTGCAAAGGGCTTCCGGCAAATGTCTCATGCGTTTTCACACCGGCCGCTCTAACTGTGGCGACCTATACCGATTCCAACGGCAATCCCATTCCGGTGCGAGGAACACTGACCATCACAACTGGCGGTGTAACTGTGGTGAGTTCGCTGGCTGGACCTGACAGGGAAATTCGCACGGCGGCGGTCATTGGTTGGTCAGCGCTTCTGTTCGGTGCAGTCTTCGGATGGCGGCGCAAGCGGCTTGCCCGATACTCGTCGCTCTGGGCGATTGCGGTCGCAGCGGTTGTCTTCGGTGCGAGCCTGGGTGTGGCGGCGTGCGGAGGCAAGTCCAGTTCGCCGGGTAATAATGGCCTTGCGGCTTCAGGAACCAGCACAATTCAAGTAGTTGCCACTGATTCCAACGGAGGCCCTTCACATAGCCTCGACCTAGTGCTCACGGTGCGCTGATGTAGGGGACTTCCAAACGGAGGGAACTCATCAGGCATCGAACGTGAATGGCTGTGGCGTGTGCCCTGCGCCACAGCCGCGGCGGCTCAAGGCTACGCCCCCGAAGGCTTGAGCCCGTTTTCTTTCGCGCAACCGCAAGGAGGGAGTGTATGTTTCTCAACGGTCTCCTATTTGGAGCGGGCTTCATCTTGGGAATCAGCGGTCTGGCCACCATCGCTCTTGGCACCATGGCGCTATGGGACTGGTTCGCCGGCAGAGGTCAAAAGAGTCTGGGAGGCCGTGCTCAGCATGAGAGAGGATTTAATCGAGATGGTAAGTCAGGCCGAGCACGCCTTACCGAGCCTTGAGAGAATGCTCTCCCTACTGCAAAGTCTGACCTGGCGCACCGTTTTTGCCGAATCCTTCGCCCAGCAAAGATTCACGATTCAATAAGCTTCCCCTTGACAGGGAAGGGTGTACACAACAACAGAGTGCAATGTGTCAACCTCCAGGCGTCGCACCCAGATGGTTCTCCGTGCGGCGCCTATTTTTGAGTTGATTTCGAACCATCTCGATGGACATGCACGAGCCAGATCTTTCTCAATCCGATCCCTCGTCGCTGCGGAACACTCCGCGGCGATGCTAAAGTTCCACAGGAACTATAAAGTGTCATTCTGGCTCACCGATTTCCGCGTTCAGGCCGAAAACGCTGCGGGCCTAGAACGTTTGCCCAGATAGTTGGTTTACGGTGACTAGACCCCTCGAAATGTGCTCTTTCAGCGTGACGCCCGCGGGATGCATCTCACCGCAGTTCTGGACTTCGAGGCAATGGCGTGGGATTCCGTTTGCGTAGATGTCGCAAATACCTGCTCCACGTTGCTCATGTGGTCGGGGTTAGACGGGCTGGGAGAACGAATCGAGGCCGTTGTGACGATCTACGAGCATTCGGCGGGCGTGGACTTCGAACGAATGGATGTCCAGACTGCGATGCTCGCCCACTGGTTCTGCCACTACTGGAATTGGCGAGACCGGTTGCAGTTCGGCGAGTTCGGGCATGAGGTGAAAGGCCGCCTATGCTACAGAGTTTTCTCGGTGCTCTCCTATCTTGCGAACGGAGGAGGTGCCTCGTAATGAGAGCCAGCATGGTGCTCCGCGGCATCGAAGCCGCCGAGCAGGTGCTACTTGTATATGAGGCAGCCGCGTTCTTCCAACTTATCAAGCCATGGTAATGCCTGCACCGTGTTGACCCACCTTAGATCAATCTTCTCAAGTCTGGGCATTTCGAGAATTGATTCCGGCAGCGTTTCGATCGGATTCGCGCGCAGATCGAGCAGGCGCAGTTCTGACAATTCCCCGATCGCAGACGGCAGCGTTCGAAGCTGATTGTTTCTAAGATGGAATTCGCGCAGTCGCGAAAGCCTGGCGATTGAACCAGGCAAATTGCTGAACTGGTTATCGGTGGCGCGCAACTCAACAAGACTGGACATGTGGCAGATCGGTTCAGGGAATGCTGAGAAGCAGTTTAGACTGATATTCAGGTACTTTAACCGCTGTAGCCGTCCCAGCGAATGCGGTAAAGACTCGAGGCGATTGTCATGTAAATAGAGGAAATCACTGATATCTGTAAGATCGCCAAGTTCAACCGGCAACTCGGTTAATTGGTTGTGCCCCAAATCAAGCGTTCGAAGGTGCTGCAATTCCCCGATCCGCGGCGAAACTGCGCTGAGTGCATTTTCTGCCAGGCTGAGCACAGTAATTTCACGATCATTCCAGATCTCGTCGGGAACGGTGCCTAAATTCTTCTTCCAAAGATTTTGAACGCGATCAGGCATACGCTTTAGGTCCATTCGCTCCACGAATGAGACTACCTCTTCGTTACCAGGTTTGTTAAATTGCCGTTATGGTAATTGAGGCACAGCTCAGTGGTTGCGACCCGATTTTATGCGCTCACCTGCTCCGCAAGGTGGATGTGCAACTCATCGATTTGCTGCAATCGCTCACTTCAGAAGAGTGGGATCGGCAGGTAACGGCACCCCGATGGAAAGTACGCGATGTGGCGGCTCATTTGCTAGACACCGCCCTTCGCAAACTGTCGCTCGTTCGCGACTCCTGGTTCGTAGAAAATGCCAACGTTCAGTCTCCGGAGGACGTAATCGCACTGGTCAACCGGTTGAATGACGAAGGAGTTGCCGTGTATCGCCGTTTGAGCCCCGGTGTTTTGATTGACTTGATGACAATCGCGTGCGATCAATCGGCAAGCTTCCATGAATCGCTTGATCCATTTGCGCGAGCCACTTTCAATGTCAGTTGGGCGGGTGAAGACGTATCTCTTAATTGGTTCGACACGGCCCGCGAATTAACTGAACGCTGGCATCACCAAGAGCAAATTCGGCTGGCAACCGGACGGCCAGGTATTATGACGCCCGAACTGTATCATCCCGTGCTGGACTGTTTTGTGCGGGGTATGCCGTACGCATATCGACATACGGACTCTCCTGAAGGCACGAACGTCCTATTGGAGATTTCAGGGGAATGCGGTGGAAACTGGGCCATGACAAAGAGGCATGACGGTTGGCATTTCGTAAGAGAGAGTCCCCTGCAAGTTGCTTGTAAGGTGACACTACCCCAGGCGATTGCGTGGCGCGTCTTCACGAAAGGCATGGACCATGCATCCACCCGTCAGCAAGCTCAGATCGAAGGAGACATAGCCTTAGCTGCCGGGATTTTGGGATTGACGGCGATCGTGGGCTAAATGCGCGGCGATCACCTCATCTCGACCGAGGATTCGGCGAGTGATACATCGCCGATCGAAGTATTCGCTGGGGTACAAGATAAGTACATATCAGCTACGCGGAGGCGTAGACAATGTGACGAATTAAGCTGATATATGATGTAACAAGGCCCGCCAAAATTGGCCGGCCTTGTGCTTTTAGTGGCTCTAAGTGTGTCTGCCAGGTCTCCATGGAGCCACTGGCGGGCAAAAGCACATGCTCGATAACCGCAAAACCGACCATTTTTGAACCGATATGGCAAGCAAGAGCCGAGATGCTTTTATAACTCGGCTATTTTCAGAGCTTCCCTAACTTTAAATCACAGCCACCGACAAGCGGCGGTGAGTTTGCAGCAAACAACATCAAGCGTCTGGTGACGAAGTCCGGCCATCGCGTCACGCTGGTAGACACCTCCGGGCAGGAAGCCATTGCCATGGCGACGCCGAAGAGCAACCGGCTGGTGATGACAGAGAAGACCAACGAAACGGGCCGCCCGGCCGTGGTGCTGCACACCGACGGCGACATCATCCTCGCCGCCCCGAAGGGCCGAATCCACCTGCAAAGTAAGCTGCAGTCGAAGGAAGTGGGTGCAGGCGGGAGTCCTGCTAAGGCTGCTGCGGCACCCGCCGCTAAACAGATTGCTGCTGCCAAGCCGTCTACGGATGAGATCAAGTGGGTGAGATACAAAGGCAGCCCCACGCCTTGCTCAAAGTACGATCGGATGCCAGAGGAGGAAAAGAAGCACGCGACGGCAAAGGACAAAGAAAAGACCCCTGGCGGCCCGGCTTACACCACAGTCGGCGCACCACTCTCTAATTATCAAAACTGGCAACAAGACGGAATTGTTGATGCGCACAAATGTGTCATTCAAGTCGTGTTGTTAGCAGATGATATGTCCGGTGGATATAGCAAGTGAAATGTCCGCATAGCGGGCGGCGAGGATACGACCATGCAGAGGAGCATGGAGAGCTATCCGAGGGCCGCCGTGGAGCGGGCGATGAAGGTACAGGAAGT
>DATGMQ010000080.1:0-132407 GCA_035293545.1 Alloacidobacterium sp. | reverse complement strand
GCTGGAGATTGCCGGAACACCGGTCGTGGTCGAGAATACGCCGCTGGTGGTTCGGATCGAGCTTTCGGGCCCGAATGCCGGATTGCTGATGCCGGCTGGTCTGGCGATGCGTTGCGTTTCTGAAGTGGGGCGCTGAGTACCCTACCCCCTACCTTTTGTAAATTATTCCAAATAAAGCTACTTAGAATTCCTGCTAGCTCTGCTCAATAGTCGAGCACTTACCGGAAAAATAAAAGGCCCGCCGTGTCATGGCGAGCCTTTATCCCTATTTCAGCATACTGTATCCCGGTGCGACTGCATGCCAATATAAGTTCGAAACGATGAAGTTTTATACCATGTGATTCCCATTTCGGAACTTTGCTTGCGCTGGCATCCAAGTCAGTAAGGAATGACCGGATGAGGTTCCGCATCTACAAATCCGGCGCGCTCTGGATATTTGCGGCAATGGATATGCTGATCGGGCAGATTCCACTGGCGACTCCCAACAGCTGGTTTGTACTCATGATGGTGGCGGACAAGGTATCAGTGAATTATCGGTTGCAGTCACTTTCACGGTGCTGAATTCCTGAATCAGCTTTGCTTCCCATACACGTCGATTTCATTTAAAAGCTACCGCCAAGTCGCTAAGAACGCCAAGATTCGCTAAAAGCTTACCGCAGGGGACACTGAGGCTTCGCGAAGATCGCAGAGTATGAATTCCATTTTTAAGCGAGTTGTAAGCTTTTCATTTCCAACCCATGATTCTGGCGTCCCCTTCCTGACAGCAACTCACCACTTCCGCGCTATGACAACGGCATGTTGACTTTTTGGATACAGCCAGCGATGCACTGGTTAGAGAGATGAAATATTTGGATTGTGATGAAGTCTTTGATTTTTGCTCTCTGTGCTGTATTTGCGTCTGTCGGTCTGAATGCCCAGACATCTACTACATGGCAGCCATCGCCCGGACATACACAAATTCCAATATGGCCCGGGGCGACACCCGATCCGCAGCCTGTGAAAGGGCCTGAGGGCATGGAAACCGATCCAAAATTTCTGGTTGCTGGCAAGCCGGTGGTGGGCGTGACGAATGTGACGCGGCCTACGATGACGGTCTATTCGCCAACGGGAAAGAACACAGGCGCAGCGGTCGTTGTATTTCCCGGTGGCGGGTATCAAATACTGGCTATCGATCTTGAAGGATCGGAAGTATGCGACTGGCTGACGACTAAAGGGGTTACGTGTGTGCTGCTGAAGTACCGCGTGACGAATGTGGGGCCGTACCCGAAATCGGGGCCTTATCCGGAATCGCCGATGGCGCTCGAAGACGCGCAGCGTACATTAGGCCTCGTGCGATTGCATGCGGCGGAGTGGCATATCGATCCGCACAAGATTGGAGTGCTCGGCTTTTCTGCAGGTGGGCATCTGGTGGCGGCGATGAGCACGCATTATGAAAAACGTTTGTATCCGCCTGTTGATGACGCCGACAAAGAAAGCTGCCGTCCGGATTTTGCGGTGGGTGTTTACCCCGGTCATCTGTCGCTGACCGTGGCTGAATGGGATGCGCGTGAAGGCACTAAGAAGTTTGTGCTTCCAGCTTCGGCCCATCATCAAGGCGCGGACAAGCAGCTTGAGCTGAATCCTGATCTGCATGTCACGAGTCAAACACCGCCAACGTTTTTAGTACAGGCACAGGACGATCATGTTGACAGCGTTTACTTCCCGATTGCTTACTACCTTGCGCTGATCAAGGCCGGTGTTCCCACGGAGATGCATATGTATGCGCAGGGCGGGCATGCATTTGGGCTGCGGCGGACCAAGCTTCCGATCACGGAGTGGCCTGATCTGGTGGAGAGGTGGCTGAGGACGATTGGAATGGTTTCGGAGTAGATACTCTCACCCTTCGCTTTGCACAGGATGGGGCACCCATGTTCCTGCTGTCCTCGGCAAAAAGCAGGTTCTTCGACTGCTCGCTCGCGCTCCGCTCCAGGATGACAAAACTTATTTTGATATACGCTACGCAGCTGAAATTTTATTCAGAGAAGCGGAGGAGGAGGCAGGTTACGTTGTCTACTGCTCCCTGCTCTTTTGCGGTGTTAATGAGCATCTGACAGGCTTGCTGCAGGTCAGGTTGATTGAGGACAATCTGGGCGATGCTGCCGGCGTCGGCGTAGCGGGTGAGGCCGTCGGTGGTGAGCAGGACCATGTCGCCCGGTTCAAGGGAGGCACTGAAGAGGTCTGGCTCGACGGATTGGGAGGTTCCGATGGCACGGGTGATAAGCGACTGCAGAGGGGATGCTCCGGCATCATCTGCGGTCATGGTTCCGTTGCGGACCTGCTCGGCGAGATAAGAATGGTCTAAGGTGATCTGGACACAGCCTCCTTCGCGCAGGAAATAGGCTCGGCTGTCGCCTACGTTGCCGATGACGATTTTGCGGGTGTCGATGCAAGCGGCGACCAATGTTGTGCCCATGCCACGCATTTCTTCATTGGTCTGGGACAGGGCGCAGACTTCGTGATTGGCCTGGATGATGGCGTTGTAGAGGCGCTCTTCAATGCCGGCAGATGATGCTGTGTTTTGGCTGAAGGCGCGCAACAGTGTGTTGACGGCGGTGCTGCTGGCTACTTCTCCGGCGGCCATGCCTCCCATGCCGTCGCAGACGACGAAAAGCTGCGCGGCGAGGTCATAACCATAACTGTCTTCATTATTGGTGCGCTTGCAGCCAACGTCGGTGAGTCCTGCGACTTCGAGCTTCAATCCTGTCTGGCTTTCCATTATTGAGAAAACTCTTCTCGTTCGTTCCCACTGAAGCTGAAAAAAGCTTGAATGGGCCGCTACAACCATGAAGGGGGTGCTGCATAAGACTGCCAGAAACAGGGAACTCTGTAAAGGTGGTTAAAGGACACGGTTCGTGCGAATGGGGAAACGAGAAACTGCAGGTCCCCTCCACTCCATCATCGCGTTGCGACGACTCCAGTCGGAATAACAATTCCTTGCCCACTGCAACGATCCATATCTGCCTTACACCATTTTCCAGAGCGGGAGATAGCCCGGCGGAGCAGGTTACGGCGCGTATGAGTCAGGTTCCCTGAAAATCGGATTTTTATGGGCCTGTGACAGTGAAATGGAGTACACTCAGGGGCGTTCAGCAGTACATCTGTTCTCTCCCCCGGCAGAAAACTTAATCCGCAGAGGGCCCTGTTATGGCACTGGAAGTCGGACAGCGTATTGGCGATTATGAAGTCCTGGCGCTGCTGGGTTCGGGCGGCATGGGCCGCGTCTATAAAGTCCGCAACATCATTTCCAATCGTGAAGAGGCGATGAAGATCCTGCTTCCGGATTTTGCTTCGGAGCCGGAGCTGGCAGCGCGCTTCATGACGGAAATCCGGACGCTCGCGGGCCTGGAGCACCCTAACATAGCGCAGTTGCGCACGGCGTTTCAATTCCAGAACCAACTGGTGATGGTAATGGAATTTGTGGAAGGCACGACGCTGGAGACGCTGGCGGGCCAGACAAAGATTCCGCTGGATCGCGTCATTGAGTATTCAAGCCAGGTGCTCTCGGCGCTGAGTTACGCGCACAGCAAGGGCGTAACGCATCGGGACATTAAGCCGGCGAACATCATGATTACGTCGCATGGGCTCGTGAAGCTGATGGACTTCGGCATTGCCAAGTCTACGAATGACCTGCAGCTGACGCGCCCAGGGACGACGATGGGCTCGGTGTATTACATGTCGCCGGAGCAGGTGCGGGGCGGCACGGTGGATGCGCGGTCGGACATCTATTCGTTTGGCGTGACGCTGTACGAGATGCTTACAGGGCGGAAGCCATTCCAGGCGGACACTTCGTATTCCGTGTTAAACGCGCAGCTGAATGAGGCCCCGACGCCGCCGGCACAGGTGAATCCGGCGCTTTCTCCGGAGCTGAACAATATTGTGCTGCGAGCGATGGTCAAGGTCCCGGATGGGCGGTTCCAGACGGCGGAGGAATTTCGCAATGCGCTGAAGAGTCTGGCCCAATCGCAGGCCACGACGCAACCAGTTGCGCAACCTGCGCCAGTACAGCAGCAGGGGTTTGCTCCGGCTGCTGCGGCTCCTGTCGCTTCTGCTCCGGATGGCGGGAAGAGTCGTCGCGGATTGTGGATTGGGCTTGGAGCGGTGGCGGCGATTCTGGCGCTTGTAGCTGCGGCCACCCTGCTGCCCCATGTTTTTAAGACCAATGCCAGTCAGAAGCCGACGGCGGCGGACACACAGGCGGTTCCGTCGTCACCAGATGCAGGCGGCGCTACGTCCGCGAGCACTCCTGCTCCGGATACATCACAGCAGCCGAATCCTTTAAGCACGGCTACCCCTGCTCAGAGTCAGCCGGCTCCGGTAGTAACTCAGCCGGGTCTCTCGACTGCTTCTTCTCCGAAGACACAAGCGGTGAAGCAACAGCAGCAGGCGGTATCGCACGCGCTGCCTTCTCAGGTTGCCGTGCAACAGCAGCCTGTTCCGGCCGCTCCTGCGGGGCCTTCGCCACAGGAGATTCGTCAGGCGCGTGACCGCTATTCGAATCTGGAGGCGCGGGCGGACGCTGCGCGCAGCGGTGTGCAGCAGCTTCGCAGCCAACAGCAGGCGCAGGGTTTTGATATTCGCGGCGATGTTCTCGGTTCGCTGAACCGGATGAATGCCGCGATGAATGAGGCGAACCGCGCTCTCAGTCAGAACGATCTTCAGACGGCTGACAGTTATATGGACCGTGCTGATACAGAAGTATCCGGTTTAGAGAAGTTTTTGAACATCAGGTAGGAGAACAGTGGCAATGCGTAAAGTAGTTCCGGCAATTCTTTCGTTCCTCGTAATGGCTCCCGTGCTCGTGGCGCAACAGCCGGCGACGCGACATAAAGTTGCAGTGCTCGATTTCAACTATGCGACCGTGATGACGGCATCGCAGGCGGTCTTCGGCACGAATGTCGATATCGGCAAGGGCATCAGCGACATGTTGATTGACAAGCTGGTGAATGACGGCACGTATCGCGTGATTGAGCGCAATCAGATAGACAAGATACTGAATGAGCAGAATTTTTCAAACAGTAACCGCGCCGATCCGAATACGGCCGCGAAGATCGGGCATATTCTGGGTGTAGATGCCGTGATCACAGGCGATATTACTCAGTTTGGCCGTGATGACCAGAGCAAGAACATTGGCGGCATGCTGGGCAAATGGGGCAGCGGCTATGGGCTGGGCGGCGTGGGCACACACAGCGCCAAAGCTGTTGTTGCCATTACAGCGCGCATGATTGACGTGAATACGGCTGAGATTCTGGCGTCGGCAACCGGTAAAGGCGAGTCAAAGCGCTCGGGCACGAACCTTCTAGGTGGAGGCGCGGGAACGGGCGGCTACGGCGGTGGCGAGGCCGGAATGAACAGCAGCAACTTTGCGCAGACGATTATCGGCGAAGCAACGTCGCAGGCTGTGGCTGAACTGGCTGCAAATCTGAATGCGGACAGCGCGAAGCTGCCTACGGCTGCGGCCCCGATTGCAGCTCCGGTTTCAGGACTGGTGGCGGATGCATCGGCTCCGGACAGCATCATCATTAACGTCGGCAGTTCGTCCGGCGTAAAAGTAGGCGATAAGCTGGCTGTCTCACGTGTGGTCCGTGTAGTAAAGGACCCGGCTACAGGCAAACCGCTGCGCTCGATTGAAAACGCCATTGGGCAGCTTACGATTACCAGTGTGGATGCTTCGTCTGCTGTGGGAACATTCAGCGGATCAGGCAAGCCGCAGACCGGCGATACGGTGAAGACGCCGTAATTCTGAATGCGATGAGAAACGTTGCCATCAGCGTTCGTGTGCATTCAGGTTGGGCCGGTCATAACTGTATCCAACTCAGACGGCAAGGCCAGAAAATCTCGCACGAAAACATGTAATAGTCGACTGATGAAAAGGCTGCTGGAGTGAAGCAGCCTTTTCATTTTGCAGAACAGATGTCTATTGAGAACGTCGAGAGGCCTCGGGTTGGTTGCGAGGCCTTGAAATTTTAAAGCTTGGCAAATGCCGAATCGTCTTGCCGAGCACTTGTAAGTTGTTACAAACTGAATCACACTCAAAACATTACCGGCATCCATTCATAGCTGCCGGTGAGAAAGGTTATCGGATGAAAATCGCAGCCCTAATCGCCCGCATCATTATGGGTCTGATCTTTGTCATTTTTGGACTGAATGGATTTCTCGACTTCATCAAAGGCCCCTTGCCGACCGGCCTCGCCGGACAATTTGTTGGAGCTCTGATTCAGTCACACTATGTATGGCTGGTCGCTGGCACCCAGGTGATTGGCGGCGCGCTTGTTCTGATAGGCCGATACGTCCCGCTCGGCCTCACACTGCTGGCTGCGGTTATCGTCAATATCGATGCTTTTCACATTCTTATGTCCCCGCACCTAAATCAATCCGCCATGGCGATCCTGGTCACCATCTGCTGGATCATCGCCTTCATTCCAGTGCGGCAGCACTTCTCATGCCTGTTTGTGCAACGAACATGAACGCCTATGGATTCCTGCTTAACCTCTTGTAATATTCGGCGACGGAATCCTGATATCCCTCTGGTATAGAGAACGGCTTGCCAACGCGGGCATCCGTTGAGCCAACACGCTGCAGCTGGAGTTCGATGCGGTCCAGCGAGCCGAGCATTTCGCGGTGCAACTGCTCCACCATCTCCGGATTGCCGGGGAAACGGCGAGGGTCGAGCAGTTGCATCTGCCTCGTCAGATTCTGGACCTCCTTAGCTGCCTGCGGATCGCTCCGCACCATCTGGCGCAACCGGTTCAGCTCGCTCATACCCTGCTGAAAGAAACGCTCGTTGTCGGGTGGATTGCCGGAAGCATCCGTCGGAACCGGCCTCTTCTGCGCTGCTCTGAAGCGATTGTTGCCGGTGTTCATATTGCCGAATATGGCGCCCTCCGCGCCTTCTCCGCCGTAACGCACCTCGCCGCTAAGGTCACCACCTCGCTGGATGCCGTTTCGTGCCAGCTGGACGGCATTGCTATCCCGCTGCTGACTGCCCTGCTGCTGACCATCGCCCGCCTGCTGACTGCTTCCTGACTGGGAGCCACGGCGCGAACCATTCTGTCCCTGCTGTTGGCTGTTGGTCATTGCTTCCAGCTGGCTGCGCAGACGCTCGACCTGATTTAGCGTGGCGGTCTCATCATTCTGTGTACCGGCGCTCTGTCCGGGTTTGTCCTGCCCGATTCCTTGCTGTATCTGATGCAGCTGCCGGCTCAATTTCTGCAATCCCTGCGCGATCTCGCTCTCGGTGCCGTTCGCGTTCGGATTGATGCCGCCGCGCAGCCAGTCCGCGGACCTCTGCATGTGGTTGTCGAGATCGGACTGGTCCATTTCGGTCAGCGCATCACGCAGCTTTTGAGAAGTGCCCGGCTGATTTGGGGCCATCTCGCGAGCTGTATCACGAAGGTTCTTCTGCAGCTTCGAGAGATCATCGGAGAGCTGCTGCCGTTCGCTCGCCAGCTGGTCGCGCTCGTGCAAGCGCTTCATCATGCTGTCTGTATCCATCTCGCCGGATTCATCCTGCTGTCCGGCAAATTTATTGATACGCTCCGACTGTGCGCGTTCCTCCTGTGTCAGCCGGTCTGCTTCATGGGAAAGCGAATCCAGCTTGCCGGAGGCGAGCTGCTGCTGTGTTCTGCCCAGCAGGTCTGCCGCTTCACGCAAGCGGTCGGCAGCCTGGCGCGCTGCGTCCGCGCTTTGCTCTGAATTGCCGCTGCGCTTCATCGCATCGCCGGCCTCACGTAAACGGCTCAGGGCCTGCTCGATGCGCTGGTCCGAACTTTGGCCGGAAGATCGGCCGTCGCTCTGTTGTCGGGATATCTGAGAACCATTCTGTTGCTGAGAGGATTGTCCTGGAGACTGCTGTCGATGGCCATTCTGGGCAAGCTGCTCCATCTGCTTTTGCAACTGTTCGGCCTCGCGTCTCAGCATCTCCTGCTGCCAGCGCTCCTGAAAGCTCTGCTGCGGATTGCGCTGCTGGTTTGCTAAGTCTTCCTGCCGCTTCGCCAGAGCATCGAGTCTGGCAAGCGCGTCGTCAATATCTTTCTGGCGCTGATCGGCGGGAGATGTATTCTGCGCTGTTTCGTACTGGTTTTTTTCCGTGTCCAGCTCAAGATCGAAGAGGCTGGCCAGATCGCGTCCGGCGCTATTGACGCCACCTCCACCGCCCCCCTGCTGGCTGAAGGCAACCTGAATTTGCCGGAAGGTCGCTTCAGCATGAAGCAGCGCCTGAAGCGCCTTCTGCTCCAGCGGGATGGCGTCTTTCCACTGTGTGGCTTTCAGCTTGTCCGCCGAAGGAGTCATGGCCGCTGCGGCGGCTTGCATGTCTTTTTCAAAGCCGCTGAACTCTTCGTTTGCCTCAGAGAGATCGCGGCTTTCCATGCGAGCGGACAGCGCCATCACCTGATCGCGCAGTTTCTGCTGCGCATCCGAAAGGAACTGCCCCGCTGCAGCTGCGTCCTTCGGCGTTGTTGACTTGTCGTTCTGCTGCTTCCAGGTCGCGGCAATCAGTTCCTTCTCGCGCCTGGAGATTTCCATCTGGTTCTGGCCGCTGCCGCCTCCACCGCCGCCCATTTGCTGAGACTGCGAAAATTCACGCTCAAACGGATCAGCCTGAATGAAGGTCATATCAGTGCGCGACTCAGATTGACCATCCTTCGCCGTAGCGTAGAGGCTCACCAGATCGCCGGGCACCAGCTTAAAATCTTCGAGCCGCAGCGTATAACTTCCGTCAACGCTCTTTTCGCCGGGAGCTTTGAGCAGGCTTACATCGCGGTCTGGGCCACCATTCACGGAGTAATGTAGATGCACATCATTTAGTCCGAACTGGTCCGATGCTTTAACGCCAACCGTTACTTCTTCAATCGGACTGGCGCGGTAGTCACCGCCGGGACGACTAATGGCCACTTCCGGAGGCATCGCTTTCTCCGTAGCGATGAAATAGTCCTCCGAGAGCCGCACTGGTTGTCCATCATCGATGGCGGTTATGTGATACGCGCCATCCTTTTGCATGTGGATTGTGCCCTGATATTTGTTGTCGCTCTCATCTTTCAGAGGAATGGTCTGGGCATCATCCAGCGTAAGCCGGCCATTCCTCAATGGATGGTCCATCTCGATCTCGATAGCGGCGGCGGTTCCTTCAATGGCTCGTAGATCGCCGGAGTGCTCTTCAGTCACCGGCTTCATTCCGGTCCATTTTGGGTACTGATATGTAACGCGAATCCCCTTCACGGCAGGAAGATCTACGACGCGTATCTTGTAATGCGGTGAAGCCAGCGGCCCTGCGGCCACGTAGTATTCCACGTTTTCTGGCAGTCCGGCAAAAACAAACTGATACATTGCCTCGCCGCCTGTGTCTGGCTGCGGTTGCATGACTGCAGGCTCCCAGGCACCTGAACTCTGATAACGGGCAAATATCTGAGCCTTCCCGGGACGCATGCCGAGGATGCGAGCGGTAATCAGCTGATCGCTGTGTCGCCGCACCGCCACGTCGCCGGGTATGACTGCGATGGAGTACAACGGAGGATGCTTCTGGCCGGTCCAGAGCAGCGATGCGCCGTAACCCACATAGCCCGGTCCAGCGGCGATTGTCCACACAAGCACGCCGAGACAGGAAAGGCCCGCGCCGCTCATCGCGAAGAGCCGGCTGTCCGCAACCAGCGAAGATGGTTCTGCGTTCCGCGTGTGTGACAGCGTATCGGCAGCAAGTAACTCCATAAATGCGTCGCTGCCATTGTTTTCGCGCTCATGAAAGGTCATCAGCCGCTGCTGGAATTCAGGATGTGCGGCTTCTGCCTCCCGCACTGCGTACGTCCGCGTAAGGCGCGCAAGCGGAAGAGCTATGCCAAGTGTCGCGACTGCGGCGAGCGAGGTAAGCAGCGCCAAACGAGCCCCAATGATTCCGTGCGCGGGAAAAGCAAAGTGATTCAGCAACATCACGAGGGCAATCGTGACAATAAGAGCGGTGCCGGTAAAGATCGCTGCGCCGCGCAGCCATGCTCCCAGCCGCAACCTGCGCTGCAGCCGCGCGATATAGGAGTTGAGCTCTTGCTGCCTGCTCATGCTTCCTCCCGCTGCGTGCCCATGTAACGGCTGGCCAGGGCCGTTTCCGCCAGCGCGACAACCAATGCGAACAGCATAACGTACCACCACAGATTTACGGGGTGATATTTGATGTCATCAACGACGGTCGCTTGTACAGGCGCATTACCGCGATTGCTTCCGCTCCAGAGCTGCTGTATATCCGGTGCAATCGGCTGCAGGTCAGATTCGCGGCGATCAGGGTTGACGGCAATCAGTGAATCGCGTCCGTTGGCAAAACGAACCTGATAAAAACCTGCGCGTTGCAGGCGAAAAGTCTGCGCTGTGCGTGCTTCGCTGAGTAAAAGCGGCCTGCGCCCGTCAGGATCAACCACCTCCACGCTTGCTGCTTCGCTCATTGGCGCTGCTGAGGAACGCAGTTGCACGAATGAGTCCACAAGCTGCGAGCCGGACAGCCGCTCGCGGCCTGAAAGATAGCGCGCTGTCTCGTCAATAAATGCGACAAAGACGGGATGCAGAGGGAGATCGTTTGTAAGGTTCTCCAATCCAGACGTGAAGAGAAGCACATGTCCTTCGCCCACCTGCTTGTCAAGCAGCAATGGAGTTCCATCATTCAGGCGCGCCGCCACACGCGATTTGCCTGGATCAACCGATACAGCATAGAAGAACTTCGTTTCTCCCCAGCCCCCATTGTCGCGACTCGGCTGCTCCTGTTGGAGCGCAGGATATGTGAGATCGATCTGGCTGATCCTCGCGGCGCGTCCAATGCGAGCGTAATCATGCGTATTGTCGACCTCAGCTCCCCACACTGGAATGCGCTGATGTTGTCCTGCATGCGTGCCGAGGGCAATAAAAACACCTCCACCCTTTGACACATATTGAGAGAGCGCATGTTCAAAGATGGAGGGCAGCGCTATGGCATCCGACAGCACCACAAAACTGAATTTTGATGGATCAAGGTCCGTCGTCTGCTCCGCAGTGACGGATTGCAATATAAAAGACGACTGTCCAATTGCCCCAAATGCAGCGCTGAAGTAGAGAGGCGACCGCGTGTCACTGGCTGCATGAACGAACAGCACCCGCTCCGGATCAGACCGTCGTATCACGAAAATACCCGCATCATCTTGCGGAAAAGCATCTCCGCCTGCGAGCCGAACTTCACAGCGGTTAAATCCGTAGCCTACGTCAATTGGCGCGAATTCCACCGTGGCCCGCCCGCTCGCAGGCACGTTCACTTTGCGCGATGCGGTGGGTTTTCCATTCACTAATAGTTCGATTGTCTTCACGGCTTCCGGCGTATCGAAGCCGGCCACAACGGCTTGCACGCGAGACTGCTTCGTGTCTTTCGGATCAGAAAGCTGAGCCGGCGCTCTTATGCTCTCGATTGTCCAGTTTGGAGGTACTTTGCTTTTCGCGACATCATGCAGAACAATCGCCACATTCGATGGCAGGGTCATATCAGCAAAGTTTGCAGGCATGGCTGTGCGCTGCATATCACTGAACAGATGCAGATCGATCGGGGTGTGAGTTTTTTCGACTATCGTGCGGATGCTTCGCCCCAGCTCGCCAAAATTCGCGTGCCCATCTCCTGGCTGGATGCCTTCCAGGACCGAACGCAGCTGCGCTTCATCGATGATGGGCTGCGTCAATATTTCGACCTGTCCACCGAGCGCAATCACCTGTGCTCTCTGCGCGCTCGGTTTTGCAGCCAGAACTGCAAGGGCCTGCTGTTTCGCTTCCGCAAATCTCGTTTCCGCGCGCATGCTGAAGGAGTTGTCGAGAACGATCAGCAACAGCCGATCATTCGTGCTTGTTGCCGCGCGCCGCACGAATGGCTGCGCGAATGCCAGGATTACGAGCAGAATCAGCGTGGATCGCAAGGCGAAGAGCAGGAGATATCTTAACCGGTGATGCCGTGTGGAACTCTGGATGCCACGCTCGAAGAACATGAGCGAACTCACCGGACGCGGTGTGGTCACATGCTTTCGCAGCAGATGCACAAAAACCGGAATGCCCAACGCTGCCACGCCGGCGAGAAACCAGGGCGCAAGAAAGCCCATCAGTTCCCTGCCTTTCGCAGCGAAAGATACTCGCGGAGTGCTGCATCAAGAGGCTGATTGGTGACGAGCAGGTGATAATCCATTCCTATCGCTCGGGTACGCGAGCCTAGTTGTTCAATGTGCGCCTGTATCTTCGCACGATAAGTTGACCTCGCGTATTCGGAGGTCACCTCCATCCGCTGATTCGTTTCAAGGTCAACGAGAATTGACGGACCTTTCAGGTCAGGCCTTACCTCCTGCGGATCGAGGATATGAAACAGCACGACATCGTTGCCGTGGAAGCGGAGCGGCTGGATGGTACGCACAATCGTCTCCGGCTCCTCGTAGAAGTCGGAGATCACAATGACGATGCCGCGCCGGTGCAGCAGCGCCTGAAAATGACGCAGCGGCCTGCCGTAATCCGTTCGCGCGTGTGGTTCGGCCCTCTCCAGTCCGGCCAAAAGACGCATGAGCTGCCCCTGCCGCGTCGATGGCCTTACATACTCGCGCACATCATCATCAAAAACAATCAGCCCTGCGGCATCGCGCTGGTTGCGGATCGCAAGATAGAAGAGCGATGCCGCGATGAAACGCGCGTAGTCCATTTTGGTCAGCTGACCGGATGTGTACTGCATAGAATTGCTGGCATCGAGCAGAATAGTCAGCTGGCTGCTCGTCTCGCCGCGATAGCGTTTGAGATAACAACGCTCTGTTCGCGCGAATAAATTCCAGTCCACATAACGGAGATCATCGCCGGGACTGTAGGCGCGATACTCAGCAAATTCCTGGCTAAAGCCGAAATCCGGTGAGCGATGCAGTCCGACGACAAAACCGTCGACCACCGTCTTTGCCAGCAGGTCCAGCGAGGAGATGCCGGCCAGCACCGCGGGATCAAGAAAGCGTTCCATCAGATTTCCTTTGGCCGCGGTACGTGCTCGATGAGCTGTTTAAGAATTTCGTCCGCATCGATGCGTTCGGATTCGGCGTGAAAGTTGAGCAGGATGCGATGCCGCAACACGGGAATCGCCAGCGAAGCGATGTCGTCATAGGTAACGTGATAGCGCTTTCGCGTGAGCGCCCGGGCCTTCGCGGCCAGAACGATAAACTGCGCAGCCCGGATACTTCCTCCGTAGTTCACGTATTTTTTTATGAAATCAGGCGCGCTGCCGCTGTTGTGCCGGGTCGCGCGCACCAGGCCCACTACATAGCGCGCGAGCGTTTCGGCAATCGGGACCATGCGTACCAGCTGCTGAAACTCGAGCAGTTCTTCGGCTGAGGTCACCGATTCGGCCTTTGCCGTGCGCGTCGTCGTGGTCATATCCACGACTTTCAGCTCGTCTTCAGGACTCAGGTAGTCCAGCACAGCGTTAAACAAAAAGCGGTCCAGCTGCGCCTCCGGCAGTGGATACGTGCCTTCAAGCTCAATAGGGTTCTGCGTTGCCAGCACGAAGAATGGCTCTGGAAGCGGATAGAGATGGCCACGCACCGTGCACGAATGTTCCTGCATGGCTTCAAGCAGGGCTGATTGTGTTTTGGGAGGTGTGCGGTTAATCTCGTCGGCAAGCAGGATGTTTCCGAAGATCGGACCCTTCACAAATGTCCATCTACGATGGCCTGTAGCCAGATCTTCTTCAATGATGTCGGTACCGGTGATGTCAGAAGGCATCAGGTCCGGAGTGAACTGAATGCGCCGGAATTCAAGTCCCAGCGTGTCAGCAATGGTATGCACCATCAGGGTCTTAGCTGTGCCGGGAAGACCAGTCATCAGACAATGGCCGCCAACGAACAGCGCGATCAGCACCTGCTCCAGCACTTCATCCTGTCCCACGATCACTTCGCGCACCTGTTTGATAATGCTCTGATGCACTGCGTGGAAGCGCTCAACGCGCTGCTGGAGTTTTGTTGCATCTGGATTCAGCTCGGCAAAAGTAACCATTGGGTCCGCTCTCATCAATTTGTTTTTTGAGATGACTGGTTCAGCTCCAGCAGCATTTTTTGGGCCGGACGATACCCCGGCGCTGCTTCGAGAGCTGCCAGCACGCTCTCCTCCGCCTTGTCCTTCTGTCCCGCAGCCAGATAAGCCTTCGCCAGATGAAACTCCGCGCCGGCCTTGTCCAGCGGATTCGATGCAACAACCGCAGCATACTCGCGGATGGCGCCGTCATACTGTTTCTGCGCATACAACAAATCCCCAAGCCTGCGATGCAATTGTTCATCCTTAACCGGATAGATATAGTTCAAACGCGCCAGCGTAGTGGCAGCCTCAGCTTGCCGGCCTGCATTTTCTTCGAGCGTCGCCAGCCGCTTCAGTATCGCCGGATCCTGACCGCCCTTATGTTCGTATGCTGTAAGGACCGAGGTTTCGGATTCCGCATCTCCCTTTGCTTCATCTGCATCTGCTAACAATTCATAAGCATTTGCATCGTCCACGTATTCGGGATACATCGCTAATACTGCGGGGCCTTGCGCCAGCACAGCGTCATATTGTTTCTGTTGTGCTGCTGCTGCCAGCGTCTTCAGCTTGCCGCGCCATTCATCGAAGTGCGCCGCTTGCGACTCGTATTTCTTATCAATCCAGGCAAGATATTGCGTATCAAATTCGGCGGACGCCAGGCCGAGATCGTCCTGCGTCACCTGCGGCGTTGTTTTCAGCTGGCCATAGGAATGAATCATAGCCAACAGCTTTTCATCTCCCCATTTCTCCTTGATGAAGTCGCAGATGCTGCCTGCCTGAAAGTATGAGACGATTACCTGCGATGGATACTCCGGGTAGACGAAGCCGCGGTCAAGCTTTGCTATCGGCAGCAGCTTCTTGTCACGAATTGCAACCAGGACCTCCGGTGTAAGCCGGTTGGTCCACTCCGGCGAGTGCTCGCCCTCTTCATGCACCGCCAGTCCTTCGGTGAACCAGCGCGGCACGCGATGGTTCGTGGCTGTTAGTACGTAGACGTGGCTCATCTCATGCCAAAGCGTCGCGCCCCAGTTGAAGTCTCCTGGTTTGCGCGCCGAAGGGCTATCCATCGCGACTACCTCGCCAAAGGTCGCGCCCAGCGCGCCTAGCCCGGGCATGCCCGTAGTGCGCACGGCAAAATCTTCATGGTCCGGATAGACTTCTACCTGCACCGGCGCAGGCAGTTTCATGCGGTACTTCTTATCGTAGGTTGCGATAATCGTATGCAGTTCGGTCTGCATGTATGGCTGCAGGAGAGCAGCTTCTGTCTTCTTCAGCTTTAGGATAGTTGTGTCGTCACGAAAGGTCTCGAAGTTTTTATAGCTGTCCAGCAGCCGCAGGCTGTTGACCGTCGCAGCATCGCGATATCCATTGTTATAGCTCAGCTCCAGTTCCTTGAATGGCTCGTCTTCCTTGCCCAGTCGCATAAGATCGATTCCGAGCGCGGAGTGGGCACTCCACAGTTGCGGATTAGCCGCGATTGCCTTCCGGTAATATGTGGCTGCGTCTTCATAGCGGTAATGCAGCTCGAGCTGATCCGCCACGAGGGTGTAGGCCTCCCCATAGCCCGGATTGATTGCTGTGATTTTGGCAAACCATGCATCCGGCGAACGGTCAGCCAGCAACTCAGCCGCCGCATGGATTGCCATCGCGTCCAAAGCATCATCTTCCAGCGCGATTGCTTTGTCGGCCTCCGCTATGGCCAATTCCCGGTCATCATTTTCAAGAGCAAGATGCGCCATCAGCTCATGCGCTTCTGCCAGCTTTGGGTTAAGCATAATGGCCTTCGCTGCGTATTCGGTTGCTTTACCGTCAAAGCTTTCTGCAGAAATAATTGCAAGCCCGAGATACGCCGAGGCATTGGATGGATCCTTTGCCAGTGCTTCGCGGAAGAGATCCGCCGCTTCGCGGTTGTTGAAGCGCTCGTGCAGCAGCATTCCCCAACGGACTTTGTAGAGAGCATTGCTGTCAGGTTGTTGAGCAGCCAGCCGAAACTGCTCATTGGCCTGCTCCCACTCTTCCAAACCCCAGAACCCTTCGGCCCGGGCATATGCATCATTGCTGCGGGTTAAATGGTCGAAGCAGGCCTGCGCCTCAGCATGATGTCCATGCTTGCGTAATGACCAGCAGTCATCGGGAGCAACAGCAACTGCATAGGCTGAAGAGCAAATCAGTAGCAGCGGAAGAAGTGGAGAGACGGACCTCATTTGTCGAGGCCCTCCTGCACCTTTGCCAACTCCAGCAATGCTGCGGTCAGTTGCTTTTTGTAGTCTTCCGGGTCCATAGCCGCTTTCTGATACTTCAATGCATCGATTTTCTGCTCCAGTTCCTCTTTCTTTGCCAGCAATGCCCGCTTGGCCGGATCATTCGCCGCCTGCTGACTCGCGCCAATGCGCAGCAACGTAAAGCTTGACATGAACGAGCCTTGACCATTGCCGGCCTCGCGCACGGGTCCACCATGACCCGCATCTTCAAAGACTGCATGCTCAGTAGCAAGCCGTTTCTGCGAATCGTAGAAGGTCGCTGTCTTCTTCGATGCGTAGACAAATGCTTCCATGGCGCTGATCGATTCGCTCTTGTCGGTATCGGCTTCAGGGTCCTGCAGCGCCTCGACCCAATATCGCGAAAAAACGGTGGCGTTCTTTTCCGTCCCGGATTTGGTGGCTGTGATCACAGCGCGACCGGGACGTGCAAGGGCCTCAATTGCGGCACCGCTGGCGCTGGTTGTGTCAACAATCAGCTGTCTTCTCGTCGGAATACGGTTACACATAGCTTCAATCTCGCCAGCGGTAACATCAGGACCTACAAGGTTGAACTTATACTCAACGCCATCAAAAGAACCGTGACCGATCAGAATAAGAACAAAGTCATCCTCAGCTTTGGCATCGCGGGACACTGCTTCCAGTGTTTCCTTCAATTGCGCCGCTGTGGCCTGCGTGCCCGTCAGCGTATAGACGTGCGCCGTAGCATCACCGGCCTTGAAGATCCGGTCCAGGTCCCTCGCCGTTGCTGTAAATCGTTGTTCGTAATCCGGCTCGCCTCCGAGTCCGGCCACCGTAACGTAGTACACCGCGGCTTCCGCCTGAAGCGTAAACGCACAGGCCGCCGCGAAGAGCCACATCGGCTTCACACCACACCCCACTTGCGGCGCAGCAGCCACTCGGCGATTGGCAACGCCAGCAGCACAAAGAAGACAATCGGCATGTTCCACAATTCATTTGTTGTGCGCACCGAAATGCCCGCTTCGGAATAGGAAATATCACGAGGCAGATTCTTCAGATTCGATGGCTCCCAGTATCGGCCTCCCGTCTGCGACGCCAGCTGCTCAAGCAGCGCGCGATTCTGCTCAGTGTGAAAATTTTCAGCAATGCCATCTTCGCGTTGAAATGTGACCACATCACGCCCCAGTTGCCGCGGCTGGCTTCCGGTGGTTTCCGCAGCCACTTCCGCCAGATATGCGCCTGGTTTCTCCGCTGTCCATTCGGCCTGATACAAGCCTGGCGTATCCCGCGAAGGCGCAAGATCAATCAGCGCATTCGTGCCCTCCGGACCCATAATGTGCGCTGTGACGCGCGCATCTGCCGCAGGTTGGAACTCTTGATCGCGAACCTGCGCTGAAAGCTGCACGTGCCCTTCATCCATCAATGTCCGCACAGGCATGGACGCGGTTACAGGACCGGGCGAATCGGCTACAAGCCAACGCGAAAGCTGCTGCCAGAAAAGATCATGAGAAGGATCGCCGAGCGGCTCGCTCATCTGCCAGCGCCATGTGCCGCCTGTGGCCATAATCGCAGTGCGTCCGTGGCCATAATTCTGTGTAATCAACAGCGGCAGTCTACGATTGCCGGCCTTCATTTGCACCAGCACGGTCGAACCAGGCTTCGGTGACCCCGCATCCTGGTAGTCAGCCAGATAGGTCAGTTTCTTCCAGCGCTCTGCATTCTTTGCAGGATCATCCAGCAGACGTGTGATCGGCGAATCTATGCCCTCAGCCGTCAGCTCCACGGTTGCGGAGTTGCGTTGGAAAGCGCGACCCGATGGCAGGAATGTAGGCAGCAGCTCATTCAGGCTCGACGCGCTCCAGCCGCCATCGCTCAGCGCCGACCGGCCTCCCAGGAAGAGCACTCCACCGCCGCGACGGTCGACATACTCACGCAGCAATTCCTGCTGCAATGGTGTGAAATAGTCGGCGGCGACGGAGCCAATGATGATGCCTGAATAACCAAACAGATTTTCGGGACGCACAGGAAAGCCGTCTGCCAGCTCGGTCGGATCGCTGATGCCCTGCCGGTAAATCTTGTTCTCGCTGGTACGCAGCATTGAAACCAGCTGCACCGTTGGATCGTCTTCTTCAGCTCGCCGGATAAACTTGAATTCCCAGCGGGGTTCGCCTTCAACATACAGGATGCGCCGCTTGGCATCACTTACCAGCACCGGGCGCGTGATTGCATTGTTGCTGAGGTTTTCTTCCCCGGCCAATGGCACAACCGCGAATCGAAGAGCTTTGGCGCCTGCGCCGCCTGCGGAAAAGAAAACCTGCTCAGTCTGGAGCGTTCCGTTTGACGATAGAGTTATTTCGCGGACTGCGAGCGTTTTGTCTCCATCGCGGATGGTTAGCGTCGCCTTCTGTCCTGCATAGCCATGCTGCTTCAGGCTGATCGTCGCTGTAAGTCGCGCATTCACAACTGTACTCGGTGCTATGCTCACATCTTCCAGTTCCACATCATGCGCGCGCTCCAGACCGCCAAACCCAACCGTGTGCACCGGCAACCGTCGATTTTGCAATGCCTGCAGCGCATCCGCGCTTATCCCGGTGCTGTTCTCACCGCCATCGCTCAACAGCAAAATTGCGCCGATGGGAAGGTCTGCCGTCTCCGCAGCCAGTTGTTTCAGTCCATTCCCGATGTGCGTAGCGCTTTCCACCGGCGCAATTCCCATCAGTCCATCCGTCTGTTTCACTCCACTGCCAAGCCGGTAAAGGCGCGTCTGAAACCGGCTCTGCAGTCCGGAGAGAACGCCATTCTCAAGCGCATCAATCGCCGCCGCTTCGCGTGTTTTTCCGTTGCTGTCAGCGATAGCCATACTGCGCGAGTCATCCACCACAACAGCAATCATGTTCTGCTGTGAGCTAAGCGCCGATACCGTAATTGCAGGCTGCCACAGCAGCAAAAGAATAAGCGCGACAAACACCGCCTGCATCCCCCAGAGCATCCACGCCCGCCAGCTCCGCAGCTTTGGGGCTGCATCTCGTTGTCTCCAGCGGATCAGCATGGCGAGTCCGCAGGCGCATGCCGCAATCAGCACGGGCAGCAACCACGCTGGCCATGTTGAGAGGAGCACGAACCGTCCTTTAGTGAAGACCGGACTCGGGTACTTAAAGAGAAACTGAAACATTCGCTCTGGTCCTGCCCTGCCGCAATTCTGACTAATGAGTCATGCCATAAAGGATGTAATCCAACCCCACGCGGAAAGCCATCGAGGCAAATTGTTCCGGATAATTCGGATCATCGGCCCATTCCCACGCGTCGCCCAGGTGCATGTTATGGCAAATGGCGACTATGATGCGGCCTTTGTCATCGCGGATGGCGCGCCATTTCGGCTGGTAACCATCCTTCTCATACGTGCGTCCGGTGCGAATCCACTGCTCGCCGGGAATCTGCATCTTGTCATCCACGTCATAGAGCGTGTGGAAGATTTCATCGCCGCTCTGCAGGTCTTCCACGGGCCGGTCCGGCAGCACCTGGCGCATGCCGTTCATAAAGTTCTCCCAGTCCTCGGTTCCGTGAAAGTCATCCACCATCAGGAATCCGCCCTTCAGCAGATACTCGCGCAGCCGCTTCGCCTCCGCATCGGTAAATGACCACAACTGTACCTGCACCGCATAAATCCACGGGTAATTAAAGATTTCGTCAGAATCGAGCGTGACGACCTGCTCCGTCGGACGGCCATCAATGCGCGTCAGCCGGTGCATCGCGATAAGAAACTGGCGGTCGGCTTTCGGATAATCGCGCGCCCACGGAGGTCCCCAGAATCCCCAGAAGCTATGCCGTCCATAATTGCTCGATGCCGCCATGCTTGTGTGATAGGCCAATCGCGACCAATAGAACTCTGCCTTGATATTCGTCGGCGAATCATCATTGCCGAAGCCGAAGTCCGCTGTCCGTTGATAGGCACGTAGACCCACGTAGCAGCCGGCAACCGCTACCGATACAAGTGCGATCTGCGACAACGTCATCCGGACCTCCGCGAAGGGAGCTGTGCGGCGAGAGTATCAGAAATGCTTACCGCGTTATTTAACGCTGTCTAATAGACGGAGCCGCCTCGCGGCTGGTCACTCCCGCACTGCTTGTCTGCAGCTTTTACGCGTGAGACTATGCAGGCACGGACAGCAGATCTATGAAACGTCGCGACTTACTCAAGCTGAGCGGTATGGCCCTGGCGCAGGCTGGCGCGACGCGTCTGCCGCTGCTCGGCCAATCCCCTGCAGAGAACAAGGCCGATTACACACTGCGCATTTCGCCTGTAACCGTCGAGCTTGACCGCTCGCACATCCTCTCGACCATAGGCTATAACGGCACAGCGCCCGGGCCGGTATTAAGGATGCGCGAAGGCAAGCCGGTTTCTGTTGATGTGATCAACGACACGGACACGCCGGAATTTGTGCACTGGCATGGCATGCTCATCCCGCCGGAGCTGGATGGCACGGAAGAGGAAGGCTCTCCTGCCGTGCCGCCGCATGGCCGCCGTCGCTTTCAGCTCACTCCCGGCCCTGCGGGAAGCCGCTGGTATCATTCCCATGCCATGGCCATGGACAACCTGCACAAGGGCTCGTATACCGGCCAGTTCGGCTTCGTTTATGTGGATGGCGGCCATGATCCGGGCCAGTACGATCAGGAGCTCTTCCTTGCCCTCCGCGATTGGGAGCCGTTCTTCACCGCCACAATGGAAGACACCGACGACGATACTCATAACGGGCCGCTGCTCGAAAAGCCGGCAACGCTGAACACCGATCCGGACGGCCTCGAAGTCGGCTCCATGACCTATTCGATCAACGACAAAGCGCTTGGCTCAGGCGAACCCATCCGCGTCCGCGAAGGCCAGCGGCTTTTGATTCATTTCCTGAACGCCAGCGCCATTGAAAACCGCCGCATCACCCTCGCCGGCCACAAAATGCAGGTCATCGCGATGGATGGCAATCCCGTCCCTTCGCCGCAGACTCTCGATTCAATTTTCATCGGCGCGGGCGAGCGTATCGACGCCATAGTCGAAATGAATCATCCCGGTATATGGATTCTGGGCTCAACCGAGAAGCCGGTCCGCGAATCCGGCCTCGGTGTGATTGTGGAATACGCCGGACAACACCAGCAGCCACAATGGATCGACCCACCCAAAGCACTTTGGGACTACACCATTTTCGGGACCGCTGCTTCCAACTCCCCCGCTCCGCAGCAGACCATCGAAATGATCTTCGAAAAGATTCCACGCGGCACAGGCAAATTCAATGTCTGGCTGATCAATGGCAAACCATACCCGCACGAACGCGAATTCGTGCTGCAGCAAGGCATGCGTTATCGTCTCGTAATGCGCAACCGCACCGACGACGCCCACCCCATGCATCTTCACCGGCATATGTGGGAGTTGGCCGAGGTGAACGGGAAAAAGACCGCCCGTATCCTCAAGGACACCATCGTCGTTCCATACTATGGTCGCGCCATCGTTGACTTCACCGCAAATCAACCCGGCCTCTCACTCTTCCACTGCCATATCCAGCAACATATGGACTACGGATTCAAAGCGCTTTTCCGTTACGCATGAAGTAAGCTCTGCTCCTGCTGATAAATAGGATTCACCAGACCTCGAAAGATTAAAAATCAAGACAGGCACAAAGTCTCGCCCCCATATAATCGTGCTTTGAGCCAGATCACGACACACCACAAATTCTCTGCTCGCGCCTCGGCAGTGGCCGTTGCCGCGGGCATTTTCAGCAGCAGGCTGGTCGGACTGATTCGAGAGCGGGCTTTTGCGCATTTCTTTGGAAATTCCGCTGCCGCCGACGCCTTCCGGGCCGCATTCCGCATTCCCAATTTCCTCCAGAATCTCTTCGGCGAAGGAGTGCTCTCGGCATCTTTTATCCCTGTTTATGCCCGCCTTCGTGCCGAGGAGCGCCACGAAGAAGCTGCCAAACTGGCCGAGGCCATCTTTGCATTATTGTTTCTCGTGACATCGGTGCTGGTTCTGGCAGGAGTCTTCGCTGCCCCCTGGCTGATCGACGCCATCGCTCCCGGTTTTCACGGCGACACGCGCCTGCTTACTATTTATCTGATTCAGATACTTTTTCCCGGAGCGGCACTGCTGGTTTTTTCCGCATGGTGCCTGGGAGTTCTCAACAGCCATCGAAAATTTTTCCTTTCGTACGCAGCGCCGGTCATCTGGAATGTCTCGATTATCGTCGCGCTTATCTGGAAGGGCAGCCATCAGGATGAAGCGCATCTTGCAGTATCCGCTGCCATCGCATCCGTGATTGGCAGCGGCTTGCAGTTTGCTGTACAGCTGCCGACAGTGCTGCGTCTTCTATGGCCCTTGCGGTTCAAGCTTCATCTTGCTACCAATCACGTCCGCACTGTCGTCCGCAATTTTTTTCCTGTCTTCATCAGCCGCGGCGTCGTGCAGATTAGCGCTTACGTCGACTCCATTCTTTCCAGCTATCTCCCCGTCGGAGCCTTTGCCGCTCTAGGTTACGCGCAGACGCTCAATTCCCTGCCGGTGAGCCTCTTCGGCATGGCCATTTCCGCAGCGGAATTGCCGGCCATGTCGAGTGAGCTTGGAACAGCAGAAGAGATAGCCGCGGCTCTTCGCCAGCGCCTCGCTGCGGGCCTGCAGAACATCGCATTTTTCGTGATTCCATCTGCAGTGGCTTTCGTGATGCTGGGCGATATGGTCGTCTCTACCATCTACCGCTCAGGGCGTTTCGGCGGAAGTGACGTAACGTTTGTCTGGCGAGTGCTCGCCGGATCTGGCGTCGGGCTGTTGGCTTCAACCTCAGGACGGCTGTACTCTTCGGCCTTCTACGCTCTGCGGAATACGCGCACGCCGCTGAATTTTGCTCTCATCCGTGTCGGGCTCACACTGGCCCTGGGATATTTCTGTGCACTGCCTTTACCGCGTCTGCTTGGAATCGATCCTCGCTGGGGCGTTGCCGGGCTCACGCTTTCCGCAGGCATTGCCGGATGGGTCGAGTTCACGTTGCTCCGCCGCGCTCTGCATGCCCGCATCGGAGCGGTGCCTTCGCTCGCCTCTCGGATCGTCCGCCTCTGGTTGTCAGCAATCATTGCCGCAGGCATTGGTTATGGCCTCAAGCTCTCTCTCTCTGCATACGTGAACCACGCATTCCCTGGAAAAGCACCGCTGGTGCTCGGGCCTTCTGTTCTTATCCTTTACGGGGGCTGCTATCTTGGCCTGGCAATCATAATGGGAATCACGCCACCGGGAACGCTGCGGCGGCTATTCCGACGCTAGACGCAGAGACGGTGTATCTGTAAGTACGTCGCCATTGTGAGCCGCATCCGGGGCCCCGACACGATTTTTGGTTTACTTATATGGCTGAGGTTCGAAAGGCCCCACGCCGAAGAGCGGGGCCCTGTACCCATTACTGGACGGTGACGCTGATGCTGGTTGAGTGAGTGATAGTGCCGGATGTGGCATTCAGGGTTACGGTAGATGTCTGCGGCGGATTGCGGTTCCCAGTCGGAGGCGGCTGGTTTCCTCCGCAGGCCACTAAGGCCCCAAGCACAATCAGAGTAATCCACGCCAACAGCATGCCTGCACCCTTTCGCCGGATCGACCGCCGTCCGAACAGCATGGTCCCAAACAGCCAAAAGCCTGTCAGCGCGAATCCTGCGCGGCTTGAGTTCAGGGCCGGAGTTGACGCGCTGGACACTGTCAGCTTTGCCGTAACCGTATGCCCGTTTACGTTTAAGGTTTGCGGATCGAAAGAGCACGTGATTCCACCCGTCGCAACGCAGCTGAAATTAACAGGGCCGATAAATCCGTTGCTTGGATTCACCGTCAGGGTCACGTCAGCAGAGTGTCCCATTGGGATGTTTACCGATGGAGCATTCGGGCTGAATTGAAAATCGCCTCCAACCGAAATATTCACCGGCGTGGAAGTGCTGTTCTGGAAGAAGGTGGCGGCCAGCATGGCAAAGACAGAGTGCGCTCCGGCAGGGAGCGCATTTGTCGTGAAGGCCGCAAGACCGGTATCGTCCAGCGGCGCTCCGCCCAGGATTGTATTGCCTTCCTTGAAGATGACGCCGCCAACCGGAACGCCGCCTGGAGATTGCGCAAATGCGGTGAAGGTAATGGGCGCGCCAACCCCGACCGTGTTCTGCGAGACCGTAAGTGAGGTCGTAGTCGGCGGTCCCAGTACGGTGACCACCTTTTGGCCCAGGCTCTTCAGCAGAGTGTCATTCCCCTGGTACTCGGCAAAAATGTTGTGGTTGCCCACATCTTCGTAGCTGTAATGCAGGGTTGCGACTCCTCCGGACAGCGGCACGGTCGCAACCGGACCAATAAAAGGCAGATCGATGAATGTGACGCTGCCGGTGACCTCGTCTCCACCGGCCACAGGATGCACCTCCGCAGTAAGCGTGGTTTCAGTATTAAACACCACGTTCTGGTCAGCAGTGAGCTGTGTAGTGGTAAGCCTGCCAACCTGGATTGCATTGAACAGCCCGTCGCCTGTTGTGCTGCCCGTAGAGACCGCGGAAGAGTAGAGCGTATCCGGATCGCCCACCCCATCAGCAGTGTGGTCTCCACGAAAAACCAACGAGTGGACTGAAGGATTGAAGAAAACATTGCCCTCGCTGTCCGTCAGCGGGCCCAGAAACTCAGTACTGGCCGGATCATAGATTAGAATCTGTCCATCTCCGGCATTGCTGATGAGAATGTGGTTCGGGAAAGGACCGAAGCTTGCAGATGTCCGTGTAATGCCCCAGGGCGCATTCAGGCTTCCTCCATCTGACGCGAATCGGCGAACGAAATTTCCATCCTGATCGAAAATGCTGACGATCCCGAAACCTTCGCCCGTCATCGGCGCGCGCCCGGTCTGGTTCTGTTTGGCATAAGTAACGAATACCTGGTCTCCAACGGTCTGGATGTTATATGGCGCGTATCCCTGCGGAAGGTTGGGATCTTCGAATGCGCCCGGTAGCGCAGTCGGAGCCAGGCTGAAGACTTCGATCTGGCCATCGTGAAAATTCGCCGCAGCTAATACAGGGTTACAGCAGCTCGGGTGCAGCAGCGTTAAGCCTGTAAATACGGCGGTAGTCGAGCGGTCCACCACGACTTGTGCATCCTGGAACTGCCCGTTCACAATATTGAACCCGACAATGGTTCCCTCCTCGGTCGCAACAAAGAACTGAAAATGAGTAGCGCGAATTGCGAAGTTCGAGGCCGGGTCGGCGACAATGCCGGTGGGTTTTGACTGAGTTGCCGTAGAGCCTGCTGGAAGCGGGATGCTGAATCCGGATGCTGGCAGCCCGGTGGCATCGAAACTGTCTACGCGCCCTGATCCATTTTCAGAAATCAGGAAATTCTGACCCGGAAGAAAACCAATCCCCCATGGATTAAGCAGAGAATCCGAATTATGAGTGGAGGAACAATGAGCATGGCAGGCCAGATTGATCTGGCGATAGCCAAGTGTGGTTTGAGATGTTGCAGCATGGGTAAGCAGCGACAAAAACGCCGCAACGATGAAGTGTAAGGTCTTGCTGAATTTCAATTACGGGCGTCTCCTCAGTCGCCTGCGCATCCGATGATCGTGAACCGCTTGCAGAAGTCAAAATATTGTCTTTGGAATGTCAAGCTTCAAGTTGTCATTCCGACCGTCGTCAGCGCAGGGGAGGGGACCTGCAGGTTGCTTTGACTACTTCATTTACTTCCAGCCCACACCATCAGAATCGTAAAAACAGCAATCAAACCCGACAAGGCGATTCTCGTTTAAACAGAAAATAATTAGATGAGATAAAAAATTGAAAACCCGTCAATTCAGGCGGGCTTTCAGTTAAAGACTCACGATGAGGAATGATTATTTGGGCGCTGCCGGTATCTCTTTCGCCGCCTCCTGCTTATCAGTCTTTTGCTGACCACTGGAAGCAGATACCGAAGCCATCAGGATCTTTCAGGTAGAGCTGTTTCATGCCATACCATGCAACAGTCGGAGGTTTGAGTTCGATGCCCTTCGAAAGCAGATACGCGTAAGCCGTATCGACATCCGGGCAGCCGATGTAGATACAGGTATCATCATGCGCAGCCAAGCGGGCGCTGTCCGGAACCGGCGGTCTGCAATCATCATCGTAAGCAGTATTAAGCATTAGGTCGATGTCATTCAGCTTGAGCCAGACCCAGCCGCAATTGGGCACTGGAGCAGACGAGCTGTGTACCTCGAATCCCAGCACATCGCAATAAAAGGCCAGCGATGTGGGCATGTCGTATACCTGAAGCAGCGTGGTTGTTCCTCGAACGTCGATGGCCATCTCGGGCTTTCTCCTTTCAGGACCTGGCGTCCGCTCGAACAAACCCTTCAACGACGATTCGAATGTCATTCCAGATAAGCCAGTGCGGATTAAGAACGGAAGCTCCATGCTTCTTATAAAAATGTAGGCCGGCTGTGTTGGAGGGATCGACATCCACGCAGATTTTCAGCGCATTCTGTGACACTAACCAGCCCGCCAGAAGGCGCAGGAGCTCTGACGCGACCCCCTTGCGCCGGTATTCCGTTGCGACATGGATCCATTGCACTTCGCCATTGCACGAGTAGCGGCGCGAAAGATGCCCGGTGATAAGCCCTATGACAGTCTCACCATCGACTGCGACATATCCAATGCGAGGCGGCAGCGCCATCTGCGGATTATGCTCACCCTCAAAATATCGAGTAATGCGGTCCGTCCAATATTCTTCCCTGCTCGCCCGTTGCGCGCGAAGACGTCCCATTGTGGGGAAATCGGCTGGCTCGGCTTGCCGGTAGTGAATGGTGGACATAGCCTTCATGCTAGCTTAAGTCTCCTCGTTTTACCTTTCCATTTAAGGACCGTCCAAGAAGCAGATGCTCTCCTCATGCCGTTCCTTTTTTCTCCTGCCCGCGATAGTTGCCGGTTCTTATTTCTGTGCCCGGGCGCAAGTGGCCACTGTTCCAGCGGGAGTTCCGCTGCGGGTTGAGGTCGATAAACGCTATCCAATAAACGTGGGAACGAAGATAGAAGGGCGCCTGATTGCGCCGGTCTATCTGGTTGACCATGAAGTTCTCCCGATAGACACGCGAATCAGCGGTTCGGTGATTGCGGAGCATCCGGTCAAAGGCGGAGCGCGCGCCGATGCTCTCCTGAATGGCGATTTCACGCCGCTGGTTACGCCGGAGCTGCGCTTTGATCAGATCACGCTGCCGGATGGAACCGTAGAGCCAATCTCCACGCATGTAACACAGCGGGATGGTGCAGTCGTGCGGATGAAATCTTCAGTAAAAAAGCCAACTCTGACCCAGCAGGCAGAGGATGCGATCAGGCAGCGCAAGCAGGAAACGCTGGACCAGATTACGAAGCCGGGCAAGTCTGACCGCCTGCTGCGCATCCTTTATTCGCAGCTTCCCTATCATCCGCAGCGCATCTGGCCGGGAACACAGTACGATGCCGATCTGACTGCTCCATTGAACATTCCGCAGAAGAATGCGCCCGCGCCTTTGCCGGTTCTGCCACTGAGCACGAAGTCTCTGACAGGGGTGATTGAAGCCCGGCTGACGCAAGATCTGAGTTCGGCAACAGCAAAGCAGGGCGAAGCAGTCGATGCTGTGCTGACCAGGCCGCTGCTGGACGCTACAAAGAAACATGTGCTTCTGCCCGAAGGAACGCATCTGGAGGGTGTGGTGCTGCAGGCGAAACCTGCGCGCAGTTTCGCGCGAAACGGCAAACTGCGCTTTACCTTCCGCCGCGTCGATCTGCCGAAGTCGCCGATAACCGAGGCGCAAAAGCCGACCCCTGAACTAGAGCCGCGGCAGGAGAGCAGCGAGTCCGCAACGGACCATCCGATCCACGGACGCATGATCAGCTCGGAGGCGAATCGTAACCAGAACGTCCAGATCGATTCCGAAGGAGGCGCGAAAGCCACGGGCGGACCGGATAAATATGTTGCGCCACTGGTGCTGGGGCTGCTGGCCGCTTCTGCAGGGGAAGGCGACAACGATAACGTAGTAAAGAATGGCGTCGTCGGCAACGGCTTTGGCCTGATAGCGCGCGTCGTGACAATGGCCACCGCGAACAAAGAAGTCGCTATGGGTTTTTCATATTACGCGCTGAGTAAGTCGGTCTATAAGCGCTGGATCGCGCGCGGCAGCAATCTGACCTTTCCGAAAGACACGCGGCTCCAGATTGAGCTGTCAGAGCGATGAATCGATCCCAAAGAGGTGATGCATCGGCCCTCTGCCCTGTCCGACAGGATAGGCTGCTTTCAGGGCTGCGGTCACATATTCTTTCGCGCCCGCTGCGGCCTTCTCTGGGTTATCGCCCAGAATGAGTCTGGACAGCAGTGCTGAAGAAAAAGCGCAGCCCGTTCCGTGGGTGGATCGCGTCTCGACCCGCTTTCCTTCCAGCCAATGGCCAGTCCCATCGGGAAGAAGCAGGAAATCATCCGGGCGGTCAAGATGGCCTCCAGTCACAATAATCCCCAGACTGGGGTTTTTGCCCTGGAGACTGGCGGTTGCTTCAGGGATGCTTTCCCGGGAAGCCGAGCCTGTTCCAGTTAAAGCAGCCAGTTCATCAAGATTCGGCGTAACCCAGCCGACCTGGGGCAGCAGCTCGGACTTCAGCCGGGCCAGTCCATCGGGAGTGAGCAGTTCCCGGCCCGAGCTGGAGTGAATAATCGGGTCGAGAATAATTTTTTTGCGGTCGATTCCGGCTTCGGACAGGAAACCGGCTATTTCGCCGACCGCCTCCGCAGTCCCCAGCATACCGATCTTTACCCCTGCCGGACCGACGTCCTCCCGGAGGCAGGCCAGCGTTTCCCGGATGGTTCCACCTGAAACATGCTCTACCCGGCGCACGCCCATTGTGGATTGGATGGTCAAAGCCGTGATACAGGCCATGCCGTATATATGGTGGGCAGCAAAGACTTTAAGGTCGGCTGTGACTCCTGCCCCGCCGGAGGGATCGAAGCCGGCGATAGTCAGTGCAATCGGTCTACCGGGAAAATTTCCCGTCGTTTCATTTCCCTCTTGCACATCTTCTTTCATCGTGTTTTCATCTTAACCGTCAATCTGCCTTCGGAATTGCACGTTCAAACTGAGTCAACTTGCTAGCACAGATGCTGTATTTTTGCAAGAACAAACGAAGAATAAACGCTTCTCTTTGTTTGACTTAGCCTTTTCTACTCCATACAATTTTACGTGGAGGAACATGAACGCTATCGCAACCGATACAAGCAGACGAATTCCCAAACTCTCGACTTATGCCGGAGTTGTTCTGGCAGCCATGCTGGGCCTCTTTGGAATGAAGGCTGACGTTCCAGTCGCCTCAACCATTAACCCAACTGCAATTCCCGATACGGGAAAGAACACAGATGCCGCCAAGTCCGCTGAGAAGAAGCGCCAGTGGTATCAGATTGGCCGCGCCTCCTGGTATGGCGAAGACTTCCAGGGACAGCAGACCGCCAGCGGCGAAGACTTTGATATGAATAAGCTTACGTGTGCCCATCGCAGCCTCCCGCTAGGCTCGCTGATCCGGGTCACGAACCTCCGCAATCATAAATCAGTTGTGGTGCGCGTCAACGACCGCGGCCCAATGCCGGAAAACCGCGTGGTCGATCTGTCTTATGCAGCTGCGCGCTTTCTGGGCTTCAGCAGCAGAGGGACGGCGCCAGTGCGCCTGGATCTTGTCAATTCAAGGGCTGAAGTGGCTCAACTGAGCTATCCGCTGACTCCGGCAATCGCCAAGCCGTAAAATCATCTTCAAGATGATTTCAACTGAACGTACGCCTCAGGAGACCTCTGCGTCCGAAAAGCTGATTGTTGCGCTCGATTTTCCCGACGCTACACAGGCGCTTGCGCTCGCAGATCGCCTGAAAGGACGCTGCCGATGGTTCAAAGTCGGCCTGGAACTGTATATTTCTGCCGGAAACAGCGTCATAAATGCGCTGAAAAAGCGCGATTTTAAGGTGTTTTTAGACCTGAAACTGCACGATATCCCCAACACAGTGGCCGGAGCCGTGCGCTCCACGGGGGTTTTGGGAGCCGATATGCTGACCGTCCACGCATCGGGCGGACCGGCCATGCTTGCCGCCGCAGCCGAAGCCGCCGCTGGACTGCCGCACCCCCCCCGGCTGCTGGCCGTCACGGTTCTGACTAGCATGGACGTGGCGCAACTCGCGGCAACGGGAATCCCGCGCACCCCGAAAGAACAGGCGCTTCGACTGGCCAAAATGGCGCATGCTGCCGGAATTCAGGGTCTGGTCTGCAGCCCGGAAGAAGCCTCTCAGATGCGGCGTGGGCTGCCTGATTCGGTACTGGTCACTCCGGGTATCCGTCCTGCAGGCGCTGCTATCGGCGACCAGAAGCGCATTGCTACCCCCTCGGCTGCTTTAAAGGCCGGAGCTGATCATCTCGTGGTGGGGCGGCCGATTACTCAGGCTGAAGACCCGGCAGGAGCAGCTGAGGCGATTCTTCAGGAAATTGCTGTTGTGGGCTGAATCCAATTATGAGTCGTCATTCTGATGACCGCAGGGAGGAAAAATCTCCCAGCCAATATCTTTGAGATTCTTCACTACGCCGCCCCAGCACGTGAAACCGCACGTGCCGGCGGAAGCTTCGTTCAGAATGAACGATATGACCTATGCACATGTTGTTACGAATATAAAGATAAAAAAATAAAAGGAGGGCCGAAGCCCTCCCTTTGCTGTTGATTGGTGATCAGAATTCCAGACGGATTGAACCCCGGCCATAGAATGCCCGCTGGAACGACGTCGGAGTCGTATATGTTGGATCAGTTCCCGTCTGGAAACCGGTATCATAGTCCTGATTTTTCGTGGTAATGAATTGGGAGTTGGTAACGTTGAACGCATCAAAGGCCAGTTTCAGCTTGAACTTTTCTCCAAGAGAAACTGGATAATCCGAATGAAGATCGAGTTGCAGTGTGGAAGCGGTTCTACCCGCAGTTCCACGACCGCCAAATGGAACTTCTCCCGTATTCTGATAAACAGGGTGGGAGAGCAGTTTATTGAGGGGAGTCCCCGAAGAACCACGTAGGCCAAGGCCAAGCGTCATGCCACGAGCGAAGTGATTGGGTACCGTATAGGCCCCATAAATATTCCCTACATTCCGACGATCTGTATTGAGATAACCGGGTGAGAACTGGCTGCCCAACAAACCGAGAATGCCAGTTGTAAAGTCGAACAACGAGCTGATGCTGGGGTCTGACTGCCCATTATCGTTCCGGAAAAGACCTTCGTAGTTGCCATACAACTTGGCAAAACGATAGTTCGCACGGATCAGATAATTGTGGCTGAAGTTCTTGTTCAGCTCAATTTCGAGCGCCTGATAATGACGGCTCGGATTGGCAAAACCATCCGGCTTGCCATCGGATTCGGGATAGCCAGCCGTACCTGGGACAGGATCAAGGCTGCCGTTTTCAGCGCATGCTGATCCAAGGTCGTTGCCAAGGCTGTCCTGCTGCGGACCATAGTCGATGTTGCATTGCGCGGGAACAGCGCCTGTGTACGCAACTTCCTGTTCGTTGACAAAGTAATCTGCACTTTTGCTGGGATTGCCAATGACGAAAATCTGAGGCAAGCCGGCATTCGCGCCTTCAGGAGAGACACCGCCCATATCTTCAATGATGCGAAGCAACCGGCGGTCACTGTAGCGCGCGCTCAGGACAAGTCCCTGCCTCAACTGACGCTCAAATCCGATCATGTATTCTTCTTCGAAATTGAGCTTGGTTCCGGAGTGAATGAGTTCCGGTGTAGAAGGATTCGCCGCGATATTGGAGAAGCCGTGAGAACCGGAGAGCAAATGCGCTCCATCCAGAATCGGAGTGATGGTTCCATCCGGGTTGACAGCAAGATTGCCTGCGCCATCTGAAGGAGCGGCCCACCGGGCTTGAATATCCAACTCCTGATTCAACTCACGAATCGCGGCATCCGTGGGAAGAGCCTGAGTATAACGGCCCCAGTTAAAGAAGAGCTTTGTTTTACCGTTGCCCCACGGATCGTAGTTGATGCCGAGACGAGGCGACCAATTGTCTGTAAAGACGTATGCCTGGTTCGGACCGCCGAGCTGCTCTTCCTCCCAGCGAACACCGGCGTCGACGGTAACATAACGATTGAACGCCCACGAATCATTTCCGTAGATAGCGTGGTAGCCTTCATTGGAATTCACATTCTGGGAGCTGTAGATACCACGAACCTGACGAAGGTAAACCTGCTCAGTATTCCCATTGCTGGTGACATAATTCGGGCATAGTGTCACCGGGCATGTAGCGGTCGAAGGAACAGGAGAGAGATAGAAAGCAGCACTCGCTTGCGCGCCGGCAAGACCGGCCTGGCCGCCTATCTGCTCAATCGGCGTTCCATCTACGTTCGTTGCCGGGAAAGCAAAGCGGGGACCGCTGTAATCGCGGACTGCGTCATAGATGTTGCGGCTGAAGGCCCAACCCACGGAGAAGGTATGCGAGCCATGGAAGGGTACGATCTTCTGCAAATCGAAGCTGATGCCGTAGCTGTGGTTCTGAGGATTCTGGAAGTTGCCCAGGCCCTGAAATTGCTGTCTTCCGGCGGTGCGATCGCTGATCGAATAGAGATCGGCAAATCCGGATTCCAGAAAGTGGCTGGTCTTAGCCGTGGCTGCAATGCTGAGAAGCGCAGTCGGAGAAAGACTCGAGTTCAAGCGAGCGACAACGCTGCGGGTTCCGAAATCCCAGCGGCTGAATGAAGTCGTGTTGCGCTGGTTCAGGTTGGGATAGAGATTCACATACGCATCGTTGAAAGCCTTATTCGATTGCGAAGGGTCACCATATGCCGAAGCTTCCAGCGAAGTTCCTGACGCAATGTTGTAGGTCAGCTTACCGGCCCAGTTATATGTCGTAATAGAGGTAGTAAATGGGCCGTGAGCGAAGAGGTTTGCGGCAAAAGGAGTATTCGGCGCATGGTACTTTACCTGGTTCAAAGAAGGATTAAATGCGCCGAAGAAGAAAAGCTTGTCGCTCAGGCCCTGGATAGGAACGTATCCGCCCAGTTCAAGGCTGCCATCGAATGCCGGCTGAGAAAATATGTAGCCTTGCTGGAAGCCAGTCCCGGCAAATGCGCGGAAATTGTCCGCGTATTTATAAGCTGCCGACATTCCCTCGGGAGCAAAAAAAGCAGATACGGCTCCGTGATATTGGCTGCCACCTGACTTAGTGACAATCTGCACAACGCCGCCGTTTACTCCGCCATACTTAGGCTCAAATGCGCCAGTCTTGACCTGGACTTCCTGAATGAACGATAGATTGATGCCGGTGCCCAGTGATCCATAAATCGGACTATAGACGCCCAGGCCGCCGTAACCCGCGTCATTGATGCTGACGCCATCGGCAACGTAGGAATTTTCGAGTCCGGTTGCGCCGCCAATGGATGGGTTCGCGGTGCCTGTGCCTCCGCCGCTTACTACGCCGGGAGCTACATAGAACAAGCTGCCAACATTACGCTGGACTGGAACCTGCGAATAGAAAGTATCGGTAAGATTGGCGCCGACTGCAGTGGTGCTGGTATCGATCTGCACGGCGTTGGACGATACTTCGATTGTCTGGGAAACGGTGCCGGTGGTGAGCCTGAGATCAAGCGACGAGATGCGGTTGATCACCACCTCAACGTTTTTCGCTTCTGTCGCTGAAAAACCTTCTTTTTCGACTTTGACCTTGTACTGTCCGGGCGTTAATCCCGTAACGGTGAATCGGCCATTTTCGTCGGTGACAGCTTCGCGATTGTCTGCATCACCGGAAATGGTCACTTTAGCTCCAGGAATGACTGCTCCTGTGCTGTCAGTAACAACGCCACCCAGTCCGCCTTTCACGCTGGAGAGTTCCTGCGCGGCAAGCGTTGACTGGCCAATCCATGCGGCAGCCAGCAGAATTACCGGCCACAGCAGGATTCTTTTGTAATACGACTTCATATTGCCTCCTACCAGGTTTGCTTTCAAAAAAGCTTTGGTTATTACCTGACCAATATGTTTTGGCGATCAGGTTTCTTTCAGTGTTAATACACAAATGCAAAAAACATTGCATTCTAGGCGTAAGTTCCGCTGTGATGCAACAGTATTAAAATTATTAATTGGACAATGGGAGATGGAGGATATTTATAGATATATAAATATTATCTTTAGCGATAATAAACGTTCTGTATACCCATCATTGTGGTCCAGCTTATAAAACCCCATTCCGGAAATATTACTCATTAGTTACTAGTTATCTTAGCGTTTATTTATTAGTTATACCATTTTGGCCTGCTGCAAGACTGAGCGTCCAAAGAGGAAAAGCATCTGAAGCTATGATTTGAAAGCTCAATGCCTGTGTGGCAGATGCGTGCGTTTCAGGATCTGTGATCTTTACCACCAGGCGGTAGTTTCCGGGCGGCAGCCCATCGGTTGCTATGTCTCTGCCGACGATGAGGTTGCCATTCCTGTCAAATCCACTTCGATCAATCGTTTGCGAATCCTGCTTACGGGCGGACGTGCTGATGTTTCCGATCAGATACGTAATGTCGAGAGTCTTTCCCTGAAGCGAAGCAGGATTGGCAGCATCTTCCCATAGCTGAAAGATCAGGCGCAGAGGCACACCAGGTTTTATGGCCACGTTGTCCGAACCTATCGGATGCAGTTCTATTCCTGAGAATGTAAACGGCAGCAACGAGGTTGCATCGCGTGTTGGAGTATCGGCAGAAAGGAGCATAATCTGGCTCATGCTGAGGCTGCGGTTAGAGTCGGGCACGAGCACAATGCGGCGCTGTGAAAAACTCTGCTTAGTTAACTTATTGGTAACTATCATTTCCAGCTGATATTTGCCCGGATCGGCCGGAATTCGGCCCTTCAGTCCGAGGCATTTATCGCGGACTGCTGCCACTTGCTCTGCGGAAAGGTAATTATTCAGTTCCTTTTCGTTCTGATAAACGACCCTGCCGGATGAGTCGGACAATTCAGTTTTGGCTGAAAGCGAATAGTAGGTCCTTCCGTCCGGCTCCTTCGCAAGCGCGAAGTCCGCGGGATGCGTGAAGCGGAAGAGGTAATGAATGCTGGTTTTATTGTCAGGGTCTCTGGTGGCCATGACATCGAGCGCGCTGAACTGCTCGCCCAGCAGAACGCGATGCGTGACGCCTTCGAGGACAGACTTTCGCTGTTCCAGCAGGCGCTTGTTTTCGTCAAGATTGCGATAGTTGCGTATTTTGCTGAGCAGAATGTCCGACTGCAGACTCGGATACGCTTCGTGGACATCGACCGGTTCGTCAGGCAATAGCGAGAGCGAAAGGTGCGCCACTTCATCGTTCAGGTCTTCTGCGATGATGCGGACGGCGCGCGCTTCATCATTGACGCCGGTTGAGCTGGCGATAAGCTTTTCCGGGCGGTCAGAGTACGGGGAGTAGAGACGATAGTCCTCTGAGATGCTGGGCTTGTAGAAGATGAGCGAGAAGTATGCAGGCAGACCGGGGCTGGGGCTTTGGTAAAACCAGACCTCCATCGGACGCAGATATTTTGTGTTGGGATAACGCGCGATCTGCTTGGGCGCACCGAGCGTAATGTAGACCATGCCGCGGTCCGAGCGCCATCCGTTTTCCTGATTGCGCCCGCCGAAGTTTTCATTCGCGTATTGCAGGCGGCGGTAATGCTCGTCCTTGAAGGTGTTGGAAGGAGCATCGGGATCGGGATTGCGAACCTTCCAGAAGTTGTCAATGAAAGTGTCGCGGTCCTGATTTGTGGTCAGGCGAAGAAAGGCGTCGCGCTCGGCGTCGGTGATGATGTAGTTAACTTCTTCGTTCAGCCAGTGACCGTAGAGCTGGGGCAACTGCCCGGATTTGGCTTTTGAGGCGTGAAGATCAGATTGAAATAAAACCAGAAGCCCGAAGACGATGAGGGCTGCGAGCTTCCTTGATGTTTGGTACAAACCTACTATTACCTCTTCAGTGACCCACGAACAAATAGGGGACCGATCATCAGGGCCGGTATCAGTGCTTAGAGCTTTTCGTAAAAATCGCAGGCGGAGCAGGAGATGTACACGCCGCCCGGGATGCCGCGCTCACGGTCCTTGACCCGCTTGACAATGCGGGTGGGCTTGCTGCACTTGGGACAATCGGTGCTCTTGGACGTGTCCATTACCTTCTTGCGGTCTGCTGTTTTGGCGATCTTAGCCATGGAAACTCTGTCTCCTCTTCAAAATCTTTGCTTGTTCTCGGGGCTTTCAGAAAATCTGAATCTGGGAAGCGCCAACAAAGCCTGGGCGGCCGGACTTCCCGGTCTCAGAGGGAGCGGAAGTTTTTCGTTTGGTGAAGAACTATGCCGGGGCTAAAGCCCATTTCGGTTCATACTCTGCTTCACCGGTCTGAAGGCCTGCTTCTACCGAAAAAACCTCTTTTGCGTACCCTAAGCCGAGCGGAAGAACATCGGACTCGCTGTGATTATTTTACAACATTCCACAATCGGGCTAACGGCCCCGTATTGTTCAGATTATGGAATACCCATAAACTTGAACGCCTTCGCTGCTACAAAATTCTTAGTGGCATTTCCTGCATAGGTGCGGCTTTGATTTTTGCCGAGATCGAGTTTCATGACCTTTCCCGTTTCGGCGGAGAAGTCGATGTCTTTGAGTGTGATCCAGAAGGTATTTGGTGTGATTGCGGATTCGAAGAAGTAAATCAGCCGTTTCTGGTCGGCAACAGTCCGCCAGCGGGTAGATGAGATATTCGGCTGGTCGGGCGTGGTGATTCCGTATGGTACAGAGACGTTGCGGATGACACTGAAGACACTGGCTACGGCCAGATCGGGATTTTCATCTTTGGGAATGGCATTAATATAAAACGATGCGCGAGCGAAGCGGTCTGCGGCGCGATTGGTGCCGGGCAGCATTACGGTGCCGCCGATATCGCGCCAGTAGGCTTCGAGTGCAAGCTGCTTGTCAAAAGTGGGAGAGTTAGTCATGACCTGGTACTTGCGGTCATGATGAATGACCTGCTTGCCGGCGACATATTCGACGATGGCGCTGTCGCCAGTCGAATCGGAGAGCGACAAATGGAGGTTGGCGAGTCTTTCCTCGCCGGGAACATTGGCGGTAACGACAGTAAATGGCTCGTTGCTCATGGCATCGACGGCTTCCTGTACGGTGGCGAAGTTGTCGAGCATGTATTGCGCCCAGAGCGAAAGCGCGAGGCCTGGCTTTGAAGGATCGGGCCTGGGGTATTCGGATTCGGCCAGCCATAAGAGGTTAGCGACCAGGCCTTTCTCATTCATTCCATCGGTTGTGGAAATGTCATAGCCGCTGGCAATCACGCTGCCGTATTTTGAGGTCCAGTGAAGCGAGTGCGGGCCTGCCTCGCCGCTTCGTTCGATGCCACGGGGAAAAATCCAGAGATTGGTTCCGATATCGACTTTCCAGTCCATCGAACGGGCGGTAATGACTTCGTCTTCAGCTCCGTGATAGACAACGCGAGTGCAGGCTTCTGTATTTGGTAGAAGAACCAGGGTTGAAATGAGCAGAGTAGTAGAAAAGCGGTGGGCCCAGGCGGAATTCGGCATAGCAGACTTCTCCCGGTCGGAATTTGTACTGCTTACGGGCTACATCCTGCGCGTTCAGAAACTCTATGGCAAATTAGGAAATAATGTAGGCGGAATAAACTGCACATCCCTCCACGACGCTGCGCTCCGGTCGGGGATGACAACTCATTTAGATTCACATCAAATCCAAATTTGCTCTAAGCGGAAATTTTACGCCGTAATTGCCCGGATGGAACCAGGGTTTCGGCTGGAAGATTGACTGCCACGATCCAGGCAGCGGCCGCGATGATCCAGGAGATGAAGAAAGCGGTCCAGGGAAGCCGGGCATGCGGTGTGGTTATGATCTTCGGACCCCAGACGAGAAGCGTGAAGGCGCCGATCATGGCGGCTTCGGCCAGGGCGGCTATGCGGGGAAAGATGCCGAACAAAATTGCGAGGCCGCAGGCGATGTGTCCGGCTCCGGTCAGCCAGGCCCATCCGGCTTTGAAAGGAAACCACGCGGGAACAAGATTCACGGTTGCCTGGAGATAGAAGAAATGCGAAAGCCCGACAGGTATGACCCAGAGAGCAAAGAAATACCGGGCAATGCGTACGCCGTTGTCGCCAGCGGTAAAGGCCAATTTAGATCCTTCCCGGATGCCGGCCATCCGGGCGAAGAGCATCCATCCTCCGGCGAGGAGCATGGCCAGTTCGCCAAAGCCCAGCCAGACGCCTTCGATCTGCGGAGCGACGAAGAGCGCGGGGACTTTGAGCAAGGCCCAGAGAATAAAATAGGGGAAGAGAATGCGAACAGATGATTCGGCGGTCGATTTGAAAAGCAGACCGATCCCGCAAACGAGCATCAGGACACCGGAGGCGTAGGCCAGGGCAGTCCGTCCGGGCAGTCCGGCAGGAACGGGCTGCCAGACGAGTGCAAAGTCCCCGTAGATCAGGGCCAGAACGCCGAGGCCGATTAATCCGGCGGCGAAAAAGGTCAGGGCCGGCTGCTGATTTTGGGTTAATAACTCTTCCTTTTTCTGCGTTTGTAGCAAGGTCTGTTTCATTGCGCCCCTTAGTCTAGCTAGCCGCAGCGTCTTTTCACCTTAAATTCGCCGTTCTGAACGGATTGTCTCGACAGGCGGACGGAGAAGCCGGATGAGGCGAAAGGCCATCAAAGTGGCCCTTCGGTGTTCTTACTGCGAGTCAATCGTCCCGTTCCCGTGTTACAAACGAAGAAGTTCCCCAGAATTGAGGTTGTACGCCGGAAAGAATGCCAAATCAGGAAAAAGTATTGATTGTTGAGGACGAGGAAAATGCCCTTATGGGGCTGGCGGAACTCGTCTCCGGCTGGGGGTATCGCACGGACACGGCACGCGATGGCCTGGAAGGACTGGAGCGTGCTCAGGCCTGGCACCCGGGCATCGTCCTTACCGATTTGAAAATGCCGCGCATGGACGGTCTTGAGCTTCTGGAGCGGCTGGGCGAACTGAAACAGCAGAACCAGGCGGTGATCGTCATCACGGCGCAGGGCAGCATTGCCGAGGCCGTCGAGGCGATGAAGATCGGCGCGTATGACTTTATTCAGAAGCCGATTGATCCGAACCGTCTGCGGACGATCCTGGCCAATGCGACCCGCCAGCGCGAGACGCAGCAGGAACTGGAAGTCACTCGGCGCAAGCTGCGCGATACAGGTGTGCTTGGGTCGCTCGTGGGCTCATCGAAGAAGATGCAGGAGCTCTTCGGGCTTATTGAGCGCGTGGCGACAAGCAACGTCTCGGTGCTGATTACCGGAGAGAGCGGCACAGGCAAGGAGCTTGTCGCACGGACACTGCATGACTTGAGCCCGCGTAAAAACAAGCCTTTCGTCGCAGTGAACTGCGCTGCTATTCCGGAGACTCTGATCGAGAGCGAGATTTTTGGTCACGAGCGAGGCGCTTTTACGGGAGCGCTGGAGCGCCGCGCCGGATGTTTTGAGCTGGCGGAAGAAGGCACCTTGCTGCTGGACGAGATCGGCGAAATGCCCATCGGGACGCAGGCCAAGCTGCTGCGCGTGCTCGAAGACAGGAAGCTGCGGCGGCTGGGAAGCAAGGTTGAATCGCCGGTCGACGTGCGGGTGCTGGCGGCAACGAACAAGAATCCGGATGACGCTGTGGCGGATGGTCATCTGCGCGGCGATCTTTTTTACCGTCTGAATGTATTCAATATCCACATGCCGCCGCTGCGCGCGCACAAGGAAGATATTCCGGCAATTGTAGACTCGATGCTGCGCGATATGAACCAGAAGCATGACCGGCAGGTGGTTGGCATTAATGAAGAAATGCTGGCGCGGCTGATGGCTTATGACTGGCCGGGCAATGTGCGCGAGCTCCGTAATACAGTAGAGCGGGCGGTGATACTGTGCGGTGAGGGATATCTGGATGCGCGGCATCTGCCACCGGGATTCGGCACGAAGCCGGTCAAGCCGTCCTTTGATCAGGACACCAACGCCATTCAGGTGGAAGTTGGCACCACTGTTGATGAAGCCGAGCGGCGGTTGATTCTGAAGACGCTCGAATCGACGAACAATAACAAGACGAAGGCTGCCGAAATTCTCGGAATCAGCCTCAAGACCCTGCACAACAAGCTGAAGGAGTATGGAAGCGCGAACGCCGGCTCTGATGCAGTCGAAGAATAGCGGCTTATCGCTCCTGAACTTGCATGCGGCTCAAGACCAAACTCGTGGTGGCCATCACCGTACTCGTGTTCGTACTGGTAATGTCGCTGTCATGGGTGTATTTCGGGGAGCTGCTGCAACAGCATATCGAGCAGTCTTATAGCGCGACCGATATCATCGCGCATCAGCTTCAATTTGCTACAAGGCAGGCAATTGAAAACGGCACGCGGAATCTGGTCATCAATGCGAATGATCCGGTCCAGCTGCGGGCTGCTGTAGCCACGGCATTGCGGGAAGACAAGAGTCTGAACGCGCTGCTCAATTCGGTCATCAGCTATTCACCTACGGTGTTTGATATCGCGATTGCGGATGGCAGTGGCCGCGCTTATCTGACGACCGATCCGACGCAGGAAGACCAAATACTGCCCTCGCGACCCTCCTATGATATGTTGCGCCAAGCTTCGGCCTGGCAAATCCTGAGGGTAGTTTTCGGGCCACCCCAAGTCTACAACGTGTCTCTTGGGCTGGAAAGACAGGGGCAGACGCTGGCGACGGTGCGCATCGGTATCCGCACAACATTTCTGAGCGCTACTTTTCGTCCGTGGATTGAAAAAGCACTCACGCTGATCGGCCTGACGATTGTCTTCACGGTCATCATTTCTGCTTTCGTTGCGAATCTTGCGTTCCAGCCTATTGAGCAGATCAGCCGCCGCCTGGATGTTCTGAGCCAATTGCAGATACCGGAGTCCGGGCCTTCGGGAGAGCTGACGTCAGGCGATGCGGAAGAAGAGACAGGGGATTCCGGCGATACGGTCGTACAGGTTTCGCACAAAATCGAACGCCTGGGCCGCCGCATGCGGAATGTGGAAGAAGTCTTTTCTGCCCTGAAGGAGAATCTGGACCAGATTCTCTCAAACCTGCAGGACGGCATTATGTTGTTTACGCAGGATGCGCGCGCGGTGCTGGTAAGCAGCTCGGTAGAGCGCTTCCTGGGGGTGGACCGCGACCACGTACTTGGCGCGAAAGTAACGGAAATTTTTGACAGCAGCACAGTGCTGGGAAAGATCGTGCGGGAAGCATTTGATCGTGGCATTTCGCTCGTTCAGGAAGAAGTCACCACCGAGAGCGGACGACGCGTGGAGGTTTCGCTTGACTTTATTTATGACGAGCGCGCGCCACAGCAGCGGCAGGGTCTGGGCGCACTCTTAACGCTGCATGATTTTGAATCTGTACAGGAGATCGAGTCTGAACTGGAGCTTTCCCGGCGCATGGCGGCCATTGGACAACTTACGTCCGGCGTCGGCCACGAGGTAAAGAATCCGATCAACGCCATTGTCGTGCATTTGGAGCTGTTGCGGAACAAAATGGGCGCGCAGGACGCGCCTGCGTTTCGTCATTTGGATGTGATTCAGAATGAGATTCAGCGTTTGGACCGCGTTGTGCAGACGCTGGTTGATTTCTCGCGTCCGGTGGAGCTGAAGCTGCACGAACAGGACCTGCGGCAGGTGGTGAATGCCGTTCTGATGCTGGCTTCCGCGGAACTGGAGACACGCGATGTGCGCGTCATCAATGAGCTGCCGAGCCGCCCGGTGATGGTCAAAGTAGATGCTGATCTCATACGGCAGGCTCTCCTCAATGTGGTCCTGAACGGAGCGCAGGCCATGGTTTCCGGAGGAATCCTGCGGGTGCGTCTGACAGAAGATTCCCGCTGGGCCTTACTGAGCGTCCAGGATGAGGGTGAAGGCATTCCGGAAGAGATTCTTTCCAAGATATTCAATCTTTACTTCACAACCAAAAAAGAAGGCAGCGGGATTGGCCTGGCCATGACCTACAGAATTATTCAGCTTCATAATGGCCAGGTTGACGTAAAATCGAAGACGGGCCAGGGGACGACATTCATTTTAAAAATTCCAGTCGTGAACCCTTCAGAAACAAAATTCCGCGGATATCTGGAAACGGACGCCGCAACTGGCACGGTTATTTCAAAGGAGCCTTGGGGATGAACACCGCAAACAAAATTGCGGTTGCGATCGTGTTGCTTCTGCCCTTATCGGGCTGCAAGAAGAAGACTAAGACGCCACCCCCTCCCCAGGCGCAGGCACCGGTCCTTCCAACATCAAAGATGGTCCATGTTCCGGACCTTCCGGCGCTGCCACCTCCGCCTGAGGGCAACGTTACGGTAGCGAGCACAAAGCCGGAGAATCCAGAACCCTCGCATCCGCACAAAACGACTCGGCGAAAGCCGGCGGCAGCAAAATCGGCAGCCACAGAGAACGGACCGCCTACGGATAAAGCCGCGCAGACCCAGATAGCGACCAATCCTGTGCCAGAGGCATCGTCGCCAATCGGGCAGCTTTCATCGAGCGGCGAAGACGGAAATTCTCAGGGACGCTCGGACATTGAGAAGCTCATTACTGATACTGAAAACGGGCTGAATGGAATCAAGCGCACACTGAGCAGTGACGAGCAGCTGACGTCTACACAGATCAGGACATTTCTGACAAAGGCGAAACAGGCACTTGCGGAAAACGACCTGGACGGCGCGCAAACACTGGCCAAAAAAGCAAGCGTTCTGCTCGGCGAGCTTACCAACAAGAAGTAAGTTATTCGGCGAGTGGGTAATTCCTGTTAAAGGGGAATACCAGTTCCATTTGCGAAGGCACTGACCGGCCATCCACCGTCGCAGGATGGAATTGCCACGTGCGCACGGTATCAAGCACAAGCTGATCCAGAGCATTATTCAAACCGCTTACCAGCGTTACCTGCTCGACGCGGCCATCGGCACCAAGACTTACATTCACGATGACTCGTTGATCTGTTTGGGGCAGAAGCGAGCGGTCCCTGACCTGAGGCGAAGGGGAGATGGTTGGATAAGCCGGATACATATTTTGCGTATCGCTTCCCTGTCCGCTAACGCCTGAGTTGATTTTTTCGACAGAACCCTGCGCTGTCGCGTCTGTCTGAGTGGGCTGTGCCGTCTGCTGAGGTGTTGGCGTGCTTTTTACGGGTTTGGGAAGAGGATGGCGCGATATACGCGGCGGCTGAGGCTGGTTCTTTTCCGGGAGCGCCGGGTGCTCATTTGCCAGAATCGAAGCCAGAGCGCCGCGGCTCGCGGCGACAAGGGCCACCTGTTGTGATGATCCGCGTACCAGCGGACGAAAGATTACCGCGCGACGAACATGAATCGTGCCAATCACAATGCATCCGAGCAGCAACGCATGCAGTGCTATGGAGAACGCAGCCGTTTGCCTGATCTGTAAACGGGATTCAATCACGTTCTGGAAAAGGCTTCGCATGGTTGCGGTCCTCCTGAGTCTTTGTTGTTAGACGCCCACGGGCGCAAAAGCGTCCGCAAATTTCAGCGCTCGCCCCATTTCAGCTTGGAGCGGAGAACATCAAAAAATCCGGCAGTGCCGAGGCGCACAAGCCGAACGGCATGTTCAGAGCGACGACAACGCAGCTCATCGCCTACTTTGAGCGGAATGGCTTCCTGACCGTCTACGGTGAGATAAGTCTGGTCGGGAATGCCTTCGACGATGAGGCTTAGATTGCAATCTCCGCGCACCACGATAGGACGCAGCGTGAGCAGATGCGGACAGACCGGAGTGACGATGAGGGCATCGACATTAGGGACGACGATGGGACCATTGGCCGCGAGCGTGTATGCAGTCGAACCGGTTGGTGTAGAAACGATGATGCCGTCAGCGCGGAAAGATGCGACAAGCTGATTGTCGAGCCGGATGGTGAAGTTGACCATGCGGGCGATGGCACCCTTTGCGACCACCACATCATTCAGCGCTTCGTGCTCGGAAAAAACCTTGCCGTCTCGCCAGAGCTCGCTGTGCAGCATAACGCGCGCGTCAATGGTGCTGCAGTTGTCGCACCAGGCTTCAAGCGTGGAGTAAATGTCGGCCAGGCGGACTTCAGTGAGAAAACCAAGCGAGCCGAGATTCACGCTCATCACGGGCACTTGCGTTTTCGCGAAGACGCGGGCCGCGGCAAGCAAGGTTCCATCTCCGCCAAGCACTACGACAAGATCAGGATTTTCACCCGGAAGATCGTTGCGCGGGACGACGTTCTTTTCCTGCGCGTAGTTACCGCTGACCGGATCGAGAATCGGCACAAAGCCGCGCGTGCGCAGCCAGAGAATCAGTTCAGGCAGCAGCGTGACCAGCTCTTCTTTTTGCGGCTTGGAGATTATGGCTATGCGTCGCATCAGGCTTTCAGTGTAACCGCAGGGTGCTTCTATTCTGACAGGGTTATGCGTTCTGCTTCAGCGAAAAGCGGGCATAGAGAAGAAATTCGCGGTTGCCTTCCGCTCCGAGAATTGGCGAGTCTGTAATATCCATAGCTTCGCCGCCCAGCGCTGTGATGCAGGAGCGTACCTTGTCGATGGCGAGTTGATGGGCTCCAGGATCGCGCACGATGCCACCCTTGCCGACGTGTTCCCTGCCCGCCTCAAACTGAGGCTTTATCAGCACGACACACTCCGCCGCAGCTCCGGCTTTTCTGAATGCCGCCGGGATGACGGCGGGCAGAAGGAGCGTCGCAGAGATAAAGGAGACATCCATACCGAGAAAGGTAATCCCGCCAGGCAGGTCTTCAGGCTGAATATGACGGGCATTCGTGCGCTCCATCAATATGACGCGCGGATCGGAGCGGAGCTTCTGCGCGATCTGCCCATAGCCGGTATCGATAGCCAGAATACGCGCTGCGCGGTGCTGCAGCATGCAGTCGGTAAAGCCTCCGGTGGAGGCTCCTATGTCAAGACAGAATCGCCCTGAGAGATCAATGTTCCAATGGCGCAACGCCGCTTCAAGCTTGAGCCCGCCACGGCTCACATAGCGGAGATCATCGCCGAGAATACGAATGGCAGCATCTTCAGCAACGCTGCTTCCGGGCTTGTCCATTTTCTGTTCATTGACAAGCACTCTGCCGGCAAGCACCAGCGCCTGCGCTTTTTCGCGCGTAGGGGCCAGTTGGCGGGCCAGCAATAGCTTGTCGAGACGCATCTTCATTACAAAGTTCTAGAAACGCGGGGTAGTCGACATCAACCCCCACCGCACCTGTAGAATACCTGCTTACACGTTGCATGACTGAGAATGTAACAAATCCGGAGCGCGACGCGGCTCGTATGGAAGATAGGAGCACTCAGGGACCAGCTGACGCGGAGCTGCTGACACGCATCTCGCAGCACGACGAAGCGGCCATGGCTCTGCTCTTTGATCGCTATGCAAAGATTGTCTATTCCGTTGCGTTGCGCGTGCTGCATGATCCCTCAGAAGCGGAAGACGTGATGCAGGATGTGCTGATGCAGGTATGGCGCGGCGCATCGAGCTTCATCGTCGGGCGTGGATCGCTGATGGGCTGGCTTGCTGTCGTTGCCAGAAATCGCGCCATCGATGTGCTTCGCCGCCGCCATCCCTCAGACCCGGTCGATGAGGTCATTCTCCCCACATCTGTGGATCTGGCGGGAGAAGCTGAGCGCAATACACTGATGGAAAAACTTCGCGTGATTATACGGGAATTGCCAGAAGAGCAACAGAAATCGCTAGAGCTCGCCTTCTTTGAAGGCATGACGCACTCGGAGATTGCGGAGAAGACCGGCGACCCGCTGGGCACGGTAAAAACACGCATTCGCCTTGCTCTAATTTCGATACGAAAGGCATTGCAGGCTTGATTCACGGCGACCACATTTCAGAAGAAGACCTCGCGCTCTACGCGATGCGCTCGCTCTCGTTTGAAGAAACGGCGACAGTGCAGCGGCATCTCGATACATGCGGGGAATGCCGCAGGAAACTGGCCGACATTCTGGGGGATCTGTCTCTTGTGAGTCTCACTGTGCCGCAGGAGCCGGTTCCTGCCGACGCACGTGAGCGATTCCTGCAGCGATTACGAGACGAGGCAAAACCTGTGGAGCCTATTCGAAAGAAAGAAGAGCCGGCGCGCGCCGGCAATTGGTTCGGCGGCCTGGGATGGGTTGCGGCAGCAGCAGCTTTACTCTTTGCCGCTTACATGGGTAACAATGCGCACAACCTGCATCAGCAGCTCGATGCTCAGCGCTACCAGAACGTGCAGATTACGAACCAACTGTCGCGCACGCAGCAGATTGTCGATCTGCTCAATTCGCCCACAGCTCGGCGCGTGCGGCTAACCGAGGTGAAAACGGCGGCGCAACCCTCAGCGCATGTGATCTATGCAAAGGACAAGGGCGCGCTTATCTTTGTCGCCAGCGATCTTCGTCCGGTGAAGGCGAATAAGACGTATGAGCTGTGGCTCATTCCTTCAAACGGACAGGCGCCCATTCCCGCGGGCCTCTTCCGGCCGGATGTGAATGGCAGCGCCAGCGTTGTTCTTCCTTCGCTGCCCGCGGGTATAGAAGCAAAAGCCTTTGGCGTAACAGTAGAAGATGCGCAGGGAGCTACGACTCCTACGCTGCCGATTGTGATGTCAGGACAATAATCTCGGAACAAAACTTTCATTTCAGGAGCAGAAACAAATGGCTGAAAACGAAGTCAGGATTACGGTGCGACCGAATGGCCCTTATCGCGTGGAAGGCCCATGCAAACTGGTCGATGCGGATGGAAAAGAGTGGGACCTTACGGGCAAGCCGGCGTTTTCGCTTTGCCGCTGCGGCGGTTCGACAAACAAGCCGTTCTGTGACGGAACACACTCAAAAATTGGTTTCCAGGGAGCAGAAAGAGCAGTCGCTCAGGCTGACGCCCAACAGCAGTAATCTATCCAGTGTCGTCCCTGAGTTGTGAGTAAGGGACCCAGCTTAACTCTGACTTCCGAGTCCTGGAAAAGCAGGTCCTTCGCCTTCGGCTCAGGATGACAACTGAAGCGTCAGGGATGATTTCCAGCATCGAATCGCTGATCTCCGGCATCTGTTTTATGCAGGAGATTCTGTGGCAAGACGCCCCAACCTCAGCTTTATTCTTCGATTAATAGGCCGCGCAGCAGTTCAGCCGATGAAAGGCGAGCAGCGCGAACCAGTTCCGGCTGAAAACGGAGAGCTGGGAGTTACATTCATCGGACATTCTTCGTTTCTGATCCAGATTGGCGGACTCAATCTGCTGGTTGATCCGGTCTTTGCAAACTGGCTTGTCGTTCTGCGCCGTCTCCGCCGTCCGGGTGTATCTATCAGGCATTTGCCGCCTATTGACGCGGTTCTGCTTTCACACGCGCACATGGACCATCTCAATCGCCCCTCGCTGCGTAGAATCATCCGGCACACGCGCAGACTTACAGGCAAAGCTCCGACCGTTATCGTGCCGTGGCATGTGAACGATGTGGTTGCCGATCTCGGCTTCTCCAGCATTACTTCGTTGGCGTGGTGGCAATCAGTGCAGATTGGCAACGTCGAATTCACCCTCACTCCGGCAAAACACTGGGGTGCGCGCAAGATGACAGACACACATCGAGGCTTCGGCGGCTTTGTGATTCGGAGCGGCGCGCAGTCGCTTTATCACTCGGGCGACACGGCCTATTTTGGCGGTTTTCATGAAATTCGCGAGCGCCTTGCTCCGCAGGTCGCATTGCTCCCTATCGGGGCCTATTCGCCGGACAGTTTCCGCTCCGTGCATACAAGTCCTGAAGACGCGCTCCGCGCCTTTATGGACCTGGATGCGCGCACAATGATCCCGATGCACTACGGGACATTCTGCCTTTCAGCCGAACCGATCGATGAGCCCTTGCCGCGACTGCTGGTTGCGGCAGAAGAAGCAGGGCTGGCTTCGCAGATATTGCCGCTCGCAGAAGGCGAAACAAAAATCTTTTCGCAAAAAGATGTTCCGGTTGAAGACGCCATCGCCGGTCGATAGGCAATTTATTTCGCCGAAGTTGACAGCTTTTCATACTGCCTGAATACTGGTGCAAATCTTGAATAAGCCGTAGACTTGCACTCAGATTCGATGAGCAAAACTGGTTCGCACCCCACGCTCGCTGACGTAGCACGCAAAGCCGGAGTCGGCACTACGACTGTTTCGCGGGTCATTAACGGCGGGCATCGCGTGAGCCCGCGCACTCTAAACCGCGTGCGGTCCGTGATTGAGCAGCTTGGTTACATGCCGAACCAGGCGGCGCGCATTCTTAAAGGCGAGCGCACCAAGACCATTGGACTTGTTATTCCCAGCATTGCTGATTCGTTTTTTTCAAGCTGCGCTGAGGCCGCGCAGGAAATTGCGCGGGCCAACGATTCCCTGCTGATCGTAACGGTCACAAATAACGATCCGCACATCGAGATGGAAAATCTTAATGTGCTGATGCGTCACCGCACGGATGGATTGCTTCTGGCTCCGGCGAATTATCAGAGCGAATCGCTGGCGGAGTTTCTCGGCAGGATATCGACTCCCGTTGTTTCCTTCGACCGTCCTGTTCCTAAAACGGAGGTCCCCAGCGTCGTCTCCGACAATTACAACGGCGCGCGCAATGCTATCGAGCATCTGATCGGTCACGGCTACAAGCGCATCCTTTGCCTGGGGGGCGAAACAACGCTTTACACCATTAAAGAACGGCTCCGCGGGTACCGCCATGCAATTGAGGAAGCCGGGTTGCCCGCGATCATTGACATGTCGGTGAAGGACTATAAGTCGGCGGAGTATGCGATTGAGAGCCATCTGGCAGCCTCGCAGCCGCCAGACGCTATCTTTACCGTCAAGAACAGCACCACAATTTATGCATTTGAAACATTGCAGAAATTGAAGGTCGCCGTGCCAAAGACAGTGGCGCTGCTCGGCTTCGATGATTTCGAGCTGGCCTCCACGCTGCGGCCTTCCATCAGCGTTGTACAACAGCCCATTGAAGATATGGGCCGCATCGCGGCGGAAATTCTCTTCGAGCAGCTGTTCCCCTCCAAAAAGAAAAAACATCCGCTTGCAAAAAAGCGCCAGGACCAGGTAAAGCTTGAGACCCGCCTGGTGCTTCGGAACTCCTGCGGATGTAATCCCTCGGCAACATAGAACTATTTCCTGAGAAGTTGCGTATAGATGAAAAGTAGAGAGGAAACGCTACCACTTCCAAATGGAATCGTTTCCACCAGTCACTTTTTTCGTGTATATTGCAGAGGGCTGCGATTGGATTTCGCGCCTTGTGACAGAATTCAGGATTTCCTCCGAACTTATTTCTTCGGAGCTGTAAAACCGACTTCAAGGGTCGGCGTCTAGTTAGTTGAGACTTACTGCGTATGAGTTCTTTTTCGGTTGGGGTGGATTTAGGCGGAACGAACCTGCGCGTCGCAGTATATACGCGCGCAGCGGGGCTGCTGGAGACAATACTGCTGCCCACTCGCCTCTCTGCAGGCCGTCATGCGGTGATAGAAGACATGTGTCAGGCCATCCGCAAGCTGCTGGCAAACCATTCCGCGCAGCATGAGCTTGCCGGAATCGGCATCGGCACGCCCGGACCGCTGGAACTCCCGGCAGGCCGCCTGCACAATCCGCCAAATCTGCCCGGATGGGATGGATTTGAGCTGCGCGCCGAGATTGAAGCGTGTCTGGATATACCGGTCACCGTGGAGAGCGATGCCAACGTAGCCGCTCTGGCTGAATGCGTCCTGGGCAGCGGACGCACTCTCGGTATTGATTCGCTCTGCATGCTGACACTGGGCACGGGAATCGGCAACGGCATCATTCTGGATGGAAAGATATGGCACGGGGCGCATGGCATGGCAGGCGAGGCTGGACATGTCAATATATGGCCAGATGGCCCCGCCTGCGGATGCGGCAGCAGTGGCTGCCTTGAAATGTATGCCTCAGCGACTGCCGTGCGGCGAATTGCTTTTGAGGCGGCGCACTCGGGCAACGCTCCGGCAATTGCAGCATTAGCTAAGAGGAACCCTGATTTCACCACACGCGATCTGGCCGACCTGGCGGAGAAGGGAGCCGCGGATGCACAGCGCGTTTTTGACGATGTGGGACGCGCGTTGGGCATCGGACTGGGCGATCTGGTGAATACGCTGAATCTCCCCCTGTATGTTGTAGGTGGCGGACTGGCGAATGCCTGGAACCTGTTTTCACCCGTGTTATTTGAAGAAGTGCGCCGGCGCAGCTATGTGTATCGCCTGACGGAGCCGGGCAGCGCTGTTTTGAATGGCAATACAGACGCGGGCACGCGTATCATTGCCGCTGAGCTTGGCGCGGATTCCGGTCTGCTTGGGGCCTGCATCCTCCCTTACACCATTTCGGAGCAAAGAACTGCCGGCACGCCTGACATCAGTCTTCGGTAGCAGAAGGGCTGCCAATTCCCTTATCTGGACGCATCGATGCGATTGAACGCTTATCTTTTTAAGAGCACCATTGTTGGCGCGCTTGGCGGACTTCTTTTCGGCTTTGATACCGCCGTCATCGCCGGCACCACTCATCAGCTGACTGAAATTTTTCATCTCACCGCAGGCGAACTCGGCTTTACTGTTTCCATCGCCCTGTGGGGCACAGTCATCGGAGCCATGTCTGCCGGCGCCATCGGGCAGAAGCTGGGCAGCCGCGAGGCCCTGCGCATTATGGCGGTGCTCTATGTTATCTCGTCTATCGGTTGCGCATTTTCCTGGAACTGGGGTTCGCTGCTTGCCTTTCGCTTCATTGGCGGCCTGGGTATCGGAGGATCGTCAGTACTGGGGCCGGTGTATATTGCGGAGCTGGCTCCGGCAAAATGGCGCGGACGACTGGTTGGGCTCTTCCAGATCAATATCGTCATCGGCATTCTGCTGGCATACTTTTCCAACTTTGTCATCGCGCGCATCGGGCTTGGAGCCTTGCAGTGGCGCTGGCAGCTTGGAGTCGCAGCATTTCCCGCAGCACTCTTTCTGATCATGTTGTACGGAATTCCGCGCAGCTCACGCTGGCTGGTAACACAGAACCGTATTGATGAAGCGCGCTCCGTGCTGCAGATGATGGGGTCTCCGGACTCTGAAGCGGAGCTGCGGGAGATTATTGATTCGATTCATCTGGAGCGCAGCGCAAAATCTGAACGGCTGTTTCAGTACAAATACCGGCTGCCGATTTTTCTGGCCATCACCATCGGCATGTTCAATCAGCTTGCCGGCGTCAACGCGATTCTCTATTACCTGAACGATATCTTCCGTGCAGGCGGCTTCAGCGCTGTGTCAGGCGATCTGCAGGCAGTCATGGTAGGCGCGATGAACCTCATCGCCACGCTGCTTGCTATGACTGTCATCGACAAACTCGGCCGCAAAACACTGCTCCTGATTGGTTCAGTCGGCACAGCGGCATGCCTTGTTGGCGTGGCCGCGGTTTTTTTCACACAATCGCATCAGTCTTATCTGGTGTGGCTGCTGGTGGGCTACATTTTCTTCTTCGCCTTCTCGCAAGGCGCAGTCATCTGGGTTTACATCAGTGAGGTGTTTCCGACGCGCGTGCGGTCCAAGGGTCAAAGCGTGGGCAGTTCTTCCCACTGGATCATGAATGCCATCATCTCCGGAACCTTTCCGCTGCTGGCAAAATACTCTGCCGGCGCGCCGTTCGTATTCTTCGCGGCCATGATGGTCCTGCAGTTCTTTGTGGTTCTGTTTGTATATCCGGAAACGAAGGGATATACGCTGGAGCAGATGCAGCATCGGCTGGGAATTGAATAACACTTGCGGGGGTTAAGGCATGATGCTGAAGCCGCCGACCTTGCCGTCATTAGTGACGAGAATCTGAATCTGGCGAACGCCACCGGTAAAAAAGGCGAGGTAAATGTAATTGACGCCATTTCCGTTTGCCATGCGCGACCGCTGCTTCATGCTCATCTGAATAAGATGACCAAGCGCTGAAAGCTGCCTGCTGGACCGAGCAATCTCTTCAGACGTAAGGGCGACGTTCATCTCCGGTGTCAAAATGGCGCGGTCCGGTTTGCCGATTGATATCTCCTCGAACATTTTTCGGGCCAGAGCCTGCGTGCGGGTATCTTCTTCTGTGCCTTCTGCGCTTGCAACCTGCTGCGGAGCGCTCACATGCGGATCGATCAGCGCCAGGATATCGTGGGCGATCTGCTCAGGCACGCCGCGAAAGACCGCGTCCGGGCTGTTGGAAAGCACAGCAACAGCTAACTGGTCATCGGGAAAAATTGCATTCAGGCAATAGCCCCCCACGAGCGGAGCGTATCCGTTGTGCCATAGTTCACGGTGACCGCTAATCGATGCAGGCACAAAACCCATGGCATAATTCACCGGCTGCCCATTTGCCAGTTTTCCGGCGGTCCATAACTCGCGCATTGCCGCCGGATTCAGCAGCCTGCCACCGATCAATGCCGCATCCCAGTGCATGAGGTCATTGGCGCTCGAGACGATGTTTCCCGCTCCATAAAACAGATCGAGACTCAGCGGCACAGGAACCGATGCGAAGTTGCCTGGTGTTCCTTCATAGGGAGTGGCGATGTCCTTTTGCGCCTGATATCCCATCCCGGAGGCGTTCATAATAAGCGGAGAAAAAATATTCTGCTGCACAAATTTATCGAAGGACATGCCTGAGCTTCTGGCCACAACTTCAGCCAGCACGGCGTAGTTTGTATTGCTGTATTCCCATCGTTCTCCCGGAGCGAAGTCGGGTTTATCAGTCTTCAGAATCGCGAACAGCTTTTGGGGATCAATCTGGCCCTCGAGAGGCCAGTTGTGTTCGCTCGTAAGCGGGTAATTGTGCAGGCCGGAAGTCTGATTGAGCAGCATCCTCAAAGTGATTCGATCTGCATTGGGCATCTCGGGCAGGAAACGGGCCAGCTTATCTTCGAGCGAGAGCCTCCCACGTTCAGCCAGCAATAGAATGGAAACAGCAGTGAACTGCTTAGTGATAGAACCTATGGAAAAGCGGGTACCGGCCATTACCGGCGTTCTGCCGGTCAGATCGGCATAGCCGTATCCATTGGCAAAAACCACCTGGCCCTTGTACAGGACAGCCAGCGAAAAACCCGGCGCGCGAGACTGCTCATAAGCTGTTCGTCCGATGCGGTAAATGGTTGCGGTATCCAGCGTCTTTTGAGCAAACGCGATAGAAGCTCCAGCAAGAACGAGGCACAAGCTGAACATGCGCAACATGGCGGGATTGTAACGCTCTTTCTGCTTCGCTAAACCACAATTCGGGGCGCTGTGTAAATCCGCCTCATGATGTGGGCCGGTGTGTTACATTCGGTTTTATCAAAGCATAAAACTCGTTGATCTCACGGTGATCGGCTTTTCCGTGTGGTTATCTGCGTGAGAGGCACCTTGGATTTTTTCGAGAAAAATCCTAATCCAATGTGGATTTATGACTCGGAGACGCTGCGGTTTCTCGATGTCAATCAGGCAGCCGTCGATCTCTACGGCTGGTCCCGCGCAGAATTCCTAAACATGAGCATTCTCGACATTCGTCCTCAGGCGGATGTCGAAATGGTCCGGGCCAGCGCCCACCGCGTAGGCGCGCAACGCGCGTCTGGTCCGTGGCGGCATCTTTATAAGGACGGCTCGGAGCATCTGGTGCGCATCGCCTCCTATGCAGCGGAATATGAGTCGCGACCAGCTCGCGTAGTGACGGCGAATGATGTCACCGACCTGATAAAGACCACCGAAGCTCTTAGGCAAAGCGAGGACATGTTTCGCAGTCTATGCGCTTCGAGTCCGACAGGTGTCTATAAAGCCCGTGTCGATGGCTATGTGCTCTATGTAAATCCGGTGCTCGCCGCCACATGGCAGATGAAAGAAGAAGAGATGCTGGGCCTGGGATGGCAGCGGCGCGTACATCCGGACGATTTGGAAACGCTGACTACAGGCTGGCTGAAGACAAATGCGGCAGGAAGCTCTTATGAGCAGATATTCCGCATTCTCTGGCCATCGGGGGAAATCCGCTGGATTCACGGGCGCTCGACCGCAGTGCGCGGTTTGACTGGAAAACCTGTTGCTTCCATCGGAACCACAAACGACATAACCGACCAGCGGCAAGCAAATGACGCGCTCCGAATGAGCGAAGCCGAACTGCGCGCGCTGACAGACCACATGCCGGCTGCGCTGCTCTATGTGGATGCTCAGGGAAAATGCCGGCGCGCCAACCGCACATTTGAAAACTGGTTCAACATCTCCCGCGAAGAGATTCTGTCACTCGATTTTGAATATATTGCTGTGCGCGGCGATGGAAGACAGCATGAATCAGAGGTGCGCCGCGCATGGGCAGAGGTCATGCAGGGCCGGCCTGTCCGGTTCGAAAAGTCCATCGTCATTCACGGCTCCAGGCGGATCATCGAAGCAACCTACACGCCTGACCTCGATTCCGAGCAGCGCGTTTTAGGCTTCATTGTGCTCCTGCATGACATTACAGACCGTCGCGAATTGGAAGACCAGTTCCGCCATGCGCAGAAAATGGAAGCGATTGGCAGGCTTGCCGGCGGCATTGCACATGACTTCAACAACATCCTCTCGGTGATAAATGGATATGCACGCATCATTGAGCATGAACTGCATGGCGACACGCGACTGAGCAGGATGTCAGCTGAGATTCACCGCGCCGGAGAACGCGCCGCGCGGCTTACCCAACAACTGCTCGCTTTCAGCCGAAAGCAGGTCAGCCAGCCGCGTATCGTGCGCATCGACGACCTGCTTCGTGATGATGAAACCATGCTGCGCCGTCTCGTCACTGATTCGATCTCTGTCGAAATGATTCTCGGCGCTCATGATGCATGCGTCGAGCTCGACCCGCACCGTTTCAGCCAGGTCATGCTGAATCTGGTGGTGAACGCAAAAGACGCCATGCCCCAGGGCGGCACTCTTATTATTCAAACAGCCGTAAGCGACCAAACGGTTACGATCAGCGTTCACGACACCGGCTGCGGCATGACTGCCGAAGTGAAAGAGCGCCTGTTCGAACCGTTCTTTACGACCAAAGACGCCGACAAAGGAACAGGGCTGGGTCTGGCTACGGTATACGGCATCATTCGTGAAGCAGGCGGAAGCATTGCAGTGGAATCGACAGAAGGCGACGGATCGACCTTCTTACTTTCCCTTCCCATTGCGCACAAGTCACAAACAGTGGACGAAACACCCGACATTACGGAGTCACCTCAGCGCGGAAGCGAGACGATTTTTCTGATTGAGGACGATGCCAATATTCGCTACCTGCTTGCGCATGCGCTGGAATCCACCGGCTATCGTGTTGTGCAGGCTGCCGATGGGATAGAAGCTCTGGCCATGGCAAAAGACATTCTGCCTCTGATCGATGTCATTATCAGCGATGCGATTATGCCGAAGATGGGTGGACAGGACCTGATCGCCAGACTGCGGTGCATGCGTCCGGAGCTAAAGGCGCTCCTGGTGAGCGGTCACATTGATGCGGACCCTAAAGACATGACGGGCGACCCGCGCACATCGTTTCTCTACAAGCCAGTCGCGCCAAACATACTGACAGCAGAATTGCGGCGATTGCTCGACAGCACGCCGGCGTCAGTCTGAGGCCTAGTTGTTGTCTTCGCGCCGATGCAGTGTCGGACGGTCGCTGCCGTTCTGAGGCGCATTTGGATCAGCATTCGGATCAGCCGTGCTCGCGCGCCGAAGTGTTGGCTTGCCGTTCTTCGGTGTCAGAAGCTTGCGCTTGTTTTCGATGCGGGCCAGCCGCGCCTTAACATCATCGAATTCCGAAGTAGTGACAAGATATTCGTCCTTTGCCGGCAAAATCTTCGCAATCTCTTCCTGCGTATGCTGAATGCGATCCGGCGTCTGTGGATGATTGGAAAACGCCTTCGCTACCGCGCCCGGTTTCTGCTTCTCCAGGTTCTGTATCTTCTCAAAGAAGGTTACAAACGCCTGCGGATCATAACCCGCGCGATACATGTACTGCACGCCGAGAAAATCGGCCTGCGCTTCAAATTCGCGCGAAAACATGAGAAATGTCATCGGGATGGCGATGTTGACCGCTTCATAGATGCCGTATCCGGTCCAGGTATAGCCTGTCATCATGATCAGCGGTATGGTTCCGAGCTGCGCGTAATTCATGCGCGTCATTTCACGCGCCGCATGGTGTGCGCAAACATGGGCCGTCTCATGCGCCATTACTCCGGCAAGCTCCGCTTCTTCATCCGCTGCGAGGATCAATCCTGAATTGACGTAGAAAAATCCGCCCGGCAGCGCCATGGCATTGATCTCATCCGTGTCGATGACTTTGATGGTGAACGGAACCTTGCAGTCTGAGTTCTTGACGATATTCTGCCCGACGCGGTTGATGTATTCCGTCACAACCGGATCGGTGATCATTTTCGTGCTCTTCTCAATCTCATCGGCGTACTGCTTGCCCATCTTGATCTCGGATTCAGTCGAGTACCAGTTCCCCAGACCGCGTCCGCCAATATTGCGGGTACCGACAGCATTCACATCGTCAATGCTGCCCTGCTTAACGTGGACCTCTTTCGGTTCGGTATTTATCTGCGGCTGATTGCTGGCAGGCTGCGGATTGTCCTTTGCCGCATCTTTCTGGTCTCCTGGAGTCCCCGGAGGAAGCGTTGGCGGAGTAGGCGAGGGCGACTGCTGTCCTGGGGATTCCGGAGCGCCGGCCACAGGAGGTGTTTGACCTGGAGCCGGAGTTCCCGTAGGACTGGTCTGTGGCGTGGTCTGCGCAAACGCCACCGGAGCCAGCACCAGACTGGCAGCCAGCAAAAGCTGCGGTGGAACCATTTTCCGGGTCAAATTCTTTGTCATACAGCACTCCCGTGAGCCGGATACAGCTCACCCTGTTTCTATAGACGCTAGTATGCGCCTTTTTGTCAGTCTGTGCTCTGATTTCAAATGCTTTGGTTTTGACAAGGGCAACGATTGTGCGATGACTGAGAAGGCTCGCGTACGTTTTCGGGGACAGGTTTTCCAAAACCGGACGGACTGAACTTCAAATCATGAGAACTTCAGTCTGGCAATTCATCTCCTATCAAGAACTTAGCTCGCATCTGAGAATGGCAGAAAAGATGCTTTTATATCTCTTTCTGAAGATCTTTTGACGCATTTCCGGTATGCCCTGCGCCAGTTTCGCAAAAATCCCGGGCTTCACTCTTACGGCAATGCTCACGCTGGCCCTCGGCATTGGAGCGACGACGGCGATTTCAGTCTTGTGTATGCTGGTGCTGCTGCGCTCACTCACATGCTTTATAAGGTGCAGCCGCTCGATCCCTGACCTTTGTTCTCGTCAGCATTGTCTTGATGGCGGTCTCCATTGCAGCCAGCTTCGCTCCCGCATGGCGAGCTTCACAGTTGGAACCCATGAACCCTGCGCGATCAGTAAGCGGCGTCCAGGGAAGGGGGATGGCCTCTCTCAGAACGTCTTCAGGAACTCAATCAGAGCGCGCTTGTCTGAATCCGACAAACCAGCCCCGAAATAGTGTCCACGATTCACGACGAAGTCGGGGCACTTGTTCAGCTCCATCATGGGCTGAACAAGATTGGCGAAGACTCGCCGCGCATCGTCATCGGTCGCATTCTTCGGTAGAGCATCCAGGTCGTGCTTCAGCCTGATCAGAAGCTTTAGGAGTTTTTCCTGGCGCTCTCGTTTTTCTGAAGTGCTGGCCGGTTCACCGAGAAGATCAAAATTAGCAAGCAGATCAACGGGCGTTCCGGCAGGAATGGGGCCAAGTTGTACGCCGCCCTCGCCGAAGATAGCCGGGAAGAAGCGCTGGCCCGGTCCAATGAGCGGCTTGAGATAATCCGGCAGATAGCCGCCGGAGATACGCAAATAGCTGGTCTGGGTAGTGCGGTCAATCACACCGGGAATCTTGTCTCCCAGCACCGCATCTTTGTCGCGCTTCTCCGGCCAGAGCATTTTCTCGATAGAGTCCTGGAACGAAGCCATGCGCGCCTGAACCGACGGGCTTGGGTTAAAGTTTCCCACGCTGTTGTTCAGCAGAAACGGCGCCGTTGACCACACGCTGATAAGCGAAGCAGGCCGCGTGTAGCCGCGTCCGCCTGCAGGCATCGTGTACTGGCTCGGCTGGCCGGTGAAAGGATCGTAGACGGTAATGGTTCCGACAGACGGCAGGTCTTTGTAGGTCTGCGAAGAAAAGTTGTCCCAGATATTTCCGCGAATTGCGTTGGTCGCGAGCGGACTGCATGCATTAGTCTGCAGAAGCGTGACAGGAACGCGCATGTCCGTCGAAAGATAGTTGTCCTTGAGAAAGTCCTTATCAAGAACGATCTTGCGCATCGCGGATTTGAATTCGTCCGTCTGTGTCCATGCCCAGTACTTGCTCCAGCAGCCGAGGTAGTCCTTGCCTGCGCAGCCGTCAGGATCGACACCGGGAGCAGGCGTAGGAATCTTGCTGGAGTGGCAACGGGCGCAGTTGTCGGCAAATACAGTTGCTCCGTGCTGTAGGACACTCTGGTCTTTTGTCAGATAGGCTTCGCCACCGGGCGCATCTTTTAGATGATGCGGCTCGGTGCTTTTGAGGAAGAACAGGGCCATGTCCGGAGTCTGCTGCTCAGTGGCCTGCCAGTAAGCCGAGTTCTTTTCAGCAACCGAGATTTCAATCGGTGTAATGGGCTGTCCGCCAACGAGAGCGCGGAAGTGCAGCAGCCACTCTTCGCTGAAGAGGCCAATGTTGAGGTAGACCCGGTTCAATGCTCCAAGAGCGCCGACAGAGTCAGATCCATCCTTGAGAATACGAGCCGTGTAGACGGTATTTGGAGGCTGGAAGAAGTTCGTCAGAGTGCCTTCGTGAATATAGTCATTGAACTGCTTGTTATTCAGCTCCCCTCCCGCGAGCGTCTCCTTGCCCCAGCGCTTCGCGACGTTCAGGCGCGCCATAAGTCCATAAACAGCGTTCATAGAGCGCGGATTGTTGATGTTGTCGGATGAGATCAAAGACGTATCGAGCGTGCCGGGGCGCGAAGTATGGAAAAGCTGGTACGGAAAGTTGCTCCCATCGGGTTTCCAGACAAAGATGCGGTCTACCCAGAAGTATTGCGCGCCTACGTTGGAGCTGAGATTCTCCCACTTGGGATTTTCCGGATCATCCGGCGGTTTGATCGGGTTTGGCCCGACATGGCAGAAAGCACAGGACATGCCTACGCGATAAGGCCGAATCAGCTTCTTATCGTTGTAGTAGCTCGGGTCTTCGTAGTAGCGTTTCGGGTCCCAGCGCTTTGCTGCCGCCGCGTCAAAGTCAGGGTTAGGAAAGAGACGCAGGCCGACAATACCTGTTGGATATCCGTAATAGGAGCCAACTGGAACAGTGCCACCCCGTGCGCCGATCTTTACACCGGGGTACTTCTTCTCATTCTCGAAAGGGTCTGCGGAACAGCTAGCGCTGCGCTGATCGAGCCAGAGTCCGAAATGTTGTGCGTCAGGTCCGGTTGCCTTTGTAAAGCACGGCTCGTTGACCAGACCGAGGTAGTTCCAGCGATTGTCGCGGCTGTATTTATAACCGGGATAGGAGGAAATCGTCTTGAGCAGATCAAGCGTGCCCACGCTTGCGGTGGCCATCTTGTCCCAGAAGCGGTCGTTGCCCCCGGTCCAGACGAGCCACATGTTGCGGCCCTTGATCTCGTCAGCAGTGAGAGCAATACCGCCGTCCATGTCATGAAAATAATCTTCGTCTGCGGCAGGAAATGATGCAGCTGTGCGGCCCGCCAGACGGGCCTCGTCCTGCACCTCGCCCGGTTTTGGGGAATGTTTGCAGCCAGTTATCAAAGTCAGACCTGCAACGAAAACGCCAGCCAGTACTGTACGGAGAACGTTGAACCGAGTCATCTTCATTCTGCTTTCAAGGCTCCTGTCGCAAAGCACAGAGATAGTTCATGGTGAATCGGCACAGCAGATAGTTTCAGAGGTGTATATGGGCGTGGATACTATCACAGCGAATCTCAATTCGCAGCAGAAATTACTGCGGGAAGGTTTCAGAGCCGTCCGGTTCGCGATGCGGCGAGTGATTCATAGACTGTCGCAGTTGGGAAAGCTGCGAGTAGATGAGCTTTCTGGCGCGATTCTGATTTCCCAATGGGCGATGCATGGCCGTTGTGTGCCACGGGTTATAGGAGAGGACGTTGGCGAAGGCGAGCTGTTCCGGAGATTCGAACCTCTGCTTTGGAAGATAAATTTTCGCGACGGTGACGAAAGGCGAAAGGCGCTCCGGCCATTCAATGGAGGCGTCTTCGATGGGCATGCGGCGCGGGTCTCTCTGCGCCTGGATCATAAAGTCCAGCTCTACGTCTTCGCCTGCAAGGCGCATAGCTAACGACTGGCGGAGCCAGTTATCGGGCGGGTTCCACGGAATCTTTGTTTTGTGATTTGAGGTCGGGCGGACTGAGTATTTCACTGCTAATCCTTCACCGCACAGATATGGGACGCAGCTCCAATAACGCACCTCAAGTGGGCTGCGATTCATCCGGGCGTAAAGACCCTGCATCATTGCATCGAGCAGATGCGAATCGAACGGCTTGAAGAAGTAGAAGGTAGGCGTTCGTGCGTAAATCTGTTTCTGGAGTTTCAGGTTTTCCTTTGTATTGGGAGTAGTGAATGTGGGGCAGCTGATGCCGAGGAAGTCCTGTGTCCATTTTTCGTCATCGAGCAGCTTGTCTCCTGCGACGCCCATGACTTTGATTCCAATGCTGAGAATGCCGGCATCGGCGACATCAGGTGGCGAGAGCGGGCCGGGACCCGAAAAGCGAATCCACGCTGGATAATTTTTCGGCTCGGCAAAGATGCCCATCTTAAAAATCGCCGGAATGTCCGGCAGTACATGAAACTCTGCTCGAACGACTCCGTAGGTCTTGGTATTCCCTGCCCGTTCGGCTGTGCGCCCCGAATATTCGCGGGCTGTGAATTGCTTCATCTGCTCGGTGATAGCAGCGGCAATCTGCGCTTCGTCAGGCTCAATGATTTCCTGACACAGCTTCGTCTCCGGATTTTTGTGAAGCAGGCGCAGAAAAAATTGCACTATGGTAACGAGCGGGCGCTGGAAGAGCGCATTGAAAGCATCGCGAAAGAGAGGATCGATGCGATGCTCGAACGTGACGAGGTCGAGAATTGCGTCGTTGATGCGCGGGCCGAGAGGCATCGGTTTTTCGTTCCTCAGTAGTGCGTCATTCTATCGTGAAGATGTCGGAATCGCGTTTCAAAATCTTCATGATGAAATCGGCGATTGCACCGGAAGCTTTTTCTTATAGCATGCAGGAGTAATGAAAGCGGACTACCCGGCACAGGATTCATGGGATTACATTGTCGTCGGCTCCGGCGCGGGCGGCGGGACGGTCGCGGCCCGTCTGGCGGAGGCTGGACATATGGTTCTTCTTCTTGAAGCTGGCGGGGACTGCAAAAACCCTGATGCAAACCAGAAAAATGCGCCTGGAACGGAGAGGCTGCCGGATGACTACGATGTTCCCTGCTTTCATGCATTCGCTTCAGAGAACGAAGCGATGCGCTGGGACTTCTTTGTCCGCCACTATCAGGACGATACGGCGCAGAAGCTCGACCCCAAGTATCGAGAGTCTTATGACGGCCAGAAGGTTGATGGAGTTCTGTATCCGCGCGCGGGAACGCTGGGCGGCTGTACAGCGCATAACGCGATGATCTTTGTCTATCCGCATGACGCGGACTGGGACGGCATTGCGGCGCTTACCGGCGACCCGTCGTGGAACTGCGAGAATATGCGGCGCTATTTTGAGCGGCTGGAAAACTGTCATCATCGCTGGCCGCAGCGCCTGCTGGCGAAGTTTGGATTCAACCCAACTCGCCACGGATGGAAGGGATGGCTGCATACGGAATGCGCTCTTCCGCTCTCGGCGCTGCTGGAAAAAGACCTGCGGAGCGTGTTGCTGGCTTCAATCAAGGAGGCGGTACACGAGATCGGGTATGTCGCAGATCAGGCAGAGTGGTCAGCGCTAAGCATGCTCGATCCTAACGACTGGCGCACGGTAAAGGTGAATTCAATTGGCCTGCGCTATATGCCGCTGACAACAAGGAACCACGCCCGCAACGGCACGCGAGAGCGGGTGCTGGCTGTGTCGGCAAAGCATCCTGACAAATTGCGGATTGAGCTGAATGCGCTGGCTACACGGGTGCTTCTGGATGAAAACAACCGGGCCATTGGCGTGGAATATCTGAAGGGCGCAAGACTTTATCGGGCGCATGCCAACCCCAGCGCTACACCCGGCGTACAGCGCAAAGCCTATGCCCGGCGCGAAGTCATTCTGGCTGGAGGCGCTTTTAATACGCCGCAACTGTTAATGCTTTCAGGCATTGGGCCGGCGGAGGAGCTACAGCGGCACGGAATTGAGGTACGGGTGGACCTTCCAGGAGTCGGGAAGAATCTACAGGACCGCTACGAGATTGGCGTGGTGAACCGGATGAATTTCGACGAATGGAAGGTATTCGACGGTGCTAAATTCACTAAAGGCGATCCGCAATATGAGTGCTGGAAACAATCCAGAGATGGCGCATACATCACGAACGGCACGGTGCTTTCGTTGTTCAAACGATCTGCGCCGGAGCGCCCGCTTCCTGACCTGTTCTGTCTGGCTGTACTGGGCCGGTTTGAAGGGTATTTCCCTGGTTATTCCGAGGTCTTCGCTACAAACCGCAACTACCTGACCTGGGCTGTGCTGAAGGCGCATACAAACAACCGCGGCGGTGAGGTAACACTTCGGTCCGCCGACCCGCTGGATATTCCTGAGGTCAATTTTCGCTATTTTGAGGAAGGTACGCCGGATGGCGGTGAAGACCTGGATTCGGTGGTGGATGGCGTTCGCTTCGTGCGAGCTTTGACTGATAAGTTGCGCCAAAGCGATGTGATTGCCCAAGAGGTGCTGCCGGGAAAGTCGATTCAATCTGACGAGGACCTTCGTCAATATGTGCGCAACAATGCGTGGGGGCATCATGCTTCCTGCACCTGCGCTATCGGAGACGTACTGGACAGCCGTTTTCGCGTAAACGGCGTAAAAGGCCTGCGCGTTGTCGACGCTTCCGTATTTCCGCGGATTCCCGGATTCTTTATCGCCTGCGCCGTTTACATGATCGGCGAAAAGGCGGCGGATGCGATTCTTGAAGATGCCCGTTGACTACAAATCTTTCGTTGACAAGTTGCGGGTTCCAAACGATAGTGGACTGCAATTCAGAACGCAGTCTGCAACGCGCCGGAGTGGAGGCGCACTATTCCCAGAGTCCGGCTGTTTACCTTTCCGAGGAGTTCATAGTTTATGGCGTATACCGTTCCGCAGTTGCTGAGCATGTCTCAGAAAGAACTCGATGATCTGTTCAGCGCCAGCGAGCCTGGCGATATTCCGAATGGCCCGGCGAATGGAACTGCCATTATCGCGCCCGGCACTACATATTCCGCAGAGATAGCCGAATTTATAAACCATTTCGCATGGCAGGGTAAAACCTTTGACGCTGCCAGCGGAACCCTGCGCAATCGTATTCTTCCGCTGGGAATCAATGCGATCATCGCCAAAGTCTACAAAGGCAAAAGCTGGTTCGACGGGAAGGACTGCATTGTTCTGGATTATTCCGAGACTTCCCTGCTGGCGCATTGGATTCGCGATGAGATCCGCGTGATAGGGCCAGGTCTCTATCTCGGCATTGTCTACTGGAAGAAAAGCAAGCTCATCAACTTTGCAGTCCAGTTTCCGGGGCAATGATTCCACAGGCAAACCTGACCTTCATTGCGCCAATCAAGGCTGGGCGCGTGGATGATCTGCGCAATCTGCTGCTTTCGATGAACCGAGTCAGAGGTGTGGCCGATCCGGAAAACACGCTGATTCCATTCTCGCAGCTCGATGAAGTGCATTTTGCCCGGCTGGTCATCCTCGATGATCCGACCGCTAGCGATGTTCGCGCATTCCATCTGCCGCTGCCGAATTATCCAATTTATCTGGCTCTTTTTTGTGACTTTGACGGCGAGTTGGATATCTTCCTGACAAAGCTGGTGAATTGCTCTTCCGCGGGGTTAACGCAAATTTTTGAGCACTGTGAGGGATTCTCGCAAAACGTTGACCTGCGCGCATGGATAAAACAGCATCATCATGAGCCTGCTACATCTTATGTGAACTGGGTTGGCCGGACGATGCTGCAAGTCCGCGAAGAAGCCGCGCTGAGACTAGCAATTCGTACCTGGCTGGATGCCGAAGACCTACGGACGAAGCTTCCTCTGCGCCAACTGCACGGCGAATTACGCGCCTACATAGCTTCCGAACAGCGTGCCGGACGGCTGCGGCTGACTCCGGCGCCGGAAACTCCGCTGCGATGGGAGATCAGAAACATTGCTCATCTGATTGGCGTTCCGCTGCTGTTGCTGCTTTTATTGCCGCTACTTATCGTTTATGCACCGTTTTTTATATTTAAACTGCGCTGGAGTGAACGAAGAGATCCGGAAATTGCCCCGCGCCCTGATCCGGCTTATGCAAACCAGCTGGCAATTCTGGAAGATCACGATGTTACCAACCAGTTCAGCGCATTCGGCAGCGTGAAACCGGGCCTGTTCCGGCGCTGGACACTTGTATATATTCTCTGGCTTATCAACTACACAACGCGGCACATCTTCAATCGCGGCAGACTGGCCCGCGTAACGACAATTCATTTTGCGCACTGGGTATTTCTCGATAACAAGAAGCGGCTCTTTTTCGCAAGCAACTACGACGGCAGCCTGGACAGCTATATGGACGACTTCATCAACAAAGTTGCATTCGGGTTGAATGTGGTCTTCAGCAATGGCATCGGATATCCGACGACAAACTGGCTGGTGCTCGACGGCGCGAAAGATGAGCAGAAGTTCAAGTATTTTATCCGGCGGCATGAGTTGCCCACGGAGGTCTGGTACAACGGGCATCCCGGCCTGACGGCGCTCGATCTTCAGCGAAATTCGCTGATTCGTCAGGGCCTCGAAAACAGCGCCATGTCGGACTCTCAGCTCCAGGAATGGGTACAGCTGCTATGACGAAGCCATCGAGCATTGACTTTGCCGATATTCAGGGACTTGTACGCTTCGGCTACGGATCGCTTACCGAAGCATCGTTTCTGCTGCTGCAGGTTCGTGATGCTCTGGCTGCACGCGCATGGCTTGCGTCTGCGCCGGTCTCAAATGCGGTCGCGCTCACGCAGGCTCCGGATACGGCTTTACAAGTTGCGTTTACGTGCGAGGGGTTGAGATCTCTCGGGCTTGAAGAAGACATTTTGGCGGCTTTCTCTGCGGAGTTCTACGCCGGAATGACTGGTGATGAAAGCCGCTCGCGCCGGTTAGGAGATACAGGAGCCAATTCACCTCAATACTGGCAATGGGGCGCGAAAGGCAAAATTCCTCATCTGGCGGTGATGCTGTATGCGAAGGAAAATCTTCTGGAAGGATGGGCGCAGTCCGTGCGCGGGCAGCATTGGGACGATGCTTTTGAGGTGCTGGACTGCCTGCCCACATCGAACCTGTTCGGCGTAGAACCATTTGGCTTTGCAGATGGCATCAGTCAGCCGACCCTGGACTGGAACCAGGAACGACAGGTGAAAGGCGACGAACTGGCCTACGGGAATCTGGTGTCGCTTGGAGAATTTCTACTTGGCTATCCGAATGAGTACGGAAAATATACGGACCGTCCTCTTTTACCTGTCAACGAAAGTACAACCAATTTGCCGTCTGCTGAGGACAAGCCCGATCTGCGCGATCTGGGCAGGAACGGCTCATATCTGGTCTTCCGCCAACTTGCGCAGGACGTGAGACGGTTCTGGCGATTCATGGACGAGCGTGCCGGATCAGACCCACAGGCACGACAGGAACTGGCAGAAATGTTTGTAGGCCGCAGACAGAATGGCCAGCCGCTGGTGGATTTAAAAAAGGAGCCAATTGACGGGATTGACCCGGAAAACGCGCCCCTCAATCAATTCACTTTCGACGGAGATGCTTCGGGGCGGCATTGTCCTCTGGGGGCACATATTCGACGCGCGAATCCACGCACCTGCGACCTGTCTGGCGCCAGCGACAATCTGTTCTCAAAGCTGAAGCACATGCTGGGACTTGGCGAAAACGATTACGGCCAGGATGTGATCGCATCCACACGCTTTCATCGTCTGCTTCGCCGCGGTCGCGAATATGGACCTGGCTTGTCTGTTCAGGATGCTTTGCAGCCTGCTCCTGAAAACGATGCTGAACGAGGAATCCACTTCATCAGCCTGGGAGCTAACATCTCGCGCCAGTTTGAATTCGTGCAGAATGCGTGGGTGATGAGCAGCAAATTTGGCGGGCTAACCGGCGAGAGCGACCCGCTGCTGGGGAATCGTGAGCCGATTCCGGGCTGCCCAGTGACCAATACTTTTTCGATCACTCAGGCCAACGGGGCCAAACGCCATATCACTACTGTTCCCCAGTTCATAACGGTTCGCGGCGGAGCCTACTTTTTCCTGCCCGGCATTCGCGCCCTGCGCTTCATCGCCGGAGCCTGATCATCGGGAAACATACCGGGACCTGTTAACAGGCCCTGGCTTCAGGTTTATCCTTCTTGTCTGCGATTCCATATTTCTGCAGCTTATAAAGAAAGGCCCTGTAGTCCAGATTCAATCGAGCGGCGGCCTGGCGACGGTTCCAGCGCGTCGCCTCAAGAGCTTCCAGCAAGAGCTTCGATTCAGCCTGTCGCGACTGCTCAGCAAGACGATCGATAGAAGGCCGTTCTTCCATCTGAACGGGCTGCTCCTGATTGGAGACCACCGTTGGCTTCTGTGGGCCAATGCCGGCAGTCTGGGTCAACTCTTTTGCCAGCATGGATGCGTCCTGATAAACGAGAAAACGGCGCATGATGTTCTCCAGCTCACGGACATTTCCTGGCCAGTGGTATTCCATCATGGTTTGCTGCAACTCCGGGGTGAATGCCGGCATGGGAGTGCCGGGCCGCACATGTCGCTGTAGAAGAACTTCCGCCAGAGGCAGGATCTCGGCCTTCCGCTCACGCAATGGCGGAATGACGATATTGATGACATTCAGGCGGTAATACAGATCTTCACGAAACGTGCCTTCCTCAATGGCCCGCCGAAGATCGCGATGTGTTGCGGCAAGAACACGCACATTTACCTTTACGGTCCGGGTGCTTCCAAGCGGCTGAATTTCGCCATCCTGCAGCACTTGCAGAAGCTTGGCTTGCAGTCGGATATCCATATCGCCGATCTCGTCCAGCAGAATAGTCCCGCCCTGAGCGATTTCAAATTTACCCGGCTTATCGATTATGGCCCCGGTAAACGCGCCTTTTTCATATCCAAACAGCTCGCTTTCGACCAATTCAGAGGGCAAGGCCGCGCAGTTCAGCTTGAGAAATGGTTTGTTCGCGCGCGGAGAATAAGCGCAAAGGCGGCGCGCCATCACTTCCTTGCCGACGCCTGTTTCTCCATGAAGGAGAACCGGCACATCGGCCATACCGACGCGCGTGAGAAAAGCTGTCGAAAATAACGGAGAGCCTCCCCCCAGCGTGTCATATGATCCGGCGCTCTCTTCCTGCTTCGCTTTTTCCGCCAGGATGCCTGCATTCTTTGCCGCTTGCTGGACTGCAACGATGAGGCTGTCAGCAGAGGCATGATTTTGGATTGCGCGTATATTGCCGCTGCGCACCGGAAGATCATTCGGCAGGCTTTTTGCGTGTTCGGGGAGAAGAAGAATCTGCAGATGCGGGTGAATCGCAGAAATTTCCGACAGAACGGTAAAATCCTGTTCGCGTCGCATCGTCACATTGCAGAAGACCGCAACCAGCGCTCTGCAATCAGGCTTGCGAAGATAAACAATCGCCTCCGGAACTTCTTTAAGAGAAAGCAGTCCATAGTTCCGGACAGCAAAATGTTTATTCAGGCAGGCATGCACATCACGGTTTTCCCCAACTATAACAATTTCACCTGGCAGCATCGTTGGCCTATGACATTGGAATGATTACTAAGAGCCTCATAGTTCATCATCGGCATGATGCAATCTCTATGAATTGTCATGCACTTTCGCGCATGGCAGTTCAACCCATTGCAAATTAACAACAAATTTTTGCCGAAAATGTCGAAAAGGCCCGGGGGATCTAACTACCTCTACATTCTTAACACGACAGAACGCCCTCGTTAACCCCTGATTACCATTGATTTATGCCCATATCCGGCGCATGCCGAAAGTAAGTTACTCATGTCATGCGAGACAGAAATGCTGGTTGTAATATCAAAAGCCCGTACTTTCAAGCCGATAAACATTGAAAATGTTTGCACTTTTTAGCAAACAATCATCAAAAGTGGAAAGACATAAAAGACGACTTATTGTGCGAAATACAACAAAATGTTGACCAAAGAAGCCTAGGCTTTTTGGCACACAGATTGCTGTTATGACCAGCAGCAAGGAGTACCGTTGAACACGGTTCCCACTGCAAAATCAACACTGGGTCATAACAAAGTGCCAATTCAACGCGACATCTACCCCAATCTGAAATTAAGAATTTATACCAGCGGGCTCCGTCAAAACAGAATGGCGAAGATGCTCGGGATCGACGAAGCTCATCTCAGCAAAATCATCAACGGTTTCCGCGAACCGAGCGACCAGCTGAGGACGCAAATTGCAGATATTTTGCACTGCGATCCGAACTGGTTATTTCACAAAGTTTACCTGACCGAAGAAAATCCGGTTTTTGACGGCAATTCGAGGCAGTCGAGCAAATAGATTCGGCTCTCATATCTCTTTATTTGTTGTTCTCGGTGTTGTGCTGGTCTACTTTTCTTATCTTCACAACTATTGGGAAAAATCAGTCGCGCGTGACTGACATGGGCGGGGCCTGCTCGCATGGGCGGGGCCTGCTCGCAATGAAGAAAATAAAATTGTGCAATTTGTCGATCAGTTCAGGCTCCATCAAAAGGTGGAGATGAAAACCGGCCATGATGGCCATGACGGCAGGTTGCAGAATTCGTACTCTAACCATGTCTCTTGAAAACAAATACCTCCTGAACCCCAATCTTTCGCAGAGATTGGGGCTTTTTCTTGCGCCTCAATGTTTCCATGCACCTGCAACCTGCTGCACAACCAATATTCCGGATAAGATCGTCACGATGATCGCCGTCAGCCACGCGGCAGCATTGAACCAGGCCGAGTTCACATGTTTTCCCATCAGATCTTCGCGATTGATCAAAAACAGCATAAAGACAATGACAATGGGCAGAAGGACCCCATTTAACGCCTGCGAAAAGATGGAGAACTGGACAAGTGGGAAATCAGGAATCAGCACGACTGCCGTTCCACCCGCAATCAGCAGCGTGTACAGCCAATAGAAAACCGGGGCCTCGCGAAAGCTCTTGTCCACGCCTGATTCCAGGCCCAATCCTTCGCATACTGTGTATGCAGTGGAAAGCGGCAAAACGGACGCCGCAAAAAAAGATGCATTAAAAAGCCCGAATGCAAAAAGCAAAAACGCATAAGCGCCGGCCAGCGGCTTCATGGCTTCTGCCGCGTCAGCAGGCACTCCAATGTTCCCCATGCCATGTGCCCAGAGCGTCGCGGCGCAGGCCACGATGATGAACCATGCCACCACATCCGTAAAAATTGATCCCACGATCACATCCAGGCGCGTGGCCGCATAATTGCGAATGCTGACGCCCTTCTCCACAATCGACGATTGCAGATAAAACTGCATCCACGGCGCGATGGTGGTCCCAATGACGCTGACGACCATGAAGATGTAGCCGGGTTGGCTCCACGCAGATTTCCCCGGCAGCTTTACCGTTGCAACGATTGCCGTGCGCCAGCTGGGCCCCGAAATAACTCCGGTGATGATGTACGCAATATAGAAGACCGAAGCCGCAAGAAATATCTTTTCGACGCTTTTGTAATCACCCCGAACCGCCAACAACCACACCAGCAAAGCACAGATCGGGACTGAAATATATTTCGAGAGATGAAACAGCTGCAGGCTGCCTGCAATGCCGGCGAACTCTCCAATCACGTTGCCGAAATTCACAATAACGAGCAATGCCATGATGAGAACGGTCATCCGCAAACCGAATTCTTCGCGAATGAGATCGCTCAGGCCCTTTCCGGTTACGACGCCCATCCGGGCACACATTTCCTGAACGATAATCAGCGCCAGCGTAATGGGAATAATGGTCCAGAGGAGCGAGTACCCGAACTGAGCGCCTGACTGCGAATAGGTCAGAATTCCATTCGGATCGTTATCGACATTGGCTGTAATGAATCCCGGCCCAAGCACAGCAAGGAACAGCAGTATCCGGGTTCTCCAACGTCTCAGCATGCAGGGGTCAGGTCTCTTGCTTCTACATTTTCAAAATGTGCGGGGAGTTCTTATGCGAACATATCATGCACAGATGGACGAAAGGTCGCTCGGATTCTCAAATCTTATCTCGTAAAAACGCAATCACATGGTCCGCTTCAACAATGCCGACCAGCCGTCCTTCTTCATTGACTACGGGCAACGCACGAAGGTTGTATTTATCAAAAAGCTCAGCCACGTAGTTCTGATGGTCATCTGCCTTGCATGAGATGACCTGCTGCTCCGTAAGTACGGCCAGTCGCGTTGCCGGTTTCGCCAGAACCATGCGTCCTAAAGGCACGACGCCTTTCAGAATTCCCTGCTCGTCCACGAGGTAGACCTCAGTAATGGATTCAGGGCTGCCTTCGAATGCCCGCAGAGCTTCCACTCCATCAGCCACCGTCGCTTCAAACGGAGCCTGCACAAACGCCGGCGTCATGCGCCCGGCGGCTGAATCCTCCCGGAATTCGAGCAGGTCTTCTACTTCTTGCCGTTCCTCCGGATCCATTTCTTCAAGAATGGCTTCAGATCGCTCCTCAGGCAGCTCCGCCAGCAGATCGGCCGCTGCTCCGGGATCCATTTCCTCGACAATCCCGGCTGCAGTTTCGGAGTCTAATGACTCAACCAGGGCCTTCTGCAGCTTCGGCTCAACCTCCTCCAGGGCCTCGGCAGCGACCTCTTCGTCCAGTGTTGTCAGAATTGCCTCGCGTTCAGCAGGCGCCAGCTCTTCAAGGATGTCCGCGATGTCAGATGGGTGTAGCTGAGCTAATCGGTCATGCTCGATTTTCAACTTCACCCGCCGCGCCGGATCTACCTCGATCACATCCACAAATTCCCAGGGAATGACTCTTGCGGGAATCTTCCTGGCCAGCATGTCAAGAGCATTTCTGGGGACAACTCCGAGAAGCAGCCTGCGCACTGCGCCACGGAGGCCAACTTCCACCTCACGCACGCGCAAGTCCTGCTTCTCATCCCGGGAAAACCACTGCAAATCGACATCATTTACACGCACGACCTTCCGCCCGTGCACATCAATGATCTGGCGATCCAGAAGGTCCTGCTTGAGCAAGATGAAATTCTCATCCCCTCGCAGCGGCCGTAATGCATCCGTGGAGCGCAGTTCAAGCATTCCGCTTGGCGTGCTCCTCACCTCGGTCGCAGGAACCAGTTCCAGTCCCTGTTTTGTCTTCAATACGAGTCCGGCAATCCGGCCCGCGTCTGCGCCCGTAGCCACTGCAATGTCTTTCAGCCGTCCGAACAGACTTCCCTGCGGCTCGGTTACAGGTGTACCGAGCAGGAGTGTCAGGCTGGGGCCATTGCGCTTTTCATTCATCTGGTTTTCTGTCCCGCGTGCAGTCTAACAGGCATGCCCGCCCGTATGCCTGTTTCAACGACATATAGCAGAAAGCGTCAAAATTCTGCTTTTCTGCAACGATTTTTGTGGATGAATCGTCCACCTGCTTGACATTGCATCGTCAAGCAAGCAAACTGCCCACAACAGGTTTAAAGATAAGGATGTCCATGCACTATGGCGAGGAACATCAATTGACGGGATCGCAGGCAGGCCGGGTAACGTATACACTCGAATCCTCGCTGGATAGCGTGAACCGGGTTGAACAAACAGCCGAGCAATTGGCCAAGAAAGCAGGTATGGACGAAGATGAGGTTTTTCGTATCGCCATGGCGGTACGAGAGGCAGCTGTAAACGCCGTCCTGCATGGTAATTCCTACGATCCGGAGAAGCGCATTACCGCCTCTTTCGAAAATACCGGCGATGCTCTGGTAATCCGTATCTCTGACCAGGGCAAAGGGCTCGACCCTGATACGCTTCCCGACCCACTTGCTCCGGAAAATCTGTTGCGCGGCTCCGGCCGTGGAATCTTTCTCATCCGTTCTTTTATGGATGAGGTACACTTCAAGCTATTGCATCCTGGAACCGAGCTGACACTGATCAAACATCTTGGGACCGCTCAAACCGGCACTTAGTCTAAGGAGGAATTTTACGTGAGCATGAAGTTGAATACCCGTCAGGTCGACGGGGTAACGATACTCGACCTCAGCGGTCGCATTACCCTCGGCGAAGGAAGTGTGCAGTTGCGCGATGCGATTCGGGACCTGTTGGCAAAGGGATCTAAGCTCATACTGCTCAACCTTGCCGACGTGAACTATATCGACAGCTCAGGTATTGGTGAGCTGGTCAGCGCCTACACCACTGTCCGCAATCAGGGCGGCGAGCTGAAGCTTCTGAACCTGACCAAAAAGGTTCATGATCTTCTCCAGATCACGAAACTTTATACCGTCTTTGATGTAAAGGATGATGAAGCCAGCGCGATTGCTTCCTATACGCGCGCGTAAACCTAGTTCAATTCCACAGATCGAAAAGGCTGCCAAGGCAGCCTTTTCTCCTCATTTCCACTTGTCTAGTGCGGCTTTCGATATTCAATCTCTTCATCCCGCAGGTAGTATTCCGCAGAGCAATTGCTGGCTCCGCAAATCATCGATTCAAGGCCGGCAAACTGCGCTCGCGTAATTAATCCCAGAGCGCCGCAGCTCGGGCAGGCCAGCACGGCCCAATAAGGATTTCTGGCATCGCCCATTGTTCCTGCATTCTCTAACAGGAACAGGGTTCCGGGTTCCATTTGCTCGGGGATCCATTCTTCCAACAACTGCAGTTCTGCGGACATGTGGCCTCCTTTTGGGGCTTAACTCTGAATAGTGCCGTTCACTTTGTTGTGTTTCTTACGCTGTATCGGCTGCTTCCGGTGGCCTCCTTTTGCTCCGATGCTGCATCACCGGCTTTTTGGGTTTCCTCAGGACCTCATCTACATTTACGTCCAGCCGGCGGACGGTGTCCGTTAAACATATCAACAGCATCGGCTGATTCGTGTTGCGCATGAGATCGACAATTTGACGCGAATCCGATTCCAGATAAACGTGCTTTCCATCCAGAAGTAAATGATGCTCTCTGCGTCCCTGCACGATGTCCGCAAGGCGGCTGTGTACTTCACGACGCAAAAAACGCAGCACGCGTCGAACCTGCTGCAGCGAGATGTGCCTGCGGCGAAGCTCTTCAATAACGAGGATTTCAACCAGGTCAGAGGTTGAATAGATGCGATTTCGACCTTCGCGCTCGGGTACGACGACGCGCTTTTCATCCCACCACTGCAGCTGGCGCGCGGTCACGCCAGTTAATTCGAGAACGTCGCGAGTGGTGAAGCGGTCTGCCAACATAAGGCGGCCCGATGACCTCAAAACATTTCTATTGCGAAATGTTTGATGTGATTTTTCACCTAGTCATGATTGGTGTCAATCCCTCTGTGGTTTTATCCAGTAATCTTTCGTGTTCACCTGGTAACGGTAGTCACATGCGCAGCCGCCCCGCGAACAGCTTCTCTCGTGTCTGGGATACCCCTCCCTGTCTCTTGTACGGAGATCGTTTATTTTCAATAGTTTGCAGTGTTTATTCTGTACGGAGATCGTTTAGAATCAGCGGTTTAGGTCGCCGTCTATTTACTATTTGATAAAATAGCGGGGTCTTTGCCCACCTCTATATTCTGTAAATCCCTCCTCTTATTATGCTTATGGCGCGTCCATAGTGCGTGCGTTTCTGAGCAACGATGCCTGAAAAGCAAAACGCCCGCTGATGGACGGGCGTTTCTCAGGAAGAGCTTTGCTCACTTTTATAGTAGCAGGCGTGTCAAGCGCGGCTGATTTATCGCGGGAAGATTTTCCCCAAAATTGAGAGACGGCTAATGCCAGCGCTTGAGCAGCGGCCACTGGGTCTGCAGGTTCCACTTCAAGCCACGGCAGTGGTAGATCGGCAGCCATTCGTCGGGGCGGGAGAGCGGGTCTTTGCCATTACCGACGATTGCGTAGCTGGCGCATAGCTCCTGCATGTTACTCTCGTCGCCTTCGCCGAGGACGATGAGACTTTCACCGGTGTACTGACGCGGACCCCATATCCAGTAGTTCTGATGGCCTCCGATGGATTTGGGAAGGCCGTACTTTGGTCCGAAGAAGTCGATGGCGCCGCCTTCACCGTAGTTATTGGCGAAGATGGCGGTCTTCTGCTGCTCCTCGGGCGAAAGCGTGTGATAGTAGGCGGCGACGCGCTGCGTCATGCCCTCCCATCCGAACATGTCGGCGTAGAGCTGCGGGAGAACTCCCTGACGCGAATGCTCGAACTTCTGCTGCTCGATTCCCATTTTGTGCTCGTAAGCGAGAAAGCCGGGGACGCTGAGGATGGGCACAATCGTTGGAATGTAGATGCCACTGACAACCGCAATGGTGAGCGCGAGAGCAGGCTTTACCCATATCCAGCGCTTGCGGGCGGTCGCGTTTTCGAGCCACACGCCTCCGGCGGCGAACATGATGGGATACACAGGCGCGAGGTAGTACATCTTGCCGTGGAGGAACATCATTTCGGCAAGAAAAATGACATAGGCCCATCCGAGAACGCGGAAGCGCTGCCCTTGTTTCGAGAAGAAGAAAAGGAGAGCAAAGAGCACGAGAAGCGCAGCGACAAAACCCAGCATCTGCGCCTGCGCCCAAAGATACGGCAGCGGCGGGAGCGTGATGTCGCGGCCGCCCTCGCGAATGTTATGCATGAGCTGAAGGAACGGGAACCGGTAATGCCACTGCCAAAGGAAGTTAGGCAATGAGATGGCTGTTGCCAGGGCGCTGCCGATCCAGAACCAGCGATGGCGCAGGCTTTGACGAAGCGGCGTGAGGCAGATGCCGATGATGACTCCGGAGAGCCAGAAGAGGACGCCATATTTGTTGAGAATCGTAATGCCTGCGAGAGCGCCGATGACAAGCCACAGATGCTCATTCCCGCTTTTGACGATGCGCACGAGGAGCAAGGCGATGACCAGCCACAGCAAGGGGTCGAAGGCATTCATGGTGAAGAGATGCGAGAGGGCCAGCAGGACGGGGGCCATCAGAGTTGCGAACGCTGCAAGAAACATGGCCCAGCGGCGACCTCCGAGCTCGCGGGCGAGCTGACCGGAGAGGAGGATGGCGCCATAGCCAGAGAGGGCCGGCAGCAATCGGAGCGCCCAGAGGGATGTGCCGATGGTGTGCTGGAGGAGCCATGCGATCCAGGCGATCAGCGGGGGCTGATCGACGTATCCCCAGGCGGGATGCTCGCCGCAGGCGAGGTAGTAGAGTTCGTCGCGGAAATATCCGTAGTTCGGTCCGGCAACGAAGTAGAGGATGATTCGCAGCAGGGCAACGTAGAGAACAATTGCCGTTCCGGATGTCAGAGCGGATAAACGCTCCTCGTTTGCCGGGATTACGGGCGTGGTTGTACTCATTGCGGTGAAGTACGAATGATACCGCAGCAATGTTCCGCAAGGATGCTAGTGCTCTTTTGCCTTGATGGCGAGCTTGTCATCCACTGGAATAAGGACGATGCTGTATGGCGAACCACTGCTCGCGACAAAAGGAATATGCCCGCCTAGTGGATTGCCGCCAAGCATGGAGTTCTGATAATACGGGGCATAGACCATCATGTGCGGATGCCACGCACCGAAACCCGGGCCTGTATCCTGGCTTGCGGACCACATATAGGCGAAGGCCGCGCCTTCCATTTTGGGGAGCTGTCCGCGGCCGTATTCTGCTGCTACTTCCTGCGCGATTGCGTCCGGCGATTTGCCTTCCAGCCCAAGTTTGGTTCGCAGTTCCTCTGCCGGAGCCACAGTGCGCGCGGCAACGGGATCGAAGCAGATCGGCGCTCTCAATTTTGCGTAGTAAGAGGCATCCGGATCAGGGGCAGCGCTCCAGCTTCGCATGACCAGGCATAGAAAGCCGTTGTCGCCCTGTGCTGCTACGATGTAGCCGGTCTCGGTAAGGACTTTGATCGTCGCGTGGAAAGAAATGTTCTCAGGCGCGGCGCTTCTCGCCAGAGCGATTTCGGATTCGCGTGACATGGCGTAGTCGCTGAATGGAGCATATTTCCGGTTCTGGGAGTCAGCAATGTGCAACGCTGTTGTCATGATGAAGAGAGCCCACACTGATCTTTTCAACCAGCACCTTCCTTTCGATTTCTCCTGAACAGGTTGATATCAACGTTCCTGTATTTATGTCAAGAAAATGGTCCGGATTGCTGACTAGTCCTATCAACAAAGATGCTCATGATCTTGGGGCTAAAGCCCGATGGTTTTGTGCAATTTACAGCACGACTGAGAGTCGTGCATTGATGCGAACAGAGTTGGTCAGCACTCTCGTATTGTCATGAATCTTTTAAAACGCTGGAGAAATCCGGGAGGTTCTTGTCGATAGGAGTCTCTACGCGCTGCTGAAGAAAATCGGATGAGCAGATTTCATTACCTCGGCGGCTAAAGCCGTACTGATCTGTGCTGCTTACGGCATGTGTGAAGTCCATGCTCTTTCCCCAAGCTCTCCATTCCATTCCTCTTTACTGCTTACGACACAGTAAGCCGCGGCTATCAAGCAAGTCCAAGACGATCCAATGCCATCCATCGAAGAAACTGCTATCAATTTCAGGGGCTGGCTGCTGGCGGTACAATCAATTTTTCGGATAAAAGATGGCGTATCAGGTTTTAGCTCGGAAGTATCGTCCGCAGCGGTTTGGCGACGTGGTGGGGCAGGAGCATGTGACGCGCACGCTGCTCAATGCGCTGGAGCAGGGGCGAATTGCGCATGGATATATTTTCAGCGGGCACCGCGGCATCGGGAAGACAACCATCGCGCGTATTCTGGCGATGGCGCTGAACTGCCGGACAGCGATTGGATCAGCAGAGCGGCCTACGCCGGAGCCTTGCGGTGTCTGCGATTCGTGCACGGAGATTCGTGCCGGGAATGCGGTGGACGTAATTGAGATTGACGCAGCGACCAACCGCGGCATCGATGAGATTCGCGAGCTGCGTGATGCGGCGCGGTATCGGCCAGCGAGGGACAAGTACAAAATTTACATTCTGGATGAGGCGCACCAGATTACGGATGCGGCCTTCAATGCCCTGCTGAAGACACTGGAGGAGCCGCCGGAGCACGTCGTCTTTATGATGGCGACGACGCAGCCGGAGGACTTTCCGCAGACGATCCGGTCGCGGTGCCAGCACTTCAGCTTCCATGCGGTGAAGTTTGACGACATTCTGGGGCAGCTGCGGGCGATTGCCGGACAGGAGAACATCACTGCTGATGATGCGGCGCTGGCGCTGCTGGCTGAGGCCGGTGATGGATCGATGCGCGACGCTTTGTCGATCATGGACCAGGCAATTGCGTCGGCTCCGATGGCGGACGGCAAGGCGAAGCTCGATGCGGAGCAGATTCGCGAGCTGATGGGGACAGTCCCGAATACCGTCTTTGAGCGGCTGCTGGAAGCCATCAGCGCAAACCAGGCAGCGACCGTAATTGAGGAGATCAATACACTGCTCAATGCCGGGAATAGTCCGGCGGCGCTGGCGCGGCAGTTTGTTCGCTATCTGCGGAATGTGCTGATGGCGAAGATCGGCGGCGAAAATTCGGAGCTGCTGCAGGTTTCTGCGGATGAGCGGGCGAGAGCGGGACGGTCGGCGGTGCTGTTCTCAGAAGAAGACCTGACGCGATTTCTGCAGGTGATGCTGCGGACTTTCGACGAATTGAATTACCGACAGGAGCAGCGTTTCCATCTGGAACTGGGGCTGGTGAAGCTGGTCCACCTGCAACGGCTGCTTCCAGTGGAGGAGTTGTTGAGCCAGCTGCCTTCGGGTGGCGGCGGGGTTTCGCCTGCCAGGCAGACTCCCACATCTCACCGAGCCCCATCGACCAGCTCAGGGCAGGTTGTGGGGCACCCAACGTCTTCCTCGTCGTTGGGTGGTCCGGGAAGTTCGTCGCGACCTGCGAGTGCGGTGCGCGCTCCGGAACCGGTGAAGCCTGCGTTTTCTCCCTTTGAGGCGGACCGGAGCCGCAAGATCACAGGCGAGAGCACGCCTGCTCCACTGATGGAAATTGCGGTTGAGCCGGTTGCTCCGAGGGTACTGACGCCGGTAGAGGCAACGGCCCGCACAGTCGAGAGTGTACCGGTAAAAGCGCCCGTGCCGGTTTCAGTGGATATCGCGGCGGAAGTAACGAATGGCGCATTGGCGCTCGCTACCGAGGTCGTAACGAAGGCAGATGCCGGGGGTGGTTCCTCCTTCGATCTGGACAGGATTCGGGAGACAGTCTGTAAGGCTCTCGACGAAAAAGGCCACAACACCGCGGCGGTGCTGCTGGCTGGAGGCAGGTGGACGCTGGAAGGCGACACGATTCGCGTCGAAGTGGCAGCAAAGAAGACGATGCTGGGCCTTACGATGAATATTGAGGCCGAAAAGATCGTCAAGAATGCGCTGCGGGCGATCGGAGCATCCCAAAAACTGGTAGCTGTTCCAGGAGAAAACGGCGTGACGAATGGCGACGCCAAACCCCGCCCCGTTGCAAGCGGATCAGCACAGGGGATTGCGCTGGAACATCCTCTGGTAAAGCAGGCCATGGAGCTGTTTGGGGCGGAAGTGCGAAGCGTTCTGGATTTGCGGGACAAGAAGTGAATTCTTGGTTCTGCTCAGAGGGCCAAAGTGAGCTCCTTCGGATTCGTATGAGGTTTTGATGATTAATCCATTAAAGATGCAGGAAATGCTGGCGCAGGCCAGGCAAATGCAGGAACAAATGCAGGAGAAGCTCGCTCAGACGATAGTGGAGGCTTCTTCCGGCGGCGGCGCGGTAACGGTGAAGATGAATGGGCAGAAGCAGGTGCTGAAGGTGACGATTGATCCCAGCGCTGTGGCTGGACTCACGGGCAATACAGCGGATGTGGAGATGCTGGAGGACCTGATCGCAGCGGCCTTCAACGAGGCGGGCCGGCGCGCGGATGAAGCGATCAAGGCGAGCGCTTCAGCTATGCTGGGTGGATTGAATTTGCCGCCTGGGTTGTTCTGAGGATTTCGGAACAGGTCGGCAATTTCGATTTGGACAAGCTGACCGCAGAGGACGCGGAGGATTCGCAAGGGCTCGCTCTTTAATAAGCTTAGGCAGGCTCCCGGCGTGGAGGACACAAAGGAATTCATGTATCCCGATCGAGTGACGCGCAGAAGTTTTCTGAAACAGACTGGCTGGCTTGGTGCGGGAATGGCTTTCGGTCCGCGAGCGTTTGCGCAATCGGCGCCACAGGAGCCGCAGGCTGCGCCCCCGGACAGGCTGCAGCAGTTTCGCGCGGCTGGAGGAACAACACCGATTAAAGTGACGAAGCTGCGGGACACGCTGTATCTGCTGCAGGGCGTGGGCGGCAATATGGTGGCGCAGACCGGGCCGGATGGGAAGGTGCTGATCGATTCAAGCGCGGCAACTGCTTCTTCAAGGCTGAAAGATACGCTGGGCTCCATAGGGCCGCATCCGGTGAAGCTGCTGATCAATACGCACTGGCACTTTGATCACACGGACGGCAACGCTGCTGTGCATGACAACATGGGGGCCTTTATCATTGCACAGGAAAATACGCGCAACCGGCTGGCGACGGCGCAGGAGATTGCATTCTTTCATCTGAAGCTGCAACCTTCTCCCACGAGCGCGCTGCCGCAGCAGACGTTTATCGATAAAGAGAAGCTTTTTCTGAATAATGATGAGCTGGACCTGGTCTATATGCCCGACGCGCATACGGACACGGACATCTACATTCACTTTGTCGGCGGAAATGTGCTGCACTGCGGAGATATCTTCTTCAACGGTTTTTATCCGTTTATTGATGCAAGTTCGGGCGGAACGATCAATGGCATGATTCGCGGCGCAGATGCGTGTCTGGCGGTCGCGGATGATAAGACAAAGGTCGTGCCCGGGCACGGTGCTCTTGGGGACAAAGAGGCGCTGCAGAAGTACCGCGACATGCTGGCCACCGTGGCGACCCGGGTGGAAAAGCTCAAAAGCAGCGGGCAAACTCTGGACCAGGTGATCGCGGGCAAACCTACGGCGGACTTTGATGAGGCCTGGGGTAAGGGAATGCTCAAGCCGGAGCAGTTTGTTGAATTGGTTTACAGCACTCTGTAGCAGCAACCTGAAAACTCTTCGCGACGCGGCTCCGAGGTGCGAGGTCTTGAAGTCACTCCTCTTACTTCGCTAGGAAGGTCTGCAGCGCGGCGCTATAACCAGACACAGGAAAACGCTGTGTGATCCTTTTGAGCGATCATGGCAAAGCGGGCCGAATCCTGCTAAAAACAGCGGAGAGGTATTGCTTTGTCACGATTTGCAGAACCTATGGCGCGGCTCATTGAGGAGCTGCGTAAGCTTCCCGGGATTGGATCAAAGAATGCGCAGCGGCTTGCGTTTCATATCCTGCGCTCAAACGGCGAGGATGCCGAAGCGCTGGCGGATGCGATTCGCAATCTGAAGGCCAAGCTGCAGCTCTGCTCTATTTGCAACAACATTACTGATATTGATCCATGTGTATATTGCGCCAGCCCTACGCGAAACCAGCGACTGGTTTGCGTAGTGGAAGAGCCTACCAACATTGCCACCATCGAAAAAACACGGACCTATAATGGCGTTTTTCACGTGCTGCACGGAACACTTTCTCCGTTACACGGGGTGGGGCCGGAGCATCTGCGGACCGGTAATCTGCTGACGCGGGTTTCGAATGGAGACGTAGACGAGGTAATTCTGGCAACGTCACCCACGATAGAAGGCGAGGCCACCGCGAATTATCTTGCGGATATGCTGCGGCCCTCTCAGGTAAAGGTGACGCGAATCGCTACCGGCGTTCCTGCGGGGAGCGATATCGAGTATGCAGACGAGGTTACGATGTCGCGGGCGCTGGAAGGGCGGAGGGAGATTTAGGGTTCAGGAAACGATGATTTCCCACACCATACCCGTGTCAAGCCTAGTTTCTGAATAGCCATACTACGTAGGTTTTGACTGTGACTTGTACGCTGTTCCCTGTTTTCAGCTGCGTAATTTGGCCAAAAGGTCCTGCGGATGGACGGGTTTGGCGAGGATTTCGAACTCGTGACCCTGGTTGCGGGCGCGGTCAAGCAGATCAGCGGTGGCGGCTTGTCCGGAGAAAAGGAGAATTTTGCATGATGGCAGGAGATTACGAATTTTAATGGCGGCATCGATTCCGTTTAGGTCGTTCATGATAACGTCGCTGATCAGCATGTCCGGCCGGAGCGTCTGAGCGGTTTCCACGGCCTTTTCGCCGCTGTAAACGGCTGTTGCGTCGAATCCGCTTTGATTCAGGATAATGGCGAGGGTATCGGCAATGACGCGTTCGTCATCGGCCACCAGAACTTTTGGCTTGTTGTTGTCGTGCATTTTTCCTTAGACTCTCTCTATTCCGGTTGGGTAAACACCTGCAGCATCGTACAGCAGCGAAAAGTTGCCGCGAATCCGGCAGACACGTGTGTATCGCTCCACGAAAACTACTACTTGGATGATACGCTGTCAGCAGGGGGATGCTTCATCTTCCTGCAATCCTGACTATTTAGATTAGACGCAGGAACGGGTGCGTCGCTCCGGCGGTCCGGATTTGCCGCCGCAGACAGCAGCTTGCCTGTTCAGAGGTTCAAGACACATGTAGACGGAGACGGGCGATGACGGAAGCGATTATTCGAGCGCAACAAGTAGAAAAATTTTACGCTCAGCCGAGCGCAAACCGCATTCAGGTCATTGCTCCTACCGACCTTTCCATTCTTCCGGGCGAAATTGTCGCATTGCTGGGGCCCTCCGGATCGGGAAAATCGACCCTTTTGCGCATGCTTTCCGGCCTTTCGAAGCCCTCTGCCGGACAGGTCTTCTGGCATGAAAAACCGATTGAAACAGTGCATATTAACGTTTCGATTGTTTTCCAGAGTTTTGCCCTGTTCCCCTGGCTTACCGTTCTTGAAAATGTAGAGGCTCCACTGAAAGCAGCCGGAATCGAGCCGGAAGCCCGCAAGGAACGGAGCCTGAAGATTCTGGATACCGTGGGTCTGGACGGTTTTGAGGCGGCGTATCCAAAGGAGCTTTCCGGCGGCATGCGGCAGCGCGTGGGCTTTGCGAGGGCCCTGGTAGTCGAGCCGGAAGTGCTCTTTATGGATGAGCCTTTTTCCGCCCTCGACGTGCTGACAGCGGAGAACCTGCGCAGCGAGCTTCTGGAGCTGTGGCAGAAAAAGACCATTCCGACACAGGCAATTTTCATCGTTACTCACAACATTGAAGAGGCCGTCCTGCTGGCAGACCGCATTATTGTGCTGGGACGCAATCCGGGACATGTGCGGACGGATTTTAAAGTCGGGCTTGCGCATCCGCGTGACAAGAAAAATCCGGCGTTTACGAAGCTGGTGGACTACATTTATACGGTCCTGACGCGCCCGGATGTAACTCCGGATGTGCCGCGGCTGAACACGGACGGCAGGCGCATACGCGACCAGCGGCAGATGCGGTATGAGATGCTGCCCCATGCGCGCCCGGGTGGTATTGCCGGATTGCTTGAGTTCATTATCGATTTCGGCGGCCACATTGACGTGTATCGATTGGCGGATGAGCTTTCATTCGAGATTGATGACCTGCTGCCGATTGTGGATGCAGCGCAGTTGCTCGGCTTCCTGACGCTTGAAGAAGGCGATGTGGCCATTACTCCGGCAGGGCGGGAGTATGCGGAATCGGAGATTCTGAAACAGAAAGAGCTCTTTCGCGCGGCTGCGGTGGAGCATGTGCTTCTGTTGCGACAAATTACACGCGCGCTTAATAACAAAACCGATCACACAGTTCCGGAAGAGTTCTTCCTGGACATGCTGGATGAGCAGTTCAGCGAAGAGGAGACACAGCGGCAGCTCGAAACAGCCATCAACTGGGGCCGCTATGCCGAGCTGTTCGATTTCGATGCCGCGAAGCGACGCTTTATCCTGCCGGAAACAGAAGAAACAGCAGCTATCGTAGAGAGCGAGGGCGAGTGAAAGTACGCTATACACTCTCGCGCTCGCTGGTCATCGAGCGCTCATGGCCGTTTTTTCTTGACCTGACGGTAGCGATGGGGCTGCTGGCGGCCTTCTATGCCGTGCTGCAGATTGCCCGTTACTGGCTGAGCGGCGCAATGCCCGAGGTGCAGATATCGCAGTCACCTTCGATGCTGCCGCTGTATGCGTTTTACTCGGTCGTGCGCATTGGCGTTGCTTATCTGCTGAGCCTGCTGTTTGCCATCGGGTACGGTTACATTGCGGCCTACAACAAGCGCGTGGAAGCGCTGATGATTGCCACGCTTGATATTCTGCAGTCGATTCCAGTGCTGAGTTTTTTGCCCGGCGTGATGCTGGCAATGATGTCGCTGATTCCGAGCCGGCAGTTAGGCATTGAATTCGGCGCGATTCTGCTGATCTTTACCGGGCAGGTATGGAACATGGCCTTCAGCTTTTATTCCTCGCTGAAGAGCATTCCACGTGAGCTGCATGAGGCATGCACCATCAACCGCTTCTCGCGCTGGCAGAGGTTGTGGCAGCTGGAGCTGCCCTATGCGACTATTGGCCTGGTGTGGAACTCGATGGTTTCCGTCGCCGGCGGATGGTTTTTCCTGATGGTCTGCGAGATGTTTCCGGTTGGCAATCGCAATTTTCGCCTGCCCGGGCTTGGCTCTTATCTGCAGACTGCGGCTTCCAGAGGAAACACACTGGCCATGGCCTACGGTCTGATCACGATGGTTGCCATCATCGTGCTGACGGACCAGTTGATATGGCGACCGGTGATTGACTGGTCAGACAAATTCAAGTTTGAAAATGTAGAAGCAGCGGAGCGTGTGAAGTCGCCGGTGCTGGCGGCGCTGCGGCAATCGAACGTGCTGGGGACGATCCATCAGCGCACCTTTGCGCCTTTGGGAGAGCATTTTTACCGCACCATTGCATTGCGGCGGCAGCGAAAGCTGGAGGCCGGCAAGCCGGATACCAGGAAAAAAGGCAATGTTGCGGTAACGATCATTTTCCTGATCTTTGTCGCCGGACTGATCTGTTTTGCAGCGTTCAAGGCGATTCTGCTGCTGCGCGAAGTGCCGCGGTCCGACTTCGGAACACTTCTCTTAGGGGCAGTGGCCACGTTTTTTCGCGTGAATATCTCGCTGCTGTTTGCAGCAGCATGGACCATCCCTGTAGGAGTAGCAATCGGCTTCAATCCAAAGCTGGCGCGGGTAGCGCAGCCGCTGGCGCAGATTGCCGCCTCATTTCCTGCGACAGCGCTCTTCCCTGTCATTCTGCTCGGGCTGATGAAGCTGGGCGCCGGGCTTGGCATCGGCTCCATTGTGCTGATGATGCTGGGGACGCAGTGGTACATCCTGTTCAATGTGATTGCGGGAGCGATGGCGATTCCGTCAGACATGCGCGAGGTGGCGCGGCTTTTTCACTTCACCAGCATGCAGCGCTGGACTACGGTGATTCTGCCGGGAATTTTTCCGTTTCTGATCACCGGCCTCGTTACCGCTTCGGGCGGTGCATGGAATGCTTCGATTATCGCTGAGTATTTTCATCTGAAAGACCAGACGTTGCACACGTTGGGCCTGGGCGCGCAGATCAGCGCGGCCAGCGACGCGGGCGACTTTCCGGTGCTGCTGCTGGCGACCATCATCATGGCGCTCATGGTAGTGACGATCAACAGGCTGGTGTGGCGGCCCTTGTATAAACTTGCTGAGACGAAATACAGACTGGATTGAGAAATGTTCTTTATGAATTTGCTTACATTTCGAAGCCTGATGATAACTTCAGATCCCTCCGCGTCCGGTCGGGATGACTATTTGATGAAGAGTATTTCGGAGATAACACGTTAAAACAGATGGCGCGCGCTGCTCAGTTAATTCGCCTGATTTGCTGGAATGACAAACTTGCGCAGGAACGCGCGAAGGCGGTTGCAAAGCTCGGCTATCGTGTAGAAGCTTCTTCCCTGCGCGGCACAAGCGCGTTTATTTCGCATTTTCGCGATTTGAATCCATCTGTTGCCCTGATCGATCTCGACAGGCTGCCCTCGCATGGACGCGAGGTTGCGATTACGCTGCGCGGAAGCAAGTCAACGCGCCATATTCCGATTGTCTTCGCCGGCGGCGCAGAGGAGAAAGTCACGCGGTTAAGCGTGGAGCTTCCGGACGCTGTCTTCACATCATGGGAAAAGCTTGCCGGTTCACTGAAGAAGGCCATTGCTTCGCCTCCCATAGAACCAGTGCAGCCAACGCCGCACATGCAGCGCTGGAGTGATTCATCGCTGACGCGAAAGCTCGGCATTTCCGCGAATATGAAGGTCGCGCTTATCGGCGGCGCTGAAGATGGAATGGCAGAGATCATCGGCGAGCTGCCTGAGGGTGCTTCACTGAGCAACCGAATCGCCGCAGGAACACAGCTTATTCTGTATGTTGTGCATTCGCTGCGCGAATTGGATGCGGCGCTCGATCACGCGCCATCTCATCTGCCGGAGGGCGCTTCGTTCTGGATCATTCATCCGAAGACCGCGGCGAAGCTGCATATCGACTTCAACCAGAACGATGTGCGCGAGCTGGCGCTGGGACGAGATTTTGTCGATTACAAAGTCTGCTCAGTGGATGGGCAATGGTCGGGCCTGAAATTTGCGCGCAGAAAGAGATAAGGTAGTTATGAGCAACATTTCCCGCTGTGTTCGCCTCTGATAGTGGGAACCCACGTTCATTCATGGAAAGAGAATTTTTGTAATGTCAATTACGATTCTCCCGGGCAAGCCTTACCCGCTGGGCGCAAAGTGGGATGGAACAGGCGTAAACTTTGCTCTCTATTCTGAGCACGCCCAGAAGGTCGAACTCTGTCTATTTAATGAAGAAAATGTGGAGACAGAAAAAATCCCTCTGACAGAGGTCACTGCTTTTGTATGGCACGGATATCTGCCGGGCATTCAGCCGGGCCAGCGCTATGGGTATCGCGTACATGGTCCGTGGGAGCCCGAAAAAGGACTACGGTTTAATCCTGCAAAGCTGCTGGTAGACCCTTATGCTCAGGCAGTCAGCGGGCGAGTGGACTGGTCGCAGGCCATCTTCCCTTATGTTTTTGGCGGGGATGATGCTGATCTGAATCGCGATGATCGCGACAGCGCGCCGGGCATTCCAAAGAGCCTGGTGGTAAATCCTTATTTTGACTGGGAGCAGGACCGCCCACTGCGGACGCCGCTTTCGGATTCGATCATCTACGAAACCCATGTTAAAGGGTTCAGCTTTCAGAATCCGGATGTGCCGGAGCCTCTGCGCGGTACGTATGCGGGACTGGCGTCGCCGGCGAGTCTCCGGCACTTAAAACGGCTTGGTGTGACCGCCGTCGAGCTGATGCCGGTACATCACTTTGTGAATGACAGCCATCTGGTCGATAAGGGGCTGAGCAACTACTGGGGCTATAACACGCTCACGTATTTCGCTCCGCACGGCCGCTATTGTTCGACTGGCGACGGTGGCAATCAGGTGGCCGAGTTCAAGGCGATGGTAAAGACGCTGCATCGCGAGGGCATTGAGGTGATCCTGGATGTGGTCTACAACCACACTGCGGAAGGTAATCATATGGGGCCGATGCTGTCGTTCAAGGGCATCGATAATCTCACGTATTACCGCACCGTCACTGACAATCCGCGCTTTTATATGGACTACACCGGCACCGGCAACAGTTTGAATGTGCGCCATCCCCAGGTGCTGAAGCTGATTATGGACTCCCTCCGCTATTGGGTAACGGAGATGCATGTTGACGGCTTCCGATTTGATCTTGCAGCTACGCTGGCGCGCGAACTGCACGATGTGGACCGGCTGAGCGGTTTCTTCGACATCATTCACCAGGACCCGACGCTTGCCGACGTGAAACTGATCGCCGAACCATGGGATGTGGGCGAAGGCGGCTATCAGGTAGGCAATTTTCCGGTGCAATGGGCAGAGTGGAACGGTAAATATCGTGACACAGTGCGCCGCTATTGGAAGGGTGATGATGGGCAACTTTCTGATCTTGGCTATCGCCTGACGGGCTCGAGCGATCTCTATCAGCAGGATGGGCGGCGCCCTTACGCCAGCATCAATTTTGTTACGGCGCATGACGGCTTCACGCTGCGCGATCTGGTGAGCTACAACGAAAAACACAACGAAGCCAACGGAGAGAACAATCAGGACGGCGCGAACGATAACAACTCCTGGAATATGGGCGTAGAAGGACCGACAGATGACCCGGAGATTAACCATGCTCGCGACCGGCAGGTACGCAATTTTCTGGCAACTCTGCTGCTTTCGCAGGGCGTACCCATGATATCCGGCGGCGATGAGATGGGCCGTACTCAGAAGGGCAATAACAACGCCTATTGTCAGGACAATGAAATCAGCTGGTACGACTGGACTCCAGGTGAAGAGAAGGAGCTGCTGATCGACTTTACGTGCAGGCTGATTGCGTTGCGTAAGGAACATCCTAACCTGCGGCGGCGAAAATTTTTTCAAGGCCGCGCGATTCACCATTCGGCGGCGCGCGACATTGCGTGGTTTGATACGGATGGGAATGAACTGAGCGAGGAAGCGTGGAATGCCGGATGGGTGCGAACCCTGGGACTGATGCTGAATGGCACAACGCTGGAAGCGACAGATCAATTGGGCAACAACATAAGGGATAATTCGTTTCTGCTGCTGGTAAATGCGCATCACGAGCCGGTGAACTTCCAGTTGCCTTCTCCGCCACAGGACGGCGTATGGCAATGCGTTCTGAATACGAATAACACCGCCACTCCGTTTAAGCGATCGACAGCGCGGAGGTATGTGCGCCTTGAGGGCCGAACGCTGATTCTGTTGATGGAACGGGAAAAACAGAAGCCAGCCGTCGTCGAGCAGCCCGGCGTTGCAGAGCAGCCAGCTTCTGTAGAGAATGGGTAAATCAGCCTTTTAAGGATTTGGAACCGTGACAGATACAATTCGCGCCGGTGTAGTCGGCTTTGGACTTGGCGGCCGCATTTTTCATGCGGCAGTGATTTCCGCTGTTCCCGGGCTGGAGCTGGCAGCGATTGTGCAGCGCACGGGAGACGCAGCATCGAAGGCCTATCCTCACGTAAAACTCTGCCGCTCAATCGACGAAATGCTCGCAGATGAGAGCATTCGGCTCATCGCAATTTCGAGTCCCACGCCCTTGCATGTGGAGCATGCCGAGCAATGCCTGAGGGCCAATCGCGATGTGGTGATTGATAAGCCGTTCGCGCTGACTTCGGACGAAGCAACGCGGCTCATCCGGCTGGCGCGCGAGCGCGGGCGTCTGCTCACCGCGTATCAGAATCGTCGCTGGGACGGGGATTTCAAGACGGTTGAGAAAATTCTGGTGAGCGGACTGCTGGGACGGCTGGTCACGTTTGAATCGCATTTCGACCGCTACAAGACGGAGCCGCGGAGACAGGCATGGAAGGAAAGCGGCGGCCCGGGAGGCGGTACGCTCTTCGATCTGGGAACGCATCTGATCGACCAGGCGCTGACCCTGTTTGGAAAACCGGAGCGCATCTTCGCCTCAGTGCGAACGGAGCGGGACAACGGAGTGACGGATGATGCCTTTGACGTCACACTTTTTTATCCGCGTCTGACGGCTTATCTGCGCTCTACGAACGTGGCCAAAGCTGCAGGGGCACGGTTTACTCTGCACGGCACGCAGGGAAGCTTTGTGAAATACGGCCTTGATCCGCAGGAGGCGGCGCTGGTCGGCGGGGCTGGTTTTGATGCTCCGGGCTTTGGGCACGAGCCGGAAGAGGCGTGGGGCAAGCTCCACATTGACGGAGCGGCTCCACAGAGCGTGGAGACGGAAGCCGGCGACTATCGCGGTTTGTATGCCAACGTGCGCGACGCGCTTCTGGGTAAAGCGAAGCTGGCCATTACGCCAGAGCAGGCGTGGCGGACAACGCGGCTCATTGAGCTGGCGCGAGAAAGCAGCAGTGAGGGGCGCGTACTACCCGTCGATTTTAGTAACGAGCCTTAAGCTTAGTGGCGGTAGTAGTGGAGGAGCTGGGCGGCGGAAAATGCCACCAGCCACAGTCCTGCTACCACAGAACCGATAGTCACCACCCATCTGCGGGCGCGGTGTTCATCCGGTTGTAAGGCGCGCTTTTGCCGGGTGAAAAAGGTGTGACCGAGAAGTCCCATTCCCAGAAGAATAATGCCGATAATAAGGGTAATTGTTGCCATGGCGAAACACTCTACCCTTTTTATAGGACGATTGGGAAGCAGAAAGTGATGCCACTGTCACCACGATTTAAGCCGTTTGCCGCGATACACTGAAAGCAAGAATTATCTCTTCAAGGACCAGGAATGAAGCTGTTTCGCTGGCTATGGGTTGTTTTGACGCTCGGCCTGCTCGTTCAGGGCTTTCACGTGGCCATGTTTGTTGTCCCGCCGGACAGCAACCAGGGCGATATTCAGCGGATTTTCTACTACCACATCTCCGCCTGGTGCGGAATGAGCGTCTTTTTTGCCGTCAATCTGATCGCGTCCATTGCTTATCTTGTCTATCGCAATCGGAATCATGATCGCGCGATGAAGGCCGACGCTCTCGCCATTTCGACAGCGGAAATGGGGGTGGTTTTCTGCACAGTCGGACTCATTACCGGGTCACTGTGGGCGCGGCCGGTCTGGGGCATCTGGTGGACATGGGATGAGCGCCTGACCTCGACGCTGGTGCTGTACCTCATTTATGTGGCATACCTGCTGCTGCGGCGCTTTGCCGCCGGTCCACAGATGCAGACGCTGGCTGCGGTGATGGCCATTTTCGGTTATGCCGATGTCCCCATCGTCTATATGTCCACGCGCTGGTGGCGGACGCAGCATCCGGCTCCGGTCTTCTTTGGTGGACCGAATGCAGGGCTGGATCCAAGCATGTATCCGGCGGTGTGGTGGAACCTGGCAGGATGGCTGGCGTGGGGAATCATGATCGTAAGCTTCCGCTATGGGGTAGCTCTTCGTGACCAGAGAAAAGAACAACAGGAAGCGCTGCGCGCTCTGGAAGTGACAGGATAACGACCATGAATCCAATGTTTCATCGCCATCTTGTGCTGGCTTATGCCGTAACCTGGGTTATTCAGCTTGGATATCTGGCTTACATCGCGCTGAAATGGCGCTCCGGTAAGAGCTAAACAGAATAAGCGGTCGCATGGGACGAACCACGCAAAAAAGCAACGAGGTTGTCATTCGGCAACCTCGTTGTCCGAGGAGGGTTTACTGCTATTCGAAGAAGCTGAGCACTTTGGAGTGTTGCCTCTCTGATTAGCGAAGACAGATTTCCGGGAAAAAAGTTTCGCAAAACGCGATATTTTTGTTTAAACGCCGATCAACGCCGCCCTTCTTCCGCCTGAAACGGCCTGGAACTATTTATATAGCGGCCTTTCGTTGCTCCCTTAACGGCACGCCGATATACACTTGATAGTTACGAGAAAGGCCAGTTTCCATGCTTGTCGTCATGAAAGCGCAGGCAACGCCGGAAGAAATCCAGGCAGTCTGCGAACACATAGAACAGTTAGGCTATCGTCCCCATCCGCTTCCCGGCGCGCAGCGCACCGCTATCGGCATCACCGGCAACCAGGGAGAGATTGATCGCGGCAACCTCGAAGAGCTTTCCGGCGTCGCCGAGGTCATTCGCGTCTCCAAGCCTTACAAACTGGTCAGCCGGGATGTGAAGGAAGAGGACACGATCATTCGCTTCCCCGGCACCAATGCCACTATCGGCGGACGCGACCTGGCCATGATTGCCGGCCCCTGCTCCATTGAAACGCGCGAGCAGGCCTTTGCTGTAGCTGAACAGGTTGCAGCGGCAGGCGCGCAGTTCTTCCGCGGTGGGGCCTATAAGCCGCGCACTTCTCCTTATGCTTTTCAGGGACTGGGCGAAGAGGCGCTCAAGATCATGGCGGAGATTCGCGACAAGTTCGGCCTGCGGATCGTTACCGAAGCCATCGACAACGAAGCTCTGGAACTGGTCGATAAGTACGCCGATGTGATCCAGATCGGCGCGCGCAACATGCAGAACTTCTCGCTGCTGAAGGCTGCAGGACGCAAGCGAAGGCCTGTCCTGCTGAAGCGCGGCATCGCGGCCACGCTTGAAGAGTTCCTCATGGCAGCTGAGTACATCATGAGCGAGGGCAACTATCAGGTCATTCTGTGCGAGCGCGGCGTGCGTACTTTTGCTGACCATACGCGGAACACGCTCGACCTGAGTATAGTGCCCGCAGTACAGCGACTGAGTCATCTACCCATCGTCGTCGATCCCAGCCACGGCACAGGCAAGCGGAATAAAGTCATCCCGCTGGGCAGGGCGGCGGTAGCTGTGGGCTGCGATGGCCTGATCGTCGAAGTGCATCATCAGCCGGACAAGGCGCTGTCAGACGGGATGCAGTCGCTCTATCCGGAGCAGTATACGCAGCTGATGGAAGAGGCTTCACAAATTGCAGCAGTGCTGGGGCGCAATGTGCCGCGCGGGATTGAGATCACTGAAGGCGCGGCTTCACGCTAGGTGATTTGTCATTCCGACAGAAGCGCAGCGGAGTGGAGGAATCTGCAGTGAATGTCCGCAGAGTGAAGCAATCAAAATAATTGAGATGCTTTTTTACTTTGCAACCGTCTGCTGCAAAACACACGATTGAGATTGCAGGCCTCTCCGCTACGGACTTTGCGCTCAGGCCGGGATGACAAATACAGGTAAGACAGGAGAGAAAACAGCACGGATGCGGACAATTCGGCACGTCAAAAAAAGTCAGCCGCATCTCATTCTGCTTCTCCTATTCCTCCTGTTAACAGCCTGCCGCAGGCATGACTTCCCTCAATATCCTGCCGACTACCGCGAATACGCCTACGTCACGAATGGCGGCAGCAATACCGTTACGGTTCTTGATCTGGTGAACCTGCGGCAGGACCGCGTCATCCGAGTCGGCGATAATCCGACGGGTATCGCCGCAAATCCGGTGAAGAATGAGATATACGCGGTAAACACCAGCAGCAACTCCATCAGCGTAATCGACGCGGAAAAGAATGCTGTCGCCGCAACGATTCCGGTCCACAACAAGCCTTATTTCATAGACGTGGACGCGAAGGGCGAGCGAGCTTATGTGGCCAATTCAGGATCGAATAATGTGTCAGTGATCAATCTGGCTGCGCGGCGCGAGATTGCCGTCATCGGCGTGGGCGAAGCTCCCGGATTGGCGCGTATTTCTCCGGATAGTAAGAGCCTGGTCGTCAGCAATCGCGCCAGCGGAAGCGTTACGGTCATCGATCCGCAGACATACAAGGTGCGGAGTGTCTTCGACGGCTGCCCTGGAGCGACTTACAGCGTCATTCTTCCTGACTCATCAAAGGCCTTCATCGCCTGCTCTGGTGGACATCAGGTGATGGTCGTCGGGCTGGCGCGTCCTGAAAGCCCGATCAGCGGCGAGCATGTCGACCGGCTGCTTACGTTCCTGGATGTAGGACAGACGCCGGTGCATCTGGCGCTGAAGCCGGATGGCGGCGAGATCTTCGTTTCGAACTTTGACAGCGACACGATCTCGGAGATTGCTACACAGGCAAATGAAGTTGGCGGCGCTTATCTCGTGGGGGCGCATCCGGCGAGCGCCATCGTGAGCGCGGACAATTCGACGCTCTGGATCAGCAAGTTCAATACAGGTTCGATTGAGGTCTACTCCATCGATGACGGCAAGACCATCAACACGGTGCATGTGGGCGATGGGCCGGATGCTCTGGCGTTCTCTGTGGAAGGTCATTTGCTGCTGGCGACAGATGCGCGGTCAAACGATGTGTCTGTAGTGCGCGTGATGAGCCGAACGCCCGGCGGCGTGAATCGGGTGGGCACGCTGTTTACCATGCTGCCTGCCGGCAGGCAGCCGAATGCCATTGTGGTGAAGGCGTTTCGGGTGAAGTGATGTTTGCCACTCGGTTTCGTGCCTGCCCGAAGCGAAAACAGATCCTTCGCTCCGCTCAGGATGACAAACCTTTAGTGCCTGCGTGCTATCGAATTCCTTTCGCGACCAAAGCATTTCCAACCAGAATGACGCACGGCGCGGGTAGCGCAGATGTCTGCGCCAGCTTGCTGACCGTGGTGCGCAGGGTCTGCTCCTGGGGTGTGGCTACGCTGGAGACGATGATGCATGGTGTTTGCGGCTTGAATCCTGATCCGGTGATTTGCTCGGCCAGATGCGCGTAGTCTGGGCCGGGCATGTAGATGATCAGGGTTGCATCTGTTGGCAACGGGCCCCAGCATGGCTTGCCGGAGTTGGCGCGGTGTCCTGTCAGGACGATGACTTTCGATGCATGGCGACGGTCCGTGAGCGCTGCATGAACGGCGGAAGCGGCGGCGAAACCGGCCGTAATTCCGGGGACAATTTCAAAGGGAACGGCAGCAGCTTCGAGCGCGTCGATTTCTTCTCCGGCACGGCCAAAGAGCATGGGATCGCCTGTCTTAAGGCGGACTACGCTGTGGCCTGCGCGGGCGTGGTGAATCAACAGCGCGTTGATGTCGTCCTGCGTGATGGACTTGTCGCCGCAGCGTTTGCCCACGTTTTTCACTGTCGCCTGATCTGAGGCGTGGTGAAGGATTTCCGGCGCAACCAGATCATCGTGGAAGATGAAGTCGGCAGACTGGATCAGGGCAGCGGCGCGGAGAGTCAGCAGCTCCGGATCACCGGGGCCTGCGCCAACTAGATAGACTCTTCCCTTCTCGGCCTTCTTCATTCTGTGAAAACTACTGCGGTATTCCCTTTCCGACTTTACGTATTATCAACTATTGAGCGCAGCGGAGGCGCACCTGGCTCTGTGGTGCGCATAGGGAAGGGCGCATAGTTCGCAAGAGTTCAGAACTGATATTCCGGAGGCGTGATCCCTTTCGCCCGCAGGTACATCTCCGCCGATGCGCGGTGATGCGTCGTATGGTCCAGCATTCCCAGTAGCAGGCCGGTACCCGATTCGGTTCCTTCTTCGCTCTTATAGGTCTTGGCCAACTGCTCCGGAGTCAGCTTGCCCACCGTAGCGATGGCGTCGTCAAAGGATTGCCGGATAAACGCCATCACATCCTCTTTCGACTCGGACTTGGGTTTTCCCGGGTTCGGCTTTTGTCCCGAAAAGGTTGAGAGAAAATAAGTCAGCCCCTGCGAGAGATGAATCATCTGCTCCGCGAAGCTCATCTGAGGCGGGGTCAGCTTGAATCCGTAGTCCGCAGCCGGCATCGCATCGGCCACCTTCAGTGTGAAGTCTCGCGACGTGGTCAGATGCTTCACAACTTCGGCCTGGAAGGTGGTTTGCCCGAAGGCAGGTATCGCCAGCGCAGCCGTCAGCACAGCAAGGATCGGCAGCAGAGCCCACACCGCGAGCCTGGGCTGGACGACGACGCTTTTTGTGCGGCCATCAGTTGTGGCAGTGTACCTAAGATCACGCAGACAGCGTATCGCAAGTGCATTCATTGCAAATCATCCTTTCCTGGTTGCCCTTGAACGACAGCGGTTTTCAAGATTTGGAGGCCGGAGTAAACGGAATGAAAGGGGCAGTTCTTTCAGCACGCAGTTTAGCATGCTTCACAGGGGTTCGTAGATCACGGAACAGGAAACTGGACTGCAAGAAAGCCGTTGACATCCGCCGAAAATTCACTACCATATGGTTGTGGATAGATTGGACACAACATTTGCGGCTTTGTCTGATCCAACTCGGCGGGCAATGATCGAACGGCTCAGCCATGGGCCTGCCACGGTGCATGGCTTGGCGGAGCCGTTTGCACTCTCGCAGCAAATGATTTCAAAACATATCGCCTATCTGGTGCGGGCGCGGCTTGTGACCAAGACCAAACGCGGACGAGAGAGTATCTGCACGCTCAGGCCGCAGACAATCAAGACCGTCAGCGACTGGGCGATCAGCTATCGCCGATTCTGGGAAGAGAGTTTCGACAAGCTGGATGTGGTGGTAAATCAAATGAAAGAGGAAGGTCGAAAGTGACAAGACCAGTGAATGATACGGACCGGATGGTGATAACGAGAGTATTTGATGCCCCACGCGAACTGGTTTGGAAGGCGTGGACAGACCCGAAATACATGATGCAGTGGTGGGGACCAAAGGATTTTTACTGCCCCTCCTGCGAGATAGATTTTCGCGTGGGAGGAAAATTTCTCTGCTGCATGAAAGCGCTGGATGGGCAGTTTGAGGGCTGGAATGCCGGCGAATACCATGAGATTGTTCCGTACGAGAAGATCGTTTTCTCTATGTACTTTGCCGACTCAAAGGGAAACAAGATTGAGGCTGCGGAATTAGGAATGGAAGATGAGGCCATCGAGGACGCATACGACGTGATTCTGTTTGAGGATCTGGGAAACGGCCGGACAAAACTCACCTACATTGGAAATGAACCCATGGAAAGCGCGAAAAACAGCGGTCAGCTGGAGGGCTGGTATGAGACTCTCGATAAGGTTGCCGCAGTGGTTGCGGGACTGGCGAAGTCGGAGTAAGCAGCTTTTGATCCGCGAACCTCGACGAGGAGAAAGAAATGAAAAGAATGCCGTTTCTCGCGATTGTCTTACTGCCGCTCAACAGAGCTTCGCCGAGCAGTTGCTGCACGCGGCAGGTTCAAACTACTATTTCCCCGATACCGTCATGGGGAAGAAACACCCAAACGACTATAGGGTGACGATCCAGCGCATAAACTGAACAGGCAGGCAGCAACATGTCATTTCTTCGCGATCTCAAAGTTGCATTCCATTCGTTAACTCGTACTCCCGGGCTGGCGATCACGGTAATTCTCACGCTCTCGCTTGGCATCGGCGCCAATGCAGCTATCTTCACACTGGTGCGCGGTGTGCTTCTCAAGCCTTTAGTCAATCGTGATGAGAACCGTCTGATCTATATCCGGCAAAGCGCGCCGGGCCTTCATGACGAAAACACCACCTTTTCCGTACCCGAGATCCAGGACTTGCGCGCCAGCGTCAAAACCTTGAGCGCGCTTGGCGACTTCTCCACCATGGACTTCACCATGGTTGGACTCGGTGAGCCTCGTTCCATTCGCGGCGGCGTCGTGAGTGGCAATTATTTCGATGTGATGGGCCTTCATCCTGTTCTCGGGCGTCTCATTGGCCCTCAGGACGATGGCCCTAATGCCGCCGGAGTCGCCGTTCTCACCTATCGTTTCTGGGCGAATAGTCTTGCCAAAGATCCTTCGGTCATCGGTAAGACCATTCGCCTCGGCAGTATTGGTGAACGATCAGCGAAGATCATTGGTGTCCTAGAGCCCTGCGTCCCATACCCACAGGACACTGAAATCATCTCCAACATCGTCACCAGCCCGCATCATCTGTCTGCGACCATGGTCACCGGCCGTATTCATCGCATGACTGAGCTTTTCGGGCGCCTCGCGCCTGGAGCCACTCTCGACCAGGCTCGTACTGAGCTGCGCACCGTCTACTCCACGATGAAGAAAGACCACCCCGAGGCTTATTCGAAGCAAGGTGACTTCCAAATAGAAGCCCGGAGGTTTCGCGACGAGATTACGTCAGGTGCCAGGGATGTGCTGCTGGTGTTACTCGCAGCCTCGGCCCTGGTATTCGTCATTGCATGTTGCAATGTAGCCAACCTGATTCTGGCGCGGACGGTTCGCCGCGAAGGTGAGCTTGCAGTCCGCATGGCGCTCGGCGCGAGCAAAGGCGCTTTGCGCCGCATGCTATTGGCTGAAAGCCTGGTGCTCTGCGGCGCCGGCGCGCTGATCGGTGTGGCAAGCGCGCGGCCACTGGTCGCCATCCTCGCCCGTTATGCCTCGAAGTTTTCGGTTCGCGCCATCGACTTAAAAGTAGATTCCAGCATCCTGTGGGTAGGAGCAGCACTGGCCATTGTCGCGGCGGTGATCCTGGCGTTTGTCCCACGCCTCCCGTCGTCCGCCTCGTCGAGTGGACTGGGCCTTTCAAACGGGACTGCGCGCATCACCAGCGGTACGAATCGCCGCCAGCAAATCTTCGCGGTAACACAAATCGCTGCTTCGTTCGTGCTGCTGGTTGGCGCAAGTGTGTTGATCTCGACTCTCATTGCGCTGCAAAGAGCGCGAACGGGGCTGGATACGCAACGCGTTCTCGCTATCGATGTTCCGGCTATGGCCTACGGAAAGACACCACAACAAGTCGTTGATTTCTACAAAGAAGTAATGCGCCGCATTGATGCGCTGCCGGGCGTGAGCCGGACCGCGTTCGGCGACGTGGTTCCCTGGCGCGATAGCAATTCCAACTTTGGCCTGCAATTTTCTGCGGATGGTCACGTCCATTCCCCCGGCGAAGAAGACCCGCGCGCTTCGTCGCGCACTATCTCTCCCGGATATTTTGCAGCGCTTGGCGTTCCCATCGTCGCCGGCCGTGATTTCAACGCGCTCGACGGCGAGAACAAGAACGACCCGGTGGTTATCGTCAGCCAGACTCTCGCACAGCGCATGTTCCCCAATCAGGATCCTATTAACCGCCATGTCTTCTGGACGGATCCCGTATTGCAATTCTTCCCCGGAACGGATGCCGATAAGGCACGCCTCATGGCGCCGCACCGCATCATCGGTGTTGCAGCCGATATTGACGATACTCATCTTGTCCCCGGACCCACAGTCACGGTCTACGACCCTCTCGAGGGAGGTGTGCTCTTTGGCGGTCGCCTGTTTATCCATACCAGCCGCGATCCGTATGCGTTGGTCGCGCCAATCACGCGTCTCATTCGGTCGATGTCTGCCGATCAGCCCGTTGAGCACGCGGCCACACTTGAAGATATCCGCGCCGAAGTGCTTACACCGGACCGATTGAACTCAGTTGTGTTCGGCGTGTTTGCAGCTGTCGCGTTGATCATCGCGGTAGTGGGAGTAGCAGGCGTGCTTGCATTTTCAGTGAGTGCGCGCACTCGCGAATTCGGTATCCGGCTGGCGCTTGGCTCGGAGCCGCGGCGGATCCTTAAAGGCGTCATAACAGAAGGCGTCGTGATGGCTGCACTGGGCGTGCTCGCTGGCGCAGCGTTCGGATTCGTCGCGGCACGGATAGCAGGTAGCTATTTTGTTGAAATGAAGATGCCGGGGGCTTTACCCGTGGTCACTTCCGCCTTCTTGCTGATGATGGTTGCGGTGATTGCATCGCTACTGCCGGCAGTTCGCGCTGCCCGCGTCGATGTAATGGAGGCACTACGCTCTGAGTAACGGCCGCCTCCACTGAAACTGGAAGCAATTCTCAGCTGGCGAAAACAAGGCCAATGCACTCATGACGATTTGGACGATCTGTCCGCAATACGGAAGTTTGACAACGAAGGTTAGAGTTAAAAGTAAGGATAAAAGACGACCGCAGGAAAGAGTAAGCACATCGTACAGAGACGGTGGCAGCTATAGGAATAATCATGCGAGCTACCCAGAGGATAACTCGCATCATGAACTCAGGCAGATTTTGAGCGACGGCGTCCGAGTAGTCACCAAGCTGTCGTAGCTGCCATAACGACCAGAATGGGTATCACCATTTTGTATTCCTGCAGGGTATGGTAATTGCCATTTTTAATCTTTAACGAGGAAAGGGACATGTAGAATATTGACCAAATACAAGGCACCTGCCATAACTACATCCACAAAAACAGCTACCAACGCGCTGATTGACATACTCGTTTGTAGCCTCCTTTCATTGGCAGTTCGCTTCTGCATAGCTAGGGACTTCGGTGGTGACTGGAGTGATGCACTGTTTGTTAGCGCCAGTAGTTCTAAACGTAGGACCATACGCATGTGCATATGGGGCAAGACAAAATGCTCCGCTAGCATTAAATGTTTTAGGGAATGGACATACAGGGGTAACGCCGTTTGGACAATACATGGTGAAGCCGCATCTACCATTTGCATTGGGCCCACCATCCAAATAATTTGCTTCTGATAAGCCAATCCTACCGAAAACGCTGATAGACCAGAGGTATCCAAACACAGTACAAATGACGTTGCCCCCATAGCTGAAATCGTATTCGACTCCAGGTTGTCCCACAATCTGCTGATTATTCTGAACTGATAAGTAGCTCGTCATGTACCCCGGAGTGCCATAAGCCCACCCTCCGGTTGAATCCGCGAGCAGGTTACATGAGCCCGGTGTATGCCTTGCGTTTGGATAGAGGCAGCCCAGGGCTGGGACTCCCAGATACCTCGCTGGTACGAGACTTTCGACAAGGTTGCCGCAGTGTTTGCGGGACTGACGAACTCGGAGTAAGAAGCTTTGATTCGCGAAACTCGACGAGGAGAAAGAATGAAAAAAATGCCGTTTCTCCCCATTATCTTGCTGGCATGGGCACTTCCCGCCCATGCCCAGGACGCGATGAAGGAAGATATAGCTGTCAAACCTGCCAATTCAGAAATGAAAGTCGTGCTCGACTCCTGAAATGAGATTGGGCGCAAGCTGACGGCGATGGCCGAAGATTTTCCCGAAGACAAATATGACTTCAAGCCGACACCCGCTCAACGGAGCTTCGTTGAGCAGTTGCTGCACGCGGCGGCTCAACCTACTTCTTCACCGATACCGTCATGGGGAAGAAGCCTACGGCAGACGTAGATCCGAAGCGCGACCAATACAAGTCCAAGGCCGAAGTCGTTGCGTTCGTTGAGAAGTCTTTCGCCGATGGCGCATCAGCAATCCAGTCAAAAGGCGAAAAAGGAATGACGGCAGAGGTTGTTTATTTTCCTCACCAGAAAGCGCGTGTTCCCGATATCTCGAACGGCCTCATCGAACACAGTAATGAACACTACGGCCAACTCGTTGTGTACTACCGCCTCGCGGGTCTTGTGCCGCTGGAGTCGCGGTCCCGGAAGTAAAGCTCAAGAGACCAGTTATCCCGTCCTTGTGCAATATGAGGATTCACTGTTGATTTGTCGCCGATTGGGAAGAATGATCAAATCCAGAATTCGTCCGGAGCCGATTGAGAGTCCGGGCGAATTCTGGATCAAATTATTTCAACTGGATTGCTCAGGGTTGCGGCATTTCCACATCTACAACCTGATAGTCCACAGGAATTTCAAAAAGGGCGTGATCAGGTTCGCGAAATTGTAATTGTTGAATCCTGATGGTATACGCCTGAAACGGGCCTTTTCGATCAATCGCCCCGAACAATTTAAGTTGATCAGAGTACCACCGGTCGATGGTGGTTGTGAGCCCGGCTACATCTTCAGCCGAAGTCTCAATGCGAGTACCCTTGAAAACATAGCCTTCGATCTTCCTATCCTCTATCTCGGTATGGATGACTTTCCACTTATGTGGTGAATCTTGCCCGTCTGCCGCATCCGTGAGGAATAGGCGAGGGTCAGGAGATAACTTAACCTTTAGCCGATAAGCTACCTTCTCCGCGTCCAACAGAATAGTCTGGGCACCTGCAACAGGATCAGTGATGGCCACAGCACTTGCGACGAGATGCCCCGCTTGGTCCCTAGTTTCCGATTCCTGCCGCAGCCTCCCTGCTGAGTCGCGGTACTCATGGCTGGTGATCCTATACTCGATGGCGAACCTGCCGTCATCAATTTTGCGTGAATGCTCCTCTATTTGCTGCAGCGAAAGGGGAACTCCCGAAGTTGGTCGCAAAAGGAACTGGGCACCGGACTTCAGACTATCAGTCATCGGGTTTATTCCTGCGGTCAGAGTTAGAAATAAAAGCAGAATTAAAGGTTTGCCACACATATGCACACCCCATAAGTTAGTCGTAGGCTGGTTCTTAGGTGCACGGTCCTCCTTCCTCCCCTTCCTTTTGAGGAAAGCCAAACGCAAACGTACAGACCCCGTCGATCACAGCATATGACCCGCGTACCCAATTCGGACAAGTAGGCGACGCACTGAGGAGTGCTCCTCCAAATTTAGACGATCTGCATGTCGGAGTAGTGTTATTTCTACACGCAGTAGTCGTGTAGTAACATTCTCCGTCGGAATCAATAGGCGGGGGGCCCCAATATGTTGTCGTAAGACGAATGGCCTTTGGGTTAAATCCCCCTGTCCAGAAGGTTCCAAACATAGAGCAATCTATCTCTCCTGAGGCATCAAGGTAAATAATGCCCGGGCCTCCTAGAATGTCTTGATTGTTTTGAACAGAACTGTAACTGTTCATGTGTCCCGGTGTGCCAGTTACCCAGCCTCCTACTGTGCCAATCTTATTGTAGGCTTTCGGGGTATGTGTGACGTTATTTGGGTTGCAGGCAGCACTACCGCTTCCGGTTGTGCTGCCTGCAACTAGGACGCTTGTGTAAATATATGTTCCATCAGATGATACGTTTTCATAGATGGCATAGTTAGGCGTGAAGTCCAGACGACAACCCTGTGCGTTTGCGACCGAACACCAAAAAGGCAAACACAGGGAGATAAACAGTAGTCGAGTGCAGTTGGCTTTCATTGTCCCTCCGGCGCAGTGATCTGCATATGGGCTTTCTGCTCCTGGATATGACCTTCAAACTGCTTCATTCCAGCGGGTGAGAGAGTCTTTCTTATCGTGCACAGATACTGCTGGACGAGTTGGTCGCGTTGCCGGAGAAATACTGCCGCGTCCGGCGGCGTTCCTCCTATTCGCGCGGCTGCATCGACTCTTGCATTGTAGTCATTGACCATCGAAGTCCATTGCAGCTTGTAGGCTCCGATTATTCTCGCTATGGCCTGAGAATCTGCATCTTTCATCCCGGGCATCTTTGCGAGACAGGCTTTCTGTCGAGCCAGTGCCTTTGTACTCGGGTTTGGCAGTTCTCCCACGACCATGAAGTACATGTGATAGGCGGTAAGATCGGGTATCAGTTCAGGATGATCTTTGCCGGAAATCATCTTGTATCCAGGATGATTCATGCCCGGCATGGATGCCGTCATGTTGGAGCTTTGCTGCGCGAAAACGACTGCAGGAAAGAGTAAGCACATCGTACAGAGACGAATGAGCACAATTACCTCCTTGAAGATTGCTGCAGCAACGCACGCAAGGGGCAAGGCACTGCTTACTGTCGATATACTGTTCTGAACTGCTGTGGGCCGAGTTCCTGGCCGCCGCAAATGCGACTGCTTTTCACCGTAGAACCCCGGAAAATGAGGTCAGCATAGAGAGAGAGAGAGATTGTCAAGAATATTATGAATGCTTCCCACAATCTTGACCAATCATTCTCGACACTACTACTGAAAGTAAGAGCGCTCCAAGTGGAGGGGTATGATTCAGCGCTGGCGAGCGAGGACGAGGGTGATGTCGTCGGGCTGTTCCTGGCCGCCGATCCAGTTGCGGAGTGACTGCATGACCTGCTCAGAAATTGCATCGAGGGGCATGTGGCGGTGGCGGCGTACCACGTCGATCAGACGCTCTTCGCCGAATTCGCCGAAGTCGTTCTCCGGTTCGGTTACGCCGTCGCTGTAGGCGATGAGGATGTCGCCGGGATTTAGTTGCTCTACTCCCTGATCGTAAGTAGCGTTTTCGAGAAGACCGACGACGGTGCCGCCACAACCCAGTGTGGTCAGGGTGTTGTCGGTGCGCAGTATGAGTGGAGGAAGCTGGCCTCCGCAGGAGTAGGTGAGCTGGCTGGTGGCTCCGTCGTAATGCGCCAGAAAGAGCGTGGCATACTTTTCCGGCTGCGTGCTGCGGAACAGGTGGCGATTGAGCTGCGTAAGAATTTTGGCCGGTTCAAGAAACGGATCGTGGCCATTGCCGTTCATATATGGATGACCCGGCTTTTCCTGCCCGACAGCGCTCAGATGTCGGCCCGCCAGCGCCAGGTCTTCTCCGGCAAAGCGATATGCGCGGACGGCGGAATGCAGCGTGGCCATGAGCAACGCGGCGGAAATTCCCTTCCCGCTGATGTCGCCCAATGCCAATCCGAGGCCGGAATCGCCGGTTACGAGGAAATCGTAATAATCGCCGCTGACTGTGCGCGCCGGGTAACAGGCGCCGTGCAGCTCCAGCATGGGCAGAGAGACTGAGCCATGCGGAAAGAGGTTTGCCTGTACTTCCTGCGCGATGGCAAGCTCGCTCTGCAGGCGCTCTTTTTCGCGCTGCTCGGCAAGGAGGCGCTCCAGCGAGTAGGACATGCGGTTGAAGGAGCGGCTCAGGGCTGCGAGCTGGTCGTTGCGCGTGACCTTGATGCGATGCGCGAGATTGCCCTGGTCGATTTCTACCGTCGCGTTATAGAGATCGTTCACGGATCGCGTGATGGTGCGGTTCAGACGCACTGCCATGATGAAGGCAATCAGCTCAAGCAGCCCGAAGAAGCAGGCAACCGCGATGAGGATATTCTGCACGAAGCTGGCAATCTGCAGAGAAGCGATGAACAACCGCTGATACAACAGCGACGGACGCGAGGTCACGATGGTCGGCGTGTTGTGCGACTTTCCTGTTACCCAGTCTCTGGCTTCCAGCGGCGCGGTGAAGTAGATGGGAATATCATAGAAGTGCTGGCCTGGGGGCAGTGAGCCCCCGGTGATCGAGTTCTCCCGTATCTCTTCGCGAGTCAGCTTCCGCTCCTGGGTTCTTTTTACGCCTGGCTGCGCCGGGTTGTCCGGAGCTGCTCTGGATTGCTCTCCCCCGGCAGAGGTCTCCTCGTTCATCGGGAGATTCGTCAGAATTTCAATTCTGCCGATGCCCTGCGCAATCTGGTCCAACCTGGCCTTATCAAGAAGAACGCTGGTGATCACCGTAGTGGTATGGCTGCCGATGGTCTGCATGTCAATGGCGCGAAGGTAGAGTTTGCCATTGTCGAGCACGGCCTCATGAAAATTGTCCTGCGCCCATGCAGGGACCTGGGGGATGTTGGCCTGAAACGTAGCGGGAACAATAGGAATGGATTTGCCATCCTGAAATGCGGCGATGCGCAGGCCGGAGTCCGGTCTTGCCGGGGATGTGTCCTCCATTTCGGGGGGCGGAGATACGCTTTTGCTTCCCGGATTCATGGCCAGAAAGTGGGCCACATGCACGCAGAAGGCACGATTTTCTGACGCATAGTGCTCAAGCTGGGCCTGAAGAGAGGACGTAGCTGCGAAAATGGCAAACTGCCCGCTGAACCCATAAAGCGCGATCAGCGCCAGCATGACGAAGAGCACGACCGGGGTAAGGGCCATCAGGAGATATGTCATGATGAGCCGGTTGCGCAGTTTCCAGAGAAAACGGCCGAAGATCCAGCGCCAGACCAGCGGGATACAGAAAGCAATCAGCAAAAAGAGAGTAAAGGCGCTGATCACCCCAAAAACAGCGCCTGCGGTGCCGGGCAACAGGCGTCCTGGAGCAAGTGCTACGTAGATGATGAGCAGCCAGAAGGCGAGCCGATGCACCTTACTCTGCGGAGGCTCGCGGCGAAGCGCACGAAAGACGCGAGCTTCAAAATTTTTTACCTGTCCCATGGGTTATTCGCTCTTACTTCGCCCTGATGGTGATGTCTGAGTGTAGCGCGAGTGCGGCAAAATCACGAAAAATGGCTCATTTATCGGCTTTTTGCGCGGCCTCAACGTCGGCCTGATGCGCTAAACGGAGCGTATAGCGTGTCGCCGAGGACTGCGCACCGGCAAGGAGAAGCAATCCAGTGAGAAACGCCCACATCATGAGGCTGACGGAAACGGAAAACGGTCCGTAAACAGACCGCAGATCGAGCCAGGGAAGCACTTTTACGTAGATCACCTTTGCGCCCTCCCAGATGAGTCCGGTAACGATGCCGGCAGGCAATACGGCACTGACCGGCAGTTTGCGATTAGGCAGCACCCAATAAATAACGAAGAAGATGGCAATGCTGAGAAATGCCGCGGAAATCTGCAGAAATGCGTGCTCAAAGAAGGAATAGACGACATTATTCGTTTTGCCGAAGAAGAGCAGGCTGAGAATTCTGTTTTGCGCCGCGGTAAATGCAATCGAAGTGAGCGCTAAAAGGCCTACTGCAAGCGCTAATCCGATGGAAACAAGCTGATTTTTCCAGTAAGAACGGTTTTCTGTGACGCCCCAGACGCGGTTTAGGGCCACTTCCAGCGGCAAAAAGACGCCGGTTGAGGAGATCAGCAACATGATGACGGAGGCTATCTGGACGTCGCCGCGCGGATTGACCAGAAGGCTCATGTTGCGGACTACGAAATCCTGATTGGCCGGCAGGAAATAACGCAACATGTCGCCGATAACCTCGACCATAGATTGCGAATGGAAGATGCGGCGAGCGACGGTGAACATCATGACGATAAACGGAAACAAAGACAGAATGGCGTTTGCTGCCACGCTGAAGGCATACGTATGGACTTCAGTCTGCGTCAGATACTTGACGAGAGAGACAACCTGTCTCCAGAAAACGGAGCCGGAAAAGAGCTGGACGCGTGATTTCGCCGTCTGAGGCGCGATTTGCTGCGGTGCTGCGGGCATTTTTCTCTGTTCTTATGCGAAGATGCTATCAAAATGGACTTCTGGGAACCCGGTAGATTCTTTTGACAACTCTCATGAACTTAGGTAACCACAGATAGATTACCTGAGTACAGTGGACCGACGTAACATCTTCGTCTTCCTACACTTACAACATATTTTTTACTTGATTCCAAAAGAGATTCCTGCCATAAATTAGGGCACGATTTGTCTTTTTGACACATCGGAATTGTTGGAAGGCCATTTGTTGTTTGTGTTTTACACTCCTGGAATTCATTTGTCAGCGCGCAGAGCTGCCGGCGCAGTAACGGCGGCTCTTGGTGTTTTCAGGGCATTCCGGGAGTTCTAACGAAAGGAGTAGGTGTGAAAGAGCACGGTGTTGTGAAGTGGTTCAACGGAGCCAAAGGTTATGGGTTCATCCAGCGTTCGACGGGAGAGGACGTTTTCGTCCACTTCTCCGCGATCCAGGACAATGGATACAAGACGTTAAATGAGGGTGAGGCAGTGGAATTTGAGTGCCAGCAGGGGCCAAAGGGTCTGAATGCGGCCAATGTTGTAAGAAACAACGCCTAGCTCATACACAACTTCTTCTGCAAACGGCTCCCTGCATCGAACAGGGAGTCCGTTTGCTACTCTTCCCGAAGCACAATCATAGGATCGACATTTGCCGCCCTGCTCGCAGGCAGAAGGCCGGCAAGCAGCACAATCACTGTCAGTGCCAGGACTGAGACGGCAAAAGTCGCTGGGTCGCGCGGCTTCAATCCATAGAGCATGTAGGCAGCGACGCTGCCGGCGGCGAGCGCCAGAATTGTTCCGATGGCTACGCCAATTGCCAACAGGACGACGGATTCACGTAAAACCATGCGCAGAATTGCTCCGCGAGCCGCACCGAGCGCCATGCGTATACCGATTTCACTTCTGCGGCGGACGACTATGTAGGAGATCACGCCGTATATTCCCACCATGGCGAGAAGGATGGCCAGCGCGCCGAAAAAGCTGGTCAGCGTGGTCATCAGCCGCTCTCCAACAAGGTCTTCGCGCACCTGAGTCTTGAAGACGGAAAGATTCAGCACCATTGATGGACTAATGCTCCCGGCAGTTCGCTTTACTGCCGCTGCCAGTGATTCCATGGACTCATTCGAGCGAATCATCAGCGTCAGTCCCTCGCCGGGCTCTTTTTCCTGCGATGCCGCGAAGAACAGAGTTGGCGGAAAATCCTCACGCAAGTTGTGGTACTTCGCATCCTTTACCAGCCCGATAATCTGGTATGGCTCATCCTTTTTCTCGGATTTATAGACTATCTTGCCGACAGGGTTTGCTCCCTGAAAGAACTTGCGGGCAAATGTCTCATTCACGATGGCCACAGGCGGCGATGTCGGTGTATCGGATTCATTGAAATCGCGTCCAGCCAGCAGGGGTGTACGCATCGTCTGAAAGAATCCCGACCAGACCAGATTGAACTGCGAATCGACGCGCTGCGGCCCACCGGGCACATCGATGTTGTCGTCCCATCCGCTGTGACTAATGGGCACAACGAAGACGCCGGCCAGAGATTCCACTCCTGGAATGGCGTGCATGCGTTCATAAATCTCTTGTTGAAAAGCCCTGCGGCGCTCTAATGGAACATGCAAGGGAGAATAATCGAAGTTCGCCACCAGCAAATGGTCCTGATCAAAACCGGCATCGAGTGTCATCAGATTACGCAGGCTGCGGGCGAAGAGCAGAGCTCCGGTCAGCAGGACGAGCGACAATGCAACCTGCGTGACGATGAGAACGCGGCGGAGGAGAAAGCGCTCGCGTCCGGATGTGGCGCCACGGCCATTTGCTTTCATGGCAGCTCCGGGATCGGTGCGCGAGGCCTGCAGTGCGGGCATAAGTCCAAAGAGCAGGCAGGTGAGCACTGCTAAACCGGAAGCGAAGCCCAAGACACGCCAGTCCGGCGCCAAGTCCAGAAATACGCTACCCGAACCGGATGACAACATCGCGACCATTACGCGGCTGAGCAACTGGGCCAGAGCGAATCCTGCCGCTGTCCCGAAGATGGCCAGCAGCAGGCTTTCGGCCAGTACCTGGCACAAGAGGCGTACACGTGATGCTCCGAGAGTAAGCCGCAGAGCCATCTCACGCTGGCGCGCGCTTGCACGCGCCAGCAGCAGGTTTGCCAGATTGGCGCAGGCTAATAAAAGAACCAGGCCTGAAAGACCAAGCAGAATAGCCAGCGGATCATGCTGTCCGGCGAACGAAGATACGCCCTTATCTGCCTGCACGGCTCCGAGATGAAAGTGCAGGTAGTCCTTTTTGAGGATGTCGTCATACTTGGGCGGCACGGTTGAGGCAAAAATTCCAGGCGAAATGGCGGCTAGCTGCGCTGATGCTTTTTCGAGTGTCCAGCCCGGCTTGAGGCGTCCGATTCCGGAAAGCCACCAGGTCATCGGGTCGTCTGTCCAGGAGTTCTTTGCATTGAAGGTCGGCTCAGAGCACAGAGCGACGGCAACGTCAAAGTCGCGACCTATGTCCACGCCATGAAAAGAAGGCGGCACGATACCGATGATCTGAAATAACTGCCGGTCAAGGGAGATTTTGCTGCCGAGGGCCGAATCTTTCCCGCCATATTCCCGCTGCCAGAAAGAGTAGCTGATCACAGCACCCTGTGCGCCACATCCGCGATAATCATCTGCTGGAGACAAAAATCTTCCAAGATACGGTTGAATACCGAGCACGGGGAAGAAATCGCCGCTCACCATCAACGTATTGGCGTAACGCGCTTCGCCGCCCTGGCCGAGGTTGCGCCGCGTTGGAGACCATGCTGCGATGCTGGAAAATCCCTGCTGTTGTGCGCGCGCCAGATTCCAGATGGCATAGGTCATATCGGCATGATCGGTGACGAAGCTGCCGGCCCGGCCATTTGTGTCATTTGTGATCCTGATTCGCGCAAGCTGCTCCGGAGCTTTTACCGGCAACAGACGAAGACGCACAGCATCGAGCAGCTGAAAGATGGCAGTATTTGCTCCCACGCCGAGCGCGAGTGAGAGGACCGCGACCAGAGTGAATCCCGGGCTCTGGCGAAGCTGGCGCAACGCATAGCGGAAATCGCGGCCGAATCCACCCAGGAACTTCTTCTGACCGCTGCTTCCTGCTGCCAGCGGTTCGCGCGCTTTGGCAACTGTATTGGTCAGACCTTGCAGCAGGCGTCCGTCTTCGAGTTCGGCCCGTAGCGATCGGTAAACTTGATCTGCGCCGACGCCGGAGGCCAGCATCTCTTCATAGCGGTCGCGCAGGTGTTGGCTCAATTCGTCCACCACGTCCTGCTCGCGCGTTGGCTCAAGGTTGAGGCCGGCAATGGCGGCGCGCACTTCTTTTGACCAGTCAGGCATTTTCCGCCTCCGTAATGCGATGGATTGCGTTGACGAATTCAAGCCAGGTGGCGCGCTGCGTCTTCAGCACATCTTTGCCTTGAGCTGTGAGGCGGTAAAAGCGGCGACGGCGCTGCCCCGCCTTTTCTACCCAGCGCCCAGCAATCAGGCCGCGCTCTTCCAGCCGGTAGAGCAAGGGATAAAACGAGGCGACGTTGAACTTCAGAGAGCCGCCGGAGCGCTCCTCGATCAGTTTGCTGATCTCATATCCGTGCCGCGCGCGATGCTCGATTAAAGACAGGATCAGCAACTCGGCGCTTCCCTTTTTCAGTTCACGGTCGAATACCTGGGTATCAATATGTTTCATAGACACATATGTTAATCAAATATTTTAGTCTGTCAATGGCGGGAAACTTAGCGCATTTTCACGAATTGCGGAAGCCGAGCCTAAAGGCCCGTGCTTCCGCCCAAAAAACGCAAGGCCCAGGCATAACGTGGGCTGCTGAAAAAAACCAGATATTCGCCAGGCTCAGGATTTGAATGATTGAAGCTCACTATCCTAATTCCTCTCGCTTGCGATAATGAGGCAATGCGCTCTCCCGGACCACACAACGAATATCTTCAGCGGCTCGAAGCGTTGTCACAGGCATTGAAACGCCATTCGGAACAGGACAGGCTGCTGGCTGGCGGGAAGCTGGCAATTGGACTTGTGACCATCGGTCTTGTGGTCTGGCTGGGCAAGTATCATACCGCGCAGATTGGATATGTCTTTCTACCGATTGCGCTGCTGATCTTATTGTTTGCGTGGCATGAGCGCGTGCTGCGTTCGGTGCGCCGGTGCGTTCGGCTGCGCAGCTTTTATGAACGAGGCATGGCGCGCCTGGAAGACCGATGGGCGGGCACAGGACAGAGTGGCGAGGAATATCTCGATCCTGCACACCCTTATGCGCGTGATCTCGACATTTTCGGCAAGGGCAGCCTTTTTGAATTGCTTTGCACGGCGCGCACGCGCGCGGGCGAGAGAATACTCGCTGCGTGGCTGCTGGATCGCGCATCTGCTGAAGAAATTACGGAGCGGCATAAGAGCATCCGGGAGCTTGCGCCAAATATCGATTTTCGTGAGCGACTAGCGCTTGCCGGTGAAGATGTGCGCATGGGAGTTTGTCCGGAATCATTGATTGCGTGGAGCGAATCGGCGGCGCGGTTCGGCTCTCATCGCTTGCTGAGAATTGTGCTGCCGGTGCTTGCTGCATGCTGGGTATTGAGCCTCGCGGCCTGGTTTGCGTGGGATTGGGGGCTGGCGGCCCTGGCGATGAGTCTGCTGAATCTGGCGATTCGATATAAGCTGCAGCCGCATACGCAACAGGCAGTGAGCAAGATTGATGAAGCTGCGCAGGAGCTTGAAATTCTTGCTTCCATCCTGAAAGAAATTGAGCGGGCGCAATTCACATCGCTGCAACTTAAAGGCTTGCAGAAAAGGCTGCTTTCGCATGCGTGTTGTCCGTCGCTGGCGATTCGCCGCCTGAGCAGGCGCGTCGCATGGCTTGATGCGCATGAGCACTGGATGGTGAAGGTGCTGGATCTTTTCTTGTTCTGGACACCACAGTGGGTACTTGCCATTGAGGCATGGCGCGCAGTGTATGGGCAGGATGTCCGGCGATGGATTGAAGTTACGGGCGCAATAGAAGCGCTTACAGCTTTGGGATGTTACGCCTATGAGCATCCGGAGAACACTTTTCCGGAATTTGTGGAGCATGGTCCGTATCTGCATGCTGAGTGGATGGCGCATCCGTTATTGCCACGAAAGCATGCTGTATCGAATGACCTTCGCCTTGATCAAGATTTACAGCTCATCGTTATCAGCGGGCCGAATATGGCGGGCAAGAGCACTTTCATTCGTTGTGTAGGAATCAATGTGGTTCTTGCGCAGGCGGGAGCGCCGGTATGCGCACGGCGGTTTGTCTTATCTAGACTTGCAGTGGCTGCTTCTATCTGCATTCTTGATTCGCTGCAAGGAGGGCTTTCGCGTTTTTATGCGGAGATTTTGCGGCTGAAGAAAATTGACGAGATGAGCAAAGACAATGTGCCGGTATTATTCCTGTTGGATGAGCTGCTTTCCGGAACCAACTCCCATGACCGGCGCGTGGGCACGGAATCATTTGTGCGGCATTTGCTGGCACAGGGCGCTATCGGGCTTATCACCACGCATGATCTGGCGCTGGCGAAGATTGCTGAAGAGATGAAGGAGCATGCGGCCAACTTTCATTTCTCAGACACTCTTGAAGATGGAGCACTGCGTTTTGATTACAAGCTGACGCCAGGCACTGTGCAGACAACGAATGCGCTGAAACTGATGCGGTCGATTGGGCTGGATGTTTAGTTTTCGATCTGCTGGATAGCCCAGGATGCGGCTTCGGACAACACCGGATCTTCGTTCTGCTTCCATTCTTCAAGCGTAGGCAGGAATCGCCGCAGGCGGCTGTTGCCCATGGCGATGGCGATATTTCGCCGGAGGCCCTCGAATTTGGCGCGCTTGACGGGGGAACCGAAGAAGAGCTTGCCGAAGCTTTCCTGATCCAGTCCGGCCAGCCAATCGAGTGCGGGATTTACCAACTCTGGTCGCGTTTGTAATTCAGGATCGGAGGAGATGGGGGCCTTACGGTTCCAGGGGCAAACATCCTGGCAGATATCACAGCCGAAAACCTGACGACCGATTCCCTCTCGCAATTCCAGCGGGATGGGGCCACGTTTTTCTATCGTCAGATAAGAGATGCACAGCGATGCGTCCATTTGACGCGGGCCGGTGAGCGCTCCGGTGGGGCAGGCATCGATGCAGCGCGTGCAGCTTCCGCAGCGGTCAGCTGCGAGTTGTGCCTGTTGCTCTTCGGGGACTTCAATCGAGGTGAGGATGACGCCAAGAAAGAGCCACGAGCCGAGCTTTTGGTTCAGGATGCAGGTGTTTTTGCCGGTCCAGCCCACGCCGGCGTAACGCGCATAGATGCGCTCTACGAGTGGGCCAGTGTCGACGTAGCATTTTGACTCGAATGGTCCGAGTGTTTGTTTGAGCACTGTATCGAGGCGCTCCAGACGTTTCAGCAATATTTTGTGATAGTCGCTGGGAATCAGCTTGCCGTCGACACCCGGCTGGCCACTCCAGGCGTAACGCGCAATCCAGCCTGTTCCCTCGGGAGCAGGATCAATCGAGAGCGGCTGCGATGCATTGTAATTTGTAACGCATACGATTACGGATTTGGCCCACGGAACGGCCACGCGCAGGGATGACCGCACCAGCTCGCCTGCATCGTTACGGCGCTTCAGGTATTCCATTTCGCCTGCGCTGCCCTGTTCGATCCACTGCGCAAAGTTACGGCGTTCGTTCTCGTCTTGCGGCGAGCCGGGTTCCGGCACAGCAGCGATGCCGGCTGCAGAAAAGCCTGCTTTTCCGGCTTCCTCCGCGATTAGAGTTTGAAAGAATTGCTGCATAGACAGACGCTATTCATATGGTAGTCGAGTGCCGGTAGACTGTTGTTTTATGAAAAGCGAGATGATGATTGCCTGCTGAAAATGCTTTGTCCCTGGACTGCGTTCCTCGCCGCCGATGGAGAATTGCCTTTCTCCTCGGCCTGGGCGTTCTGGTCAATTATTTTGACCGCGTGAATCTTTCTGTTTCACACAACGATCTGTATGCGACATTCGGCATTTCAGATGTCACGTTTGGCTATTTGCTGGGAGCATACAACTGGACGTATGCGCTTTGTCAGCTTCCCATTGGCGTGGTGCTTGATCGCTTCGGGATCAAACGTGTGGGACGCATCAGCACTTTTATCTGGAGCGTGGCGTCGTTTGCCGCGGCACTTACTCCGACGATCAGCGGATTTTTCGGTGCGCGATTTCTGCTGGGGATTGGCGAAGCGCCGACCTTTCCCGCCAACGCCAAGGCGGTTGGTTACTGGTTTCCTCCGAGAGAACGCAGTTTTGCTACGAGCATTTTTGATTCGATGGCAAAGTTCTCTTCAGCCATCGGCGTGCCGCTCATTGGAATCCTGCTGCTGCATGTGGGCTGGAGGCTGAGCTTTGCCGCAACCGGGGTCATCAGCTTTCTATATTTTCTGCTCTTTTACTGGATTTATCGCGATCCAAAGGACGATCCGGGGCTGAGCGCAGAAGAGCTGAGTTACATTCGTTCAGAAGATACGCTGCCGAATGTGGAGTTGGGTTCGTTGGAAGTTGCGTCGCTTGGATATCTGCTGCAACGGCGCAAGGTGATTGGGCTGGCCCTGGGATTTGGATCGTACAATTATGTTTTTTATCTGCTGCTGACCTGGCTGCCCAGTTATTTGTCGCGTTCGCTGCATATTGATCTGCTGCATTCGTTTCTCTATACAGGCGTGCCGTGGCTGTTTGCTACGTTTACCGACTTGATTGTTGGTGGATGGCTGGTGGATGCATTGGTGCAGCGCGGTTGGAATGCGGGTCTGGTTCGAAGAGCTGTTCTGATTGGCGGTACTGCACTGGGAATCGGGATATTAGGCGCTGCTGATGCGCATACGCCTGCTCAGGCGCTGTTCTGGATCAGTTTGTCCATTGGAGGACTATCTGCTGCTGCGCCGGTGGGCTGGTCGATTCCATCGCTGATTGCTCCGCGAGGAAGCGTTGGCACAGTGGGAGGCATTCTGAATTTTTCGAATCAGATTTCAGGGATTGCCGCGCCGATTGTGACCGGCTATCTGGTGGAGGCGCGGCATTCGTTTGCGCTTGCGTTCGCTGTTGCTGCGGCTTATCTCGTGGTTGGAATTGCCGGATATATTTTTCTGCTGGGAGATATCCGACGCATTCCGGGCCAATCTCATTTGGCAGCGTAGGATTTGCTTTCGCCGGTACGGGAATTCAGAACTGAAAAGCTTCCTTCTTCAGAGGCGGTCAGTTCGATATCATTCCCTTTGTCCGGGCCTTGCAAGTTCGCGATAAAGGCGTCTTGCGTGTTGTCGGCCTGTCCGCCTTCTTCGGAATAGTGCAGTTGCCAGAGCGTTTCCAGCCCGGGAACCTTCTTTAAGGTTTCGAGCGTTGCCCTGGAGCCGCCTTTCTTCTCTCCGTTGTCCATGATGGCGACCTGTGGATGAATCGCATCCACCAATGCAGGACTTGAGCTTTGGAAGAGGCCGTGATGAGAAACGACGAGGATGTTAACGTGACCCAGCTTGTTGATGGGGCACATCAGCTGCATCTCTTTTGCCCAGGTGAGATCGCCGAGGTCAAGAATGCGCAGATTGCCAAAAGAGATCAGAACGCCAAGCGAACGCGCGTTTTCTGAAGGGTCCGCGGCCCTGGTTTCTGTGAGCTTGCAAGATACGTTCTCTTGACCGCCGCCGGGCAATGCATGATCGATGAGATTTCCGTCTGCGCTGACAACGACAGCCTGGATGCCTTTGATGGGAAGGACATCTCCGGGTTTCGGAACAATGTGCTTGTATTTTCCTGACGCGAGGATTTTCTGGTAGGCCTCATAGCCTTTCACAGTGGATTCGTCGGTTTCACGATTCGAGCCGTGATCGATGAATGTGCCTACAGGGATTCGATCTACTAACTGAGACACGCCGCCTACGTGATCCACATGGAAATGCGTGAGGAGAACGTAATCGATTTTGTTGATGCCGGCCTTCTTTGCAGCGGCGACGATTCTCTCGGCATCGCGTCCGTTACTGCCGGGCCAGCCGGTGTCGATCAGGAGCGATTCCCCTGTGGGTGCGACAAAGAGCGTGGACTGGCCGCCTTCGACATCGATGAAATAAATCTGCAGCTTTCCTTTGTTCTGTGCGACGGCTGCTATTGAGCACATGCTGACCAACAGGCAAGCGAAAATTATCCGGCATTTGGCTCTGCTCATCGCTTCTCCTTGTTCGGCAGTGTCGCGCGTGTAGCTCCGGTAGAGATACCGCCGTCTACAAGCAATATCTGGCCGGTGACGTAGCGGCTTGATTCCGAAGCGAGAAAGACGACTGCTCCGTCGAGATCGTCAGGCTGGCCAGGGCGTTTGAGAGGAATGCGGTCCACAAGGTATTCCACCCATTCTTTACTCTCGTACATCACCTGGTTCTGCGCGGTCTTGAACCATCCGGGAGCGAGGCAGTTAACGGTCACGCCGTATTTACCCCAATCGTCGGCAAGACTCATGGTGAGTTGCTTGATGCCACCACGGCTGGCGGTATAGGGACCAAGTCCGCCGTAGCCGGCAACGCTGGTTACGGAACCGATATTGATGATGCGGCCATAATTGTGCCGGATCATTCCGCGGGCGATGGCTTGCGCTACGAAGAAACTGCCGCGCAGGTTCGTGTCGAGTATGAGGTTCCAGTCGTCCCATGTTACATCGAGAGCAGGCTTGCGGACATTGCATCCGGCATTGTTCACGAGGATGTGGATTTGCGAGAAGGCGGCTTCGGCTTCTGCGGCCATTGCTTGAATGCTGGCATGGTCACGTACGTCGAGCTCGAGCGAGAGGACGCGACGGCCGAGGGCTTTTATTTCCTCTTCGAATGATTTAAGGGTTTCGCGTTTGCGGCTGGTGAGAATCAGGTCTGCCCCTGCCCGGGCCAATGCGCGGGCGAAGTATTGGCCCAGGCCGCGGCTGGTTCCGGTGACGAGCGCGACTTGTCCGGTGAGATCAAAGAGCTGGCTGCTCATCGGACAGCCTCCGATTGCTGCGACGGCGTAAGGACTACCTTCATGAGGTTTGGCTCATGCGAGTACAGGCGTTCAAACCAGCGCGGGCCCTCATCGAGAGGCGAGACGGCGCTGATCAACGGCTTGACGCGAATCTTACCGGCAGTCATCAATTTGATGGCTTCCGGGTATTCTCCGGCTGAGGCCGCGGTCCCTTGCAGGCGAATTTCTCGTGAGACGACCTTTTGCAGCGGCAGCTTTATCTCCGGCGTGATGTTGCCGATCAGTGTTACGGTTCCTCCTTTGCGGACACTGTCGATAGCTGCCGAGATCGTTTCATTCCGGCCCACTGCTTCGAGCACAACATCAGCGCCTTTGGCTGCGGTGAGGCGCATGATCTCTGCTATGAGTTCTGCGCCGGAAAGGTGCAATGCTTCATCCGCTCCCATTTCTTTTGCCATCTTCAGCCGCGTCGCGTCCACATCGGCGATCATGACGCGACCTGCTCCGGCGGCGAGTGCCGCCTGCAGAGTAAGCAGGCCGATCATTCCGGCTCCGATGACGAGCGCTGTTTCGCCGCCGCGCATTTCTGTCACGCGGACCGCGTGCAGGGCCACCGATACGGCTTCAAGCATGGCGGCCTCGGGAAAAGACAGCGAATCGGGCAGGTGGTAAAGAATGCGCTGCGGCACGACGACGTATTCGGCAAAGGCTCCATAACGGCGGTAATCACCGCAGGAAACACCGACTACCTGGCGGAAGTCGCAGAGATTGACCTGTCCCTTGCGGCAGAAATCGCACTCACCGCAGTAGACAGTGGAGTCGAAGGTGATGCGGTCGCCGTTCTTGAATCCGCTGACGCCTGGTCCGGTTTCGGCGATAATGCCTGCTGCTTCATGTCCCATGACGATGGGCGGGATGCGGCGGCCTGAGGTGCCGTCGTAGCCGTGCACGTCGCTGCCGCAGATGCCGCACGCGGCGACCTTCACGAGGACTTCTCCGGCGCCGGGCTGGGGGCGTGGAAGATCAGTGAGTTCGAGCTTCTTGTATTCAGAAAGTAAGAGCGCTTTCATGTTATCCGTTTTATTCCTTCAGGGTTGCACCACGCAAAAAATCGTAATTGCCCGATGGTGAAAGATGCAGGTTCTGCAGACGTCGGCTGTGCACGAGGACCGTATCCAGATACCAGAGATTGATCGTTGGCATGTCCTGCGAGAGAATCTTCTGCACAGCGCGATAGTCGGCTTGTTGCTTTGATTGATCAGTAGTGGAAGCTGCTTCGGCGAGTAGTTGATCCACCTGAGCATTCGCGTAAAAGCCGCGATTGGCGCCGTGTGGCGGAAAACTTGTTGTGGCAAAGGAGTAGCGGAATATATCGGGCGCTTCGTTGCCGCCGATCCAGCGCGAAGGGGCCATCTGGAAAACGCCACGGCTGATGTCCGCATAGAAGGTTGCAAATTCGAAGCTGCGGACATCCACTGCGATGCCAGCATGGGACAACTGTTGCTGCACCACCATTGCCAGCAGGCGGCTGCCCTCGTCGGTGGACGTTTTCATCCCGATATGAAAGCGGTAGCCGTCGGCTTTGCGTGAGTATCCGGCCTGATCGAGCAAAGCGTTGGCTGCGGCAGGGTCGTAATCGTGGGGAGCAACGTTGCCGTTCCAGGCCCAGTGCTCGGGGGGAAGGACGCTTTCGGCGAGCCTTGCCTGATCGCGATAGAGCGAATGGATAATCAAAGGCCGATTGATGGCGAGAGCGATGGCGTTACGCACGCGTGTGTCGCGCAAGATCGGGTCGCGCGTGTTGAACGTGAGATAGACGAGTGTGGTGCCGGGGCCGGAGTCGATTTGAAGATTTGTATTGCGACGCAGGGCGTATACCGTATCGGCAGGCAGTGCGTTGATCAAGGCATCTGCTGAGCCTTTCTGTAATTCAAGGGCTCGAGTCGTCGCGTCAGGGACTACAGCGAAGCGCAGGCGCTGAATCGAAGGAAGAGGCTGCCATGATTGCGGCGCGCGCTTCAGAATGACGTCTTTGTCCTGCTCCTGGCTGACGAATTCAAAGGGCCCGCTGCCAATGGGGTGCTTCCAGAAATCGCGCCCGCTGCCCGCCGGGACGACGCCGAATCCGCCGTCGCTGAGGTTCCAGAGCAGGGCCGGATCGGACTTTTTGAGATGAATGATAAGCGTTTGCGGATCGGACGCGTCTACATGGTCGAGGGTCTGATACGCGTTCGCCTTTACGCTGATGACCTTGCCCTGCAGGATGCTGTCGAGCGTGTACTTCACATCGGCGGAGGTAAGCAGGCGGCCATCGTGAAAATGCACATTGTTGCGCAGATGAAATATCCAGGTCAGAGCATCCGGATTTTCCCAGCGCTCGGCAAGCCAGGGCTGCGGGTTGAAGTGCTCGTCTTTGCGGACCAGCGAATCGAAGATCAGGGAATCGATTCGCTCGGATTGAGCGTCAATGCCGATGCGTGGATCCAGGTTTGTCGGACTGCTTTCAATCAATACGGTGATGGTATTAGCCGGCTCTTGTTCCCGCTCGCAACCGACTTGAATGCAGGCTAGTCCGGCCAGTAAAACAGCCATCAGTCTTCTAAACATAGGTAATGTGCCCAAGGATCGCTGGACGCTTCGCTCCGGTCGCAGAGGGAACATTTGCCGGATGACGATACCATGTGTAATAGGCGAGCAGCGCAAATGCCACAGCTTCTTTCGCATCTACAGGGATGCCGGCATCGGCGGTTTGCATGAGATGACAGCCAAGCGGCTGAAGTTTCGACTCCAGCATAGCCATGAGGGTTTTATTTTTTGCGCCACCACCGGAGACGATGTAATCGACTGCGGTATCGCGCTTGAGTTTCGGCTGGACAAATTGCGCGAACGACCGAGTGATGCTTTCTGCCGTAAGCGCGGTTGCGGTGGTAATGGCGTCTTCGTTAGCGCCACCAGCTTTGCGGCATGAGTGGAGAAACTTCTCGGCGAATGCTGCGCCGAATTCCTCGCGTCCGGCAGACTTGGGTGGCTTTGCGGCAAAGAAAGGATGTTTCAGGGCATGAGTTAAAACAGCTTCGAGGACTCTGCCCTCAGATGCGATTCTCCCACCGCGATCATATGGCTTGCCGAAGAGTAGCTGCGTGAGCGCGTCGATGACCATGTTGCCCGGACCTGTGTCGAAGGCCAGCAACTTATCCATACCTGAGGCGGGCGGTATCAGCGTCAGATTGCCGATGCCGCCAATGTTTTGCAGAACACGGGCGCGTTTTGCATCGGCGAACTGAACATAGTCAAGCAACGGCACCAGCGGCGCGCCTTGTCCGCCGGCAACCATGTCGGCAGGGCGAAAATTGCTGACGACGGGCACTTCCAGTTCGGCGGCGATCAGTGCAGGTTCACCAATCTGCAAGGTGCAGGCAACTTTGCGGCCTGCGTACATTTCCGGCAATCCCTGATGGTAGATCGTCTGTCCGTGACATCCGATAAGCTGTGGGCGAATACGATAACGTGCCACCGTCGCGCGAACGGCTTCGGCATAGGCCTGTCCCAGACGCCAATTGAGACGGGCCAATTCTGCGGTGGAGATCGATTTCGCATCCATCGCAGACAGAACTGCTCTGCGCAATGCCGGAATGAAGGGGAATGCGGCGTGGCCAAGCAATTTGAACTTTAGACGATTGCGGTACGGTTGTATTTTGACCAGCGTGACATCGATTCCGTCAGCGGATGTGCCGCTCATTACGCCTGCAACTGTCATGGCGCGGAAAAGGATGGCGGAGCTTAGATGTGGGTGAGATAGCGAGCTACCGGGCAACAGTCACTTCCTTATCTCTATATGATTTTGCCAAGTCTGAGAAAGCAGGTCCTCCGCTCTGCTCAGGGATGACAGCGCTAGTGTTATGAAATTTCAGGACGTCACCACCTCATTATCACAAATCCCGAATCCATCTGTTGGCAGCCAGCATCATGCAGTTCACCCGTTCTTTAGGTCGCTTGGCCATGAAAAGATTCGGGAGTAGTATGCAGTCAACCGAGAATAAAGAGATGCGGCGGGAGGAACCATCGTCAGGCAAGCGGGCCGGGCTGCGATATCCCGGCTGGGTGGCTCTTTTTATCATCTGGACTCTGGTCGGGGCATTTGGCTACATACGCCACCGGCTTGATCCGGCATCTCCACCTTCAGGCCGCAACGCTGTTGTGGAATTTGCGGGATGGCTGACCTGCTTTTATCCATGGATATTGCTGGGACCGCTGGTTTTCTACCTGGAACGCCGCCATCCGCTCAACCGAGCGAAATGGCTGACCAGCCTTCCCATTCTTGCGCTTTATGGAGTTCTGCTGGCCTTCGTTGCTGTCAAGCTCAGCATTGCGCTGAACATGCCGCTGGATTCGCATATCACTCTGCGGACATTGCTCCTCTCCGTGCCGAGTTATGAATTCTGGCTGGCGCTCTTTCTTTACGGAAACGTCATGATTGCGGGCGCGGTGATTCGCACCATCATGCATCTCGAGCGCCAGAAGAGGCGGGCGGTAGAGCTGGCTCTGGAAAATGCGAAGCTTGAAGCCTGCCTCAAGAATGCGGAACTGGAGGCGCTGCGGCTGCGGCTGAAACCGCATTTTCTCTTCAATACGCTGGAAAATATTTCGGCGCTGGCGGAGGACAATCCCAGACTGGCGCGCAGGATGTTGTCGCGTCTGGGCGAGCTACTGCGAGCAGCTTTTAGGCGCGATTTTCAGGCGGAGATCAGCCTCAACTCCGAGATTGCCTTGATGAATGCCTATCTCGATGTGGAGCGTGTTCGGTTCGGCGAGCGGCTTAAGGTGGATGTCGACATTGATCCGGAAACCGAGGCGGCGCTGGTGCCTAGTTTGCTGCTGCAGCCGCTCGTGGAAAATGCGATCGTGCATGGGCTGCGCGGCATTTCCGATACCGGCAGAATCGAAGTGCGAAGCATAAAAGATTCCGGGGCTTTGATTCTTACGGTAAAAGATAACGGTAATGGTCTGGCTCAAAGACTGGAAGAGCTTCCGCTTGGCGTGGGCCTCGGATCGACTCAGGAGCGGCTCTCGCGGATGTATCCGCGAAAACATGAGCTTTCTGTCAAGCGATCGGACGACGGTGGAACTCTGGTCCACATCAGTCTTCCTTTCCACACGAAAACAGCATGAGACCGCTTCGTGTTTTGATTGTGGATGATGAGCCTGCGATTCGCGCTGGGATTCGCAAGCTGCTTGCAGCGATGGATGATGTGCAGATTGCAGGCGAATGCCAAAACGCCGCTGAGGCTGTTGCCACGATCCGCCGCAATCAAACGGACCTCGTGCTGCTTGATATTCACTTACCGGATGCGAGCGGTCTGGATGTCGTGCGGACTGTGGGCGTAGAACGAATGCCGCTGGTCGTCTTTGTTACAGCATTTGATGAGCACGCGATTGAAGCATTCGAGCTGAATGCGCTTGATTATCTGCTGAAGCCCTTTGATGAAGACCGCCTGCGGCGCGCGCTAGATCGTGCGCGTGAGAGGCTGGCGTCTGATGGCCAACAACAGGTAGTTGCGCAACTGGAAAAGTTGATGGCGGGTTACCGGCCGGCTGGACCGGAGCGCTTTGTTGTCAAGAAAACGAACCACTATGAATTTGTATCAGCGGATTCAGTGGATTGGATTGAGTCTGCTGACAACTACGTAGAGCTGCACTGCGGAAACAAGACGCATCTGCTGAATGAAACCATGAGCGGCATCGAGCAGCGACTCGATCCGCGCAAGTTTCTTCGCATTCACCGGCGGCATATTGTGAACACCAGCCGTATTCTTGCGGTGCATCCGCTGGCGGGCGGCACATATGAGATTGAGATGCAGCATGGCACGCGGCTTACTTCCGGCAGGAATTTTACGCAGGCTGTGCGGTTGCTGCTCGGGCGATAAAAGTCAAAAGCAGGTTCTTCGACTACGCACGCTGCGCGTGATTCGCTCAGGATGACAATTCAGTTCGTTCAACGACGTTAAAATCATCGCATGCGAGCTGCCGTACTTCATCAACCTGCGCCGATTGAGCAGAAGCCACTTCACGTGGAAGACTTGCCTATTCCGGAGCCGGACATGGGTGAGGTTCTCCTTCGGGTCGAAGCCTGTGGCGTTTGCCGAACTGATCTGCATATCACAACCGGCGAGTTAAAGCCTCTCTTGCCTGTCGTCACTCCGGGACATCAGATCGTCGGGCGGGTTGAGCTGCTGGGCACGGGTGTGTCCGGCGTGAAGATCGGAGAGCGGCTTGGCGTTTCGTGGCTTGGCGGCGTGGACGGGACCTGCCTGCTGTGCCGCAAGGGGATGGAGAATCTCTGCGATCATCCTACGTTTACCGGCTACTCAGTAAATGGCGGCTACGCCGAGTACGCTGTTGCGCGTGCTGATTTCTGTATTCCGCTGCCGGAGGAGGCTGCTGCGAAGGATGTAGCTCCGCTGCTCTGCGCCGGAATAATCGGGTTTCGCAGTCTGCGGGTGGCTGAGGCGGGGCCAGGAGATCGTGTTGGGCTTTTTGGATTTGGGGCTTCGGCGCATCTTGCGATTGATGTCCTGAAGCATTGGGGTTGCGAAGTGTATGTGGCCACGCGTGGGTCTTCGCATCAGAAGCTGGCGCGTGAACTCGGTGCTGTCTGGGTGGGCGAGGCTACGGAACGGCCTCCGGTGCAACTTGACCGGGCGGTCACGTTTGCTCCAAGTGGTGATGTGGTTCTGGCGGCGCTGGCTTCGCTGCGCAAGGGTGGGATAGTTGCTATCAATGCGATTCATCTGGACCGCATGCCTCAGTTCGACTATGACTCGCTGCTCTGGGGAGAGCGTCAGTTGCGCAGCGTGGCGAATATGACACGACAGGATGCTCGCGATTTTGTGAAGCTTGCGACTGAGATCGGGATTCGGCCTCGGACTACTTTGTTTACGCTCGATCAGGCAAATGAGGCGCTGGCAGCGGTGTATCACGATTCCATTGATGGCGCTGCGGTTGTGTTGTGCGAATAATTCCCCGGTATCTGGTTTCTTGCTTTCCTACTCTGACTTCGTCAGAACGGGCACCCATTTCGCGCTGATACATACAAAAGCAGGTCCTTCGACTACGCACGCTTCGCTTGCTCCGCTCATGATGACAACTCTATTTTGTTCGCAATCTGTTGGCTCTCCATCCAGGATGAATAGACCCGTTCTAGTAAAATAGAAGTGAGGAAATCTATGCCGGAAATACAGCGCAGGAAGACCGTTACGGTCAGGATTGGCAATGTGCGCGTCGGGTCGGACGCGCCGGTTGTTGTCCAGTCGATGACCAATACCGATACCGCCGATGTCCAGGCAACAATCCAGCAGGTGGCGGCGCTCGCGGCGGCCGGATCGGAGCTGGTGCGGGTGACGGTCAACAACGATGACGCGGCAAGGGCTGTTCCCTATATCGTGGAAGGGCTGGCGAAGCTCGGCATTCATGTTCCGATCATTGGCGATTTCCATTACAACGGGCACCTTCTGCTGAAAAAGTATCCGGATTGCGCCAGGGCGCTGGCTAAGTACCGCATTAATCCCGGCAATGTTTCCATTGGGCGCAAGGACGATGACAACTTCCGCACGATGATCGAGTGCGCGGTCGAGAATGACAAACCGGTTCGCATCGGTGTCAATTGGGGCTCGCTCGATCAGGCGCTGCTCACCCGCATGATGGACGAGAATTCGAAGCGTCCCGATCCGCTCGACGCCCGCGACGTGATGATGGAAGCCATGTGCCGCAGCGCGCTCGATTCTGCGGCTGCAGCGGAGCGCTACGGACTGGGGCACGACAAGATCATCATCAGCGGCAAGGTGAGCGGCGTTCGCGACCTGATTGATGTTTATGAGATGCTCGCCAGCCGCTGCGACTATCCCCTCCATCTGGGCCTGACAGAGGCCGGGATGGGAATGAAGGGCATTGTCGCTTCGACCGCGGGGCTTTCTCCCCTGTTGCTGAAAGGCATTGGCGATACCATTCGGGTTTCATTGACTCCAAAACCCGGCGGTGACCGGACGGAGGAAGTGCTGACCGGGCAGCAGATTCTGCAGTCGCTCGGCATTCGGAGCTTCACGCCTCAGGTAACGGCCTGCCCCGGTTGTGGAAGGACGACCTCGACCTTCTTCCAGGAGCTGGCCTCTCAGATCCAGAACTACCTGCGCGATTCGATGCCGGTTTGGCGCGAGCGCTATCCGGGAGTCGAGGAGTTGAAGCTCGCGGTCATGGGTTGTGTGGTCAATGGACCGGGCGAGTCCAAGCATGCCAATATCGGCATTTCCCTTCCCGGAACATTCGAAGAACCAAAGGCTCCCGTCTATGTTGACGGACGCCTGATGACAACATTGCGCGGCGACACCATCGTTCAGGATTTCCAGAAGATTCTGAACGAATATGTCGAAACCCGCTATGGAACCGGATCAAAGAAGGAAGAGTTGGTAGTCGTCAGCTGAACCCCTTAAAACTTTTGCTGAAATAGAGTTCGCTGAGTACGTTTCGTGCTATTTTGCCCTCCCTGACCACTTTGCCCACATCCGGGGATCGGCCAGCATCTTCATATAGACGCCTCCAACCACTGACCGCGCCTGGAAACCGACCTGCTTCCCGTCAGTCGTCTCAAACCAATCGCTCAGTGGGACGCGCGTCGGCGATTCGGTCATATATTTGTAAAGCGGATCGGTAAGGGCGATGAATTCGCTCTGCTTGCTGCTGAGGGTAGCGGTCCAGACGATCCAGTCGAGTTTGGTGTAGGTCTTCCGGTTGTCGAGCGGCAGGCCGAAAGCGTTCTGGTGCTTCAGATAGAAGGCCAGTTCTGTATCGACGATCTCAGGCGAGAAGAGATGCAAACCGAGCACACGGTCCCAGACCATGTTGTACTTCTGGCTCCAGCTGCCGGACTGGTCGAATGCCAGCTTGTAGTGGTCCCCGTCGATGGCCATGCCCTTCCATTTCGCGGCCATCTGCTCGGCGAGTTTGCGATACTCTGCAGCTTCCTGCTTCTTACCGAGGCGGTCGGCAAGCTGGGCGTAGCTGCCCAGCGCTTCAATGGCTTTGATAGAGAGATTTGTATTGTGCGGCAGATGGCCGGCAAAGTCATCTGTACTGAGCTGATTTTCCGGATCGAGGCCTTTTTCTTTGAGATATTCGGCCCATTTTGTCAGCACAGGCCAGTATTTCTGCGCAAAATCAGCCGAATTTTGCGCATGAGCAAGCGCATTTGTGAGTATGATCAGGTTCCCACTCTCTTCAACCGGCATCTGATCTTCTTCGGTGCGTTCCCCACCTCCGTAGACCTGTCCATTGGCCAGCGGATACGTGCCGAGATCGTGGGGAGCAAAAGGCCAGCGCCAGCGCGGAAGGCTTGCGTAACGCAGCATTGGTTCAAGCTGCGCTTCGAGGAGCTGCGGGTTCAGCAGCAGGAAAAACGGAGACGACGGATAGGTAACATCCACCGTATCGATGCAGCCGTTACTGAAGTTTTCTTTTGAGAAGAGCATTGGCGTGCCATCCACATCGGCCACCAGCTTGTGCGCGGCAATCGTCTGCTGGTATGCGAGCGTCGCCAATTGAGCGTAATGCGAGCCGCCTTCGCGCGTGAGATCAGAGACCAGCTCCTTGTCGAAATTTTCGGCTTTGGCCCGCAGAGAAGGCTCGTCTGCTTCGGCCTTCTCCAGCATCTCGGCAGTTGTCATGCCATTGCGACGCCAGTAAGCACGCAGACGACGATTGAGGTATTCGATGGACCAGAGATCGTCATACGCCAGCAGAAGCCGGCGCGAAACCGGAGCACTTCCGACGCTCCCCAAATCAAATCGGACTGCAAGCAAAGGCGAATTATGTTTCGTCGCGCGCGGCATGTCGAGATCGTCGCTGGCTGGAAGCGATCCGTCTTTAGCGAACTTTTCGCGAGCTTCGTAGTTGCTTGCCGCGGTTTCTGTTCCGGGCTGCGGAGGAACAGCCACGTAGAGCCAGCCCCAGTCGATGCGCAGGTTATCGCCTGATTTCGCCAGTACCGGCTGCGCGTTCGTGCCGATGCGCAGTGCCTGCATATCACCGACGCGCTCGCGCCCCCAGACGACAGTATCGTCGCCGGTATTGGTTGCCAATTGCGCTGAGGCGTCAAAATAGATCGAGGTTGTATGGGGCTGCCCATCACTGGAGCGTACGTCCCAGCTCAGGTAGGTAACGGGCCGCGATAACACATCCAGATCCTGCGGCAGCGCCGGGGTAAAGAACGTCAGAGAAAGGTGGATTCCGGCGCCTTCAAAGTCGTAGATGGTGCGGGTAGGCCACAGCGTTCGCGATACCTGCTTCAGTGGAGAAATCTCGCGATCATCGCCAAGAAAGCGGAACGTCTTGCCGTCAACCCGTATAAAACCTGTCATTCGTTGCGGCGAGCCGGTCCAGTGACGGGTGGGGCCGTCGGTCAGCTCGTCATTAAACGACCAGACACTGAAATAAGGATCATGGAGGACGAGCGGTGTAGTGGGAGTGCGTACTGTTACCGGCTCCTGCGCACGGATCGTCTGGGAGGCAAAAATAGCTAAAACAGCGGCATATAGGCCCAAAGCAGCAGCCGAACAATTGACGTATCGCATTCCTTTTTCTTACACGAGCAGGCGTTTGTTGTAAACGGTTGCATGAATCTGCACTTTCGTAACGAAAGGTCCCGTGTATCAATAGCGCGCTTTTGTTAAAAAATTTTGACGATGTTTGCCCGCGGGGAGTATAAACATTCCCGGCGTCGGCTCACCTTCTGTCTGGTAAGCTCCCCCGCCCATTACAGATGCACGGAGTACGCTGTGTACATTTTTCTGATTCTACTGTCAGGCTTGGCCTTCTTTCCTGCGTTTATTGCTCATCAAAAAGGTCATTCTTTCGCTCTATGGTGGCTTTACGGAGCTACTCTTTTTCCCCTTGCGCTTCCACATTCACTGTTTCTGAATGGAAAAACAGTCCAGACAGAGAAAGCATTGGAAAAAGAGTGTCCTTATTGCCGCGAATCCATGCCGGTAGAAGATGATTTTTGCCCTTCCTGTCATTTTCATTTGTATGATCCGGCATTTGACGGTCCGGCGATACTGACACATCGGCACGCGTAAGATCGGTCAGGTGCGCCGTAACCGTATCGTTAGCGCTTCTCTGCCAGTTGCTGCGCCTGCAGCGTGACCAGATTCGTAAGATCGGCCTTCTCCAGCCCGTGCACAGTCTTATTGAACTCGTCCACCTTGCTTGACCAGTTCATGGAGCAGAATTTTGGTCCGCACATGGAGCAGAAGGCCGCCTCCTTGTAGTAGTCATCAGGCAGTGTCTCATCGTGCATCGCGCGAGCTGTTTCCGGATCGAGCGAGAGCGCAAACTGCTTCTCCCAATCGAAGGTGTAGCGCGCGTAGCTAATGGCGTCGTCGCGGTCGCGTGCGCCGGGCCGATGGCGAGCAATATCGGCGGCATGCGCTGCGATTTTATAGGCGATCATGCCGTCCTTTACGTCTTTTTCATTCGGAAGGCCGAGATGCTCCTTCGGAGTGACGTAGCAGAGCATGGAAGCGCCATGCCATCCGATCATGGCTGCTCCGATGGCAGATGTAATGTGGTCATAGCCGGGAGCAATATCGGTGACAAGCGGGCCTAATGTATAGAACGGCGCACCGAAGCAATATTCCACTTCCTTGTCGACCTGCTCCTTGATCTTATCGAGCGGCACGTGGCCGGGCCCCTCGATCATCACCTGCACATCGCTTTCCCACGCTTTGGCTGTCAATTCGCCGAGCGTCTTCAGTTCAGCAAACTGCGCTTCGTCAGAAGCATCAGCAACGCAGCCGGGGCGGAGGCCATCACCGAGCGAGAAGCTGACATCGTACTTCGCCATGACCTTCACGATGCGGTCGAAGTGCTCGTATAGGAAATTCTGCTTGTGATGATGCGTCATCCACTGCGCAAGAATCGCCCCGCCGCGGCTGACGATGCCGGTAATGCGCTTCGCCACCATCGGGACATACTGGATCAACACGCCTGCATGAACGGTAAAGTAATCTACTCCCTGCTGGGCCTGTTCCTCGATAACTTCAAGATAGACGTCAATATTCAGGTCTTCGAGTCTCTTGACACGGTTCAGCGCTTCATAGATCGGCACAGTTCCAATCGGAACCGGCGAATGGCGCAAAATGGCTTCCCGAATCTCCGGGATATTGCCGCCGGTCGAAAGGTCCATCACCGTATCAGCACCAAACTGCACGGCCATATGCAGCTTGCGCAGTTCTTCGTCGATATTCGATGTCACGGCGGAGTTGCCTATATTCGCATTCACTTTGCACTTTGAGGCAACGCCGATGGCCATCGGCTCCAATTCGGGATGGTTGATATTTGCCGGAATAATGAGGCGGCCTGCAGCGATCTCGCTGCGAATCAGCTCGGCGGGCAGGTTCTCGCGCCGCGCTACGTATTCCATTTCTTCGGTAATCCTGCCCTGGCGCGCGAAGTGCATCTGCGAGACATTGCGGTCGCCGGTACGCTCGGCTTCCGCCTTGCGTTTTGCAACCCATTCCGCCCGAGGTTTCAATATTTCCCGTGCCGACTGCACGTCTGTGTCTGTGTGGAGAGTGCCATTGCCGCTCATATAAACCTCGCAGGATGGATAAATTTATTTCGTAATTAGATGATCGATAAAAGCAGTGCGAATCCCTGAAGCCGATTATAAACTTCGTAAAAGTGAGTTACGTTCTTCGAGGTAGGGATTTTGCGTTCGCAGTAAAATAATGTCAGCTATGAAGAACAACAAGCAGGGCACGCGCATCGGCATTGCCATTGTCGTCATTCTCGGGACCATCATTTATCTTGCCATCAGCGGCGTGCGGGCGAACAAGAGCTACTACGTCACCATCCAGGAGTTACAGGGGATGGGCAACAAGGCTTATACGCGCCATCTGCGCGTTGCCGGAAACGTGCAACCAGGCTCAATCCAGCATAAAGGCTCGGATGCTGATTTTGTCCTCGTCGAAAATACACATACGCTGCGCGTCTCCTATAAAGGCGATGAGCCACCGCCGGACACTTTCAAGGACAATTCGCAGGCCCTTGCCATTGGAACATATGGCCGGGATGGCGTCTTCCACGCCACACAGCTTCAGGCCAAATGCGCGTCGAAATACGCGCCGCAGCAGCCGGGACAGAATCCCACCGCCGCGTCTGCGAATGCCGCAGCAGTTGTTGCGTCACAAGCGCCTGTTTCGAAGTGAGTCCACTCATTACCTATAATGAATGCGGTCATTCTGAGTACAGCGAAGTATCTGCTTTTGCTAAGCATTTAAGATGGACACATTCCATTCAATAATGGCATGGATCCATTTCATGTCGCGCTAACGGGTATAGTGTGCGATAAAAGCAGGTCCTTCGCTACGCTCAGGATGACGGCTCTTCCCTTGCCATTTATGACCTTGACGAATCGCTAGCACATGTCTTTCACCGCTCAACTGGAAAACGTCTCAAAGCTATACGGCACATTTGCCGCGCTCCGCAAGGTTTCTCTCACGTTGGAGACGGGCCGTTGCTATGTGCTTCTCGGCGAAAATGGCGCGGGCAAGTCTACGTTGCTGCGGGTTCTTGCCGGATTGCTGCGGCCTACCTATGGGACCATTACGGTGCTGGGGACTTCACCGCAGGAGGCGCGGGAGCGCATTGGATACATGAGCCATGCGCCCATGCTGTATGACGAATACACAGGCGTCGAAAATCTTCGCTATTTTGCGAATTTGTACCGAACGCAAACGTGCCTTGCTCCGGAAACGACTCTATCTTCGGTTGGACTTGACCCGGCGCTGAAGCGCCCTGTCGGGCAGTATTCGCAGGGTATGCGGCAACGAGCATCTCTGGCCCGCGTGCTTCTTTCTCAGCCGGAGTTGCTTCTGCTCGACGAGCCTTTTTCCAATATGGATATCGTCAGCGCTCATCAGATGCTCGATCTGCTGGCGGCGATCAAGGCAGAAAATCGGACAATCGTACTTACGACGCATCAGCGCGATCTGGCCGAGCCAATTGCTGATTCTCTGATTACGCTGACAGCAGGCAGCGTGAGCGCAACGATAGAAAAAACGGTTCGCGCATGAAGACGAACGCCGCACGTTATCTCGATTCCCTCGGCATCCACTACGAGCTGCGTGAATATGCGCTGGATACTGAAGACTTTTCCGCCGTTCTTGTGGCCGAGAAAATTGGGCTACCGCCCGAGCAGGTTTTCAAGACACTGCTCTGCGTAACCAGTGATAAGGAGCATGTTTTTGCTGTTGTTCCGGGCAACGCCGAATTGGATTTCAAGAAGCTCGCCGCTGCTGCCGGAGCGCGCAAAGCGGAGATGGTTTCGCTCAAGGAGATTCAGCCGCTTACCGGATATATTCGCGGTGGCGTTACGGTCTTTGGCGCTAAGAAAGATTTTCCAGTGTATGCTGACGAGACTCTGGAGTTGTTCGACGTAATTTCGGTCTCGGCTGGCCTGCGTGGAACACAGATCGTACTCTCGCCAGCCGACTATATTCGCGCATCGAATGCCACCCTGGCCGACCTGACGAAGGGACTTGCTTCGTGAAGCGGCCTTACTTTCTCGCGCATCTGGCGAAAGACCTGCGGATTGAATGGCGGTCAAAAGACGCCATCAATTCGATGCTCTTCTTTGCGCTGCTGGTGGTGGTTCTCTTCAGTCTTGCTTTTGACCCTACGCGCGAGTCGTCGCGGCAGATCGCCGGAGGTATTCTCTGCGTGGCCACCATGTTTGCTTCAGTCTCAGCGTTAAATCAGGCGTGGGCGCGCGAATTGCGGCATCAGGTGCTGGATGCCCAGCGAATGACGCCTGCTCCGGCCAGCTCACTGTTTCTGGGAAAGGTGCTGGCGAATTTCCTGTTTGTCAGCGTTGTGGAAATCGTGTTGACTCCGGTCTTCATCATCTTCTACAACCTGCACGCGCTGGGAAACGGCTGGCTGCTGGCGCTGGTACTGCCGCTGGGAACCTGGGCGCTGGTGGTGAACGGGACATTTTTCGCCGCGCTTTCCATCCGCACACGAAACCGTGAACTGTTACTGCCCCTGATTCTGTTTCCCCTGTTTATTCCTGCGCTGTTGGGGATGGTGCTTGCGGCAAGCGCCATCCTTACCGGGGATTCTGATCCGGGGCTATGGATCAAGCTGCTGGCTGGATATGATCTGATTTACACCACCATCTGCCTGCTGCTTTTTGAGGTGATTCTGCACGCTGAGTAACGCTTTTTAATAGCGCCAATAGTAATATCCCGGGCGATAGACGTAGGGATATGGGTATGGGTAGGCGTACCCGTAGTAATACGGGTAAGGATACACATACACCGGTCTGCGCCTTACCAGTTCCGGATGGCGTGGAGTGACGGACGCCTGGAGGCGCTGGGCTTCCTGCCATGAGACTGGAGTTACCGTGATTGGAGCGGCCAGGTGGAAGCTCAGCAGGGCTTCGGGTGGGATGACTACCTGCGGGCCTTTGGTGGCTGCTGAGGCTCCTAAGCCGGTTACCCCGCCCGCTACTGCTCCGATGGCAGCGCCTGGTCCCCCGCCGGCGATGGCTCCGATTACGGCTCCGAGGCCGGCAAGACCTGCTGTATTCGCAGCGGAATAGCCGGCTTTGTTGGGGGCTTCGCCAGTCCATGCGTCGGTCGTCAGCGGATAGGTCTGTCCGCCAAGATTCAGGGAGGTGATCTGCAGCTGGAGGCCTGACTTCCCTGCCAGATCGCCGGGTTTCTTTACTCCGGTTACCTGTCCGGTCAGGACTGCGCCACGCGGAATTGCCAGCGCATTGCCTTCAAAAATATCGTTGGCGACTGTGGCCTGAAATATCGTTCCAATCTGCGCTTTTCGCGCATCCAGAGGCTCGCTGGTGCGGACATTCAGCAGCGTTCCTGCCGGAATTGTCACCGGGCCGGTGGGCTGCTGGTAGCTCGGGGCCTGTTGCTGCGGAGCGGGGTAATTCTGCTGCTGGTTCTCTGCCTGATCGGGGTTGGATACGCCCTGATCGTATGGCGGAGGAGGCGGTGTCTGCTCGTCAGCCTGCTGATTCGGCGGCTGTGCTGAAACGTTGCTGACGGTCAGATTGTTCTCGACGGAGCGAACACCGTTCACGCCTGCGGCAATCTGTTCTGCCTGCTGCTTCGAAGCCTGGTCGCGGACTGTGCCGGAAAGCGTAACGTCGCCCTGAATCGTCGCTGCCGTAATCTGCTGCCCCTGCAGCTGCGGCGATTGGGCCAGCGCGGCGGCTACATCGGTCTGAATCTCAGCATCCGGACGCGTTGCCTGAGCAACGGCTGAAGAACCAATCACAGCGGCAGAAAGAACCGCAGCCAGCAGAAAACGTCTCGCGCCAGTCAGAACATTCATTGTGTCCCCACCCTTGTTTTCAATGACAGACGCGTGGGTGCGCCCGTCCGTCATCGGTGTAAACACCAGCGCTTCTAAAAAGTTACGCGAAAGGAGCCCTCTCACCCGGCTCTTCC
>DATGMQ010000079.1:0-35766 GCA_035293545.1 Alloacidobacterium sp. | reverse complement strand
CAACAATTCTCTTTTCCAGTTTATCGGGCAACGGTTCGGCCTGGATGCAAATTCAGTGACCTATTTGGGTTTGCCGGTTTGGACAAATGGCGGCCATGCGCTCGGTGACATACTTTCGACGGGGCACCTGCAATTTGGACTGAATTCGACGAATGGTTTCGGCTATCAAACGGCTGGCAATCCTACAGCGCTGCGGACGATTACTTATCCTGACGCGAACTCGAATCCCGTTCAGCCCGTATCCGGCGCGACGGCAGGATTGTGCCTATCCAACATCTCGTCCGATGGCATCCAGCATACGCAGAGCTGCCCGCAGATTAGCGCGACTCCCACGACGAATCATGCGAGCTGCTGGAAGAGCGCGACACAAATCGGCTATTGCAGCACACAGCCGGATGCGACAGGCTCTTGCACCTGCAACTAATTTTTGGAGGCGAAAAGTGAATCTCGTAAAAGTGGCAAAAGCGATGCGCGGCGGTTTACAGCCCGACCAAATGCTGGAGATGCTTTCCGGGCTAGGGGTAGAAGTGAATTTTTCGCCGCTCGACATGAAAACTTTACAGGCGGCGGATGAATTCAAGGTTCTGGCCGGAGCTGCACTGGAACCGGGCGCAAAGGTCATAAAGATGTCGGCCAGCATGCCGGACGGGAAACCGCTGCTGGCCGTGATGGTATTCCCGTAGAGCAAAAATTTTAGCGCCGTGTAAATATTGCGGCGAATCGATGGGCGCGGCTGAAAGGCGAAAGCATGAGCCGCAATGCAAGAGAAGTAAGTTGACTTAGATGGTTCTGCTATAGCTGGTTACCAAAGTGTGGGTTGACAACCTGCTATAGCGCGTGTAACGTCTTCCCTGTTGTAGAAAAGTACCCACACACAACCCCTTCCTAGCCGCACTGGTTAACCGGTAATATCTGTTATCGGACATATTTTATATAAGCAATAGATTGCGCTAAAAGCCCTAAATAGCTGATATCGTCCTGGTTAGGGTTTGTTTACTATGTTTCAAATGCGGCCTATCGGGTTTGTCAAAAGCCCATATCGTGAATCCAAAGAAATCCCCAAAGGTTTCGGTGTCAAGCATGATGCCGAGGGCGTTCTGGAGATTGCCTCGGAATTCGAGCCGGGACTCACCGACATCGAAGGCTTTTCGCATCTTTTCGTGATCTGGGCCTTTCACCGGTCTGAAGGCTTCGAGCTGCTGGGCAAGCCGCCCATCGATGATCGCCTGCACGGCGTCTTTGCCACCCGATCGCCCCGACGCCCGAACCCCATTGGCCTGACTGTGGTCGAGTTTCTTTCGCGTGAAGGCACGCGGCTTCATGTTCGCGGCGTGGACATGCTCGATGGCACCCCGATTCTGGACATCAAGCCTTATCTTTCCAGTATTCCTACGGAGCAGCTGCGGCGCGGCTGGATTACAGAAGCGGAAACCAAGAAACATCAGCAGCTTACCTGATACTCTTCAAGTGATACATTACGTACTATTTTCATTTATGAAATAATCCGAAAACAGACTTAAACCTACATTCTGAATCTCAGCGATACGGTAAAAATTTACGGGGTGATCCGGCTTAATGAAAATCAGACTCGCCTTCATGATGTTCCTCGAATACTTTATCTGGGGAGCCTGGTACGTCACCCTGGGCACCTGGCTGGGCGAGTCTCTGCGCTTTTCCGGCGCTCAGATCGGCCTCGTAGCCGGAACAACAGCTGTCGGCGCCATTGTCTCGCCCTTTCTTGTCGGCATCATCGCTGACCGCCTTTTTGCGACGGAAAAAGTGCTTGCCGGAGTCCACTTTCTGGGAGCTTTGCTCCTGTTCGCGGCTTCCATGCGCACCTCGTTTGGGCTCGTCTACGTTCTCGTTCTGCTGTACGCCATCTGCTATATGCCGACGCTGGCGCTGACGAACTCGCTGGCCTTCCGCCAGATGAAAGACCCCAAAATCGAGTTTGGCCCCATCCGCGTTCTCGGCACAGGGGGCTGGATCGTCGCCGGTCTGCTCATCGGCACGCTCCGCCTCGAGGCAACAGCAGTGCCGATGCGGGTTGCGGCTGCTGCGTCGTTAGCCATGGCGCTTTACAGCCTGACGCTTCCGCACACCCCGCCGCTCATGCGCTCGGTAAAGTTTCGCGTAGGCGATCTCTTCCCTCTCGAAGTTCGCCGCCTTTTCCGCGAATCCAGCTTTACGATCTTTGCGCTTGCGTCATTCCTTATCTGCATTCCCTTGCAGTTCTATTACGCCTTCACCAATCTGTATCTCAATGAAGCCGGAGTAAGAAACGCAGCAGGAAAAATGACAGGCGGCCAGATGTCTGAGCTTTTCTGCATGCTGCTTATCCCGTGGTTCTTCCGCAGGCTCGGCGTCAAGTATATGCTGATCGCCGGAATGACCGCCTGGGCGCTGCGCTACGTTCTCTTTGCCTATGGCGACAGCGGCAGCGCCATGTGGATGCTCTGGCTCGGCATTCTTCTGCACGGCATCTGCTACGACTTCTTCTTCGTCACGGGACAGATTTACGTTGACCGCAAGGCTCCCATCGCGCTGCGCGCCGCTGCTCAGGGCATGATCACCCTCATCACCTACGGCGCAGGCATGCTGGTAGGCTCATGGCTCTCCGGATATGTTGTCGACCTCTACACGCACACCGCAGCAAACGGCGCGATCACGCACGCATGGCGCTCCATCTGGTTAGTCTCCGCCGCATGCTCGGCAATCGTCCTGGTGCTGTTCTTCTTCACCTTCCACGACTCTGACCGCATGACTGCAACTGCACACGAAGCGGAAGCCGAACCTGCCAGTATTGTTTAGGCGAAATGTAAAAGGCGGCCAGATTCGAAACGCCAGCTACGATGAACTGAAAACTATGGCGTGTGCCAAATGACCTGTTGTTGCTGATCCACAAGGCTCAACCTGGGTTTTGAGTCCACAATGGAAAAGTCCAGCATACCCAGAACGTACGATCTTCCATTCTTCACTCCTTGTCTGCTGAGCTGAAAATTTCCCTGCGGGGTATATTTCATTATCAAGACAGGATCGTTGATGCCATTCGCATAGTCCAGATTTCCCATGCCGGAGTCATAGAGATTCAACGCTGCGCGAGGGTTTCCGGCGGTATCGAAAAGATAGAGATCCGGAGCTCCGCTTGCCTTTTCTACAAAAAGCGAGGCCCGCTTGCGATGCTGATTGTCGTACAGGATAAATGCTGCAGCTCCCCGCTCAGGGCCGGTCTGTTCCGCGCCTAAATAGGCAATTACATGGTTGTCACGGTCCATGACGGTGACCGAATGTACTATGAGGTCTGCCGGCGAGTCATGTATCCGTCTGACGACGCCGACCGAAGCAAGCACGCTGATGATGGGAACGATCAAGCATGCGCCGATGAAATAGAAGTACGAACGAGGTCGCAAGGATTCACCTCTTTATCATTTAATATCAGACCGGGTGACCTCTCTTTCGCGCTTTGGCGATAGGGTGGAAACCACGAACCCGGCGTTAAACCTCCTGCACAGCCAACCGCGAAGAATCCCGCCACCACTGGAACAGCAACACCAGCGCAATAAAAATCAACGCCAGAGTAAGCCCGGTCCATAGTCCGAAAATCCCCTGTTTACGCCAGAAGCACAACACATACCCAAGCGGCAGTCCGAAAATCCAGTATCCGGCAAAGTTGGCAAACATCGGCACGCGCGTTTCGCCTAATCCGCGCAGCGCACCCGTCGAAATGGTCTGAATGCCATCAAAAATCTGAAATGCGGCAGCCAGCGCCAGCAGGGGTACGCCCATCGCCACCACGGCTTCCTGATTGGTATAGACCACGAGGACAGCATGCGGCACCAGCAGAAACACCACCGCAGCGCAAGCCATAAAGCTGACGCCGATCAGCAGAGCCAGCCACCCGGCTCGTCGCGCCCTCGGCCCATCTCCTGCGCCAACTGCATGCCCAACCGCCACCGCCGCCGCCGCCGAGGTTCCCAGCGGAACCATATAAGAGAATGCGGCGCAGTTCAGAGCAATCTGGTGCGCCGCCAGAGCCGCCGGAGCAAGCCGCCCCGCCATTACCGTAGCCGCGCCAAAGGCTCCTACCTCCATCACAATCTGCGCGGCCGCCGGAACCCCCAGCTTCAGCAAGCCGCGAATGCGATGAAACACAACTCCGGGCCAATGTGCAAACAGCGGATGCCCGCGCCCTGCCTCATTCCTCCAGGCCGCAAAGATCAGCACCGCCGCCATGTACACACGTGCCCAGCATGTCGAGAGCGCTGACCCGCGCACGCCCATTGCCGAAAACCCAAGATGCCCATAAATGAGCGCCCAGTTCCCTGCCCAGTTAATCAGGTTCGCCGAGATCAGCGCGAACGTCACCGGCCCTACGCGCTTCACACCCTGCAGATACCGCCTGAACGCCGCATACAGCAGCAGAGGCAGAGTGCCCCAGTTCAGTACTCGCAGATAATCGGTCGTCTGCCGGCTCACTGACGCATTCACGCCCAGATAAGGAAACGCGAGCGGAGCAGCCCACAGCAGCAGCATCAGCAGAGGCGTAAACCCAATCGCAATATACACACCCTGCGAAAGCCAGCGATGGCACTCGTCAAAGTCACCGCGCCCATATGCCTGCGACACCAGCGTATCCAGCCCCAGTAGAATCCCAATGCCAAACAACGCCGGAGCATAGTAGATGGCGTTGCCCATGCCGACCGCGCCAATCGCCTCAGCGCTCAGGCGCCCCACCATAATCGTGTCCACGATAGACATTGACATCCATCCCAGCTCGGACAAAATCACCGGGATGGCCAGCGCAAGCAGCGACCGCAATTCCTTTCTTATATCCACCTGCGCCGATTCGACTTGCATGTTACCACTCTATCAACACTCATCAGCTATCTCTTACGCACTCAGAGTTCCAGAAAGAGGTAAAATACAGACAGGTCTTTGACAAGCTTCAAACTTCCGAAAGCCGCTCATCAAGAACATGACCCTGAGGGGGCGTCACGGTTTCGACGGGATCGTTTGCGGCAAAGAGGCATGCCGGGGGCTGGGCACCCGTAATCGCCTGGAAAATGATAATTGCCGATCATCAACTGGCATACGCTGCTTAATTAACTAAGTAGCCGTCCTCCGCAGCTTCGCCTGTGGGCTGCGGAAGGACGTCGCACAGCAGGCTGGTTTCTGTGGCTGGGTACGGGCCACAGGAGCGAGAACCACGGACTAGCAATGTGCGCATCTTGTCCGTTCTGAGTGCACAACGCGAAACCTTCCGGAACGCGACTGAGCATGGAGTCTCTTTGTTGACTACGATTTCGGACGCGGGTTCAACTCCCGCCGCCTCCACCAGATTTAAAGTACAAGAAACTACACAAGTTATAAGAAAAATAGAGTCCTCTTCGAACAACTTCCTCGCACTCTGCGATACTTCCAGGCTGCGAAGGAAGGGTGTAACCATCAGCGCGATGCGGCACCGGATGCTCTTCCACGGTGCCCCAAAATATACGGGTAAGACGGATAGACCGGATTTGACCGATGCCGTGAACGCTGGGTTATCGGCCAGACGGAGATCATCACGAAACCAGACGATCACCGGTTCGCGATTCATGAGCCCCTACATGCAGGCGTGTATCGCTCCCAAAGATTTCTTGGATTTTTGTTTGACGAAATTCGAAGATAGCCTTCACGCTGCTACGAACAGACATGACATGAATGAGCATCCCAACGGGGCCGAATGGAAGAGCATATTCCACACAGTCGGATAACAGCGTGCCACCATCCACGGCTTCGAATCTGTGTGTGTGGTGCCAGAGGCGGTAAGGACCTTTGACCTGCAAATCTTCAAATCGGTACGGAGGTTGCCAACAGACAATCTTTGTTTGCCAACGAAACGGAATGCCATGTAAATTCAGGCGGTAATCAATCAAAGTATTGGTGCGCATTTCAATCGGGCCCGGAGTGACGATTTTGAAGCCAAGCCAGGGTGGGGTCAGGAATTCCAGATTGGCTGCGTCGGAGAAGAACGCGAAAACATCCTCTACGGGATGAGCAACCCATTGGCTGCGCTTGAGCACATAGTTAAAGTTCATAGGTCCACCCGAGAGCAGCCGCTTGAGTCTGACTGAGTTGAAGTAGATAGAGAAATCCTTCCGGGCTTTCGACGTACCCCAGAACGTCACGGACATCGGAGCCTTTAGGCAAGAGAGGATTCATGACTTCAATCAATTCGCATTCATCCGAAAAATCGTGTTCCGCGGTTTTGGCTCGCGGGTTTGCACGGGCTGACCAGAGGCGAATTCGCGCTATGTAGCGGCGGACGCCCGTGCTCTCATCCTGTGCAGTCATTAAATGCACGAGATAGCGCCGGCGCCGGTCAGTTGGGTTCGTTGACGCGATCTGGGGACTCATTCAAAGACCGCCGCTTGGTATCGAATCGCGAGAATTTGGAGCAAGACCATGCGGTTGTAGCGCTGCACGATGATGCAGGGAAGGTTTGCCGCCAGTCCATAAGCCAGCATCACGAAGCACGCCCATAGGGGATTCCAAAAGAAGAAGATGGGGAAACAGCACAACATACACCAGTGCGCGATTTCCGATCGGCGAGTTTCAAGCACAAACTTCCGAAGATATGCCGGATCACGCGATGCGATTTTCTTCTTGTGAAAGCCGCCGAACCAAGCCGCGCCGTCCGGGAGCAACCGCTTCCATCGCCGTAGGGCGAACCGTCCTGCATAGAATTGACCGCCGATCTCCCACGATCTGCCAACCGTGAGCCAGCAATCGTCAGCAAATAGCGGAGCAGGAAGACGATTTACGACAAAGCCGATTGTGATTTGCAGCAACGGCCATCCGAAGAAATTGGCGGCGTAGCCTATCGGACTCATACGTTACGGCCTTTCCAGACTGCTTTGCGTCCAGCGGCCCGATTCACCATCGAACGCCCAAATACGAAGCAGTAATAAGCCAGAGGGACGAGGTAGAAAAGACAGGTCACCAGCCGATACCTGCCGAGCTGGCGCGCCGTGAGGTAAAGTTGCAAGGCCAGAAGGAGGTAAACAACGGTAAGCGCTGCTCGGCTGTGCCCCGCATTGATCAACAGAAGAAACGGGCAGGACCATAGTGCGGATATCCAGAGCACTGAACAGAAAACTATCAGCCTGCTTGAATCCCTGGCTCCCTGCACAAAAGCCTTAGACCAGCTCTCGGTCATTTGCTGAAAGCCTTCGGGAAACATTCGCATGCGAAGCGTTCCGGCACCTGCGAGGGACACGATTCTGGCCCGCTTCGCGCGAAGTATGGGAGCCAGCCGGAGATTTTCAAGAACCGCATTTTTGACGGACTGATGTCCGTCGACTTCAAAATAGAGTTCTCTTGAGATCAGAAGAGACTGGCCAAAGAGGCTTTGGGAAGAGAGAGCGCCAAATCCACCTGCGCCCGCCGCCATGAGCAGGTTGAAGATAAGAGAAAGCTGCTCATATCCCGCCGAGATATCGTGATAGGGCAGCACTGAAAGAGCTGTTCTCTTATCTCCTTGATGCGCCCAGGCGGCGACGATTCTTTCGAGACCATCGGCGAAAAAACTTACATCCGCATCGAGAAAAAAGAGTAGATCTGTTTTTGAAAGTCTCGCTCCCTGATAGCAAGCCCAGGTTTTTCCTGTCCAACCATCGGGTAGAGGAGCGGATGGAACCACCCGCGCTCCAAAGCTGTCGGCGACCGTAGCGGTGTTGTCCGTCGAGCCGTCGTCAACCAACACAATTTCGGCGGGGCGAACCGATGACCGAAGGATGGAGTTTAGAAGATGAGGCAGAGTTTTGCCTTCATTGCGCGCCGGAATGATGATGGAGAACTCAGTAAGGACATCTGAACTCTTGTCGCCGCATCGTGGGACGCGCAGCACCAGTGCGAACCCCGCCAGAATTCCGATCGTGCAAAGAATGGCAGGCCACATCATTACACCAATCCATCCTCTTCTGCGATAGCGCGGGCAACATGTTGCCCACTCAGGACGACCATAGGCATCCCGCCTCCGGGATTGACGCTGCCGCCGACGAAGTAGAGGTTTTTATAATGAGAACTTTTGCGTGGGGCCTTGAATGCAAAGTTTTTGCGGCGGTCGCATACAACTCCGTAAATTGAACCGCAGTTGGAGGCGTAGCAATTCTCTATCTCGAGAGGGGTCCAAAAGTCTTCGACGACGATGTGCTTACGCAGATCTGTCAGGCCCATTCTTTCCAGTTTGTCGAGACACAGGTCTTTGAGCGCGACATAATCTGCACGCGAGTAAGGCTCGCGCTCGTTGATATAAGGAATGTGCGGCAAGATTTTGATATTGTCGCATCCGTCCGGGGCCTGTGATGGATCGGTGCGTGTAGGCGCGACAACATAGATCGTTGGATCGTCAGGAAGCTTTTTGTCCCGAAATACGCGATTGAAATGAGCGTGCTGGTCTCGCGAGAAGAAGAAGTTGTGATGCGCAAGCTGCGGATAGATGCGGTTGAGCCCAAGATGCAGAATGATTCCGGAGCAGGCAGGCTCGAAGCGGCGGAGCCGTCTCATGGCACGCGAAGGAGCATTGAGAAGACGCTTCATCGCGGGAATGACTTCCATGTTGGAAATAACGTAGTCTGCCCGCAGAGTTTCTAATTCGCCGTTTGGGCGACGATACTGCACCTCGGTTGCGGTATCATTCTTCGTATCAATGCGCTCTACCTCGTGCTCAAGAAATATGGTTACGCCAACTTCTTTCAGCCGACGATTAAGCGCGTTGGCGAGCTGATAGAGGCCACCGGAGATATACCAGAGACCGAACTCAAGCTGTATATTCGGCATCAGGTTCATGAACGCGGGCGAGTCCAGAGCACTGGAACCGACATATTTAATGAAGTACTCAAAGATGTCTCTGAGATATGAGTTGCTCAATCGCTGATAAATACTTCCTGACATTGTCCGAGAGTAGTCAAGGTTTTTGGCATTCTTCAAACCGTAAAATCTAAGAAATTGCCAGAGAGTGTCGAGACCCTTGCAAAGATAGCCACGCTCCAAAATGTCGTATTGTTGACGTGAATATTTAAGGAATTCGTTGTATTCCTTCCATATGTTCGGACCGAAGCGGGCCAGCTCAGTCTGCATTCTTTCAGGCTGTTCCCAGAGATCGATCACTGTGCCGTCATCAAAGAAGTTGCGCCATTGTGGATCAACGCGTTTTAAGGTGATGTAGTCTTCCATCCGCTTGCCGTCGTGGTTGAAAAGAGGACGAAACATTTGCGGCAAAGTAAAAATGGACGGTCCAAGATCAAATCTGAACCCTTGCGTCTTAAGTAGATTGAGCTTCCCGCCGACATGGGCATTTTTTTCCAGAACTGTGACTGTATAGCCTTTTTGCGCGAGCATGATCGCGGCAGAGATTCCACCAAGTCCCGCTCCAATCACAATCACCTGTTTGCTCATGGGCGCACCATACGGATCGTGATGGTCTGCGGGTCTGCGGTCAAATGAAATGCACTCTCCGCGAACTTTGGGGGGCCAAAGTGAGCCGCCGGATTATTCGAGACACCGACAGGTTCACCAGGGATACCGATCCAATTGTGATCGAGCTTGTGATTTCCGTTCAGGTCCTCATACAGACTTATCGCGTATGTCCCCGGTGGAAGATCGAATGTGATTCTCATCTGTTTGGCCTCCGCAGGAATACAGGAAAACCCGTGTCGCAAAGCCTTGTCGCGATCACCGGGAAACCCAGCGGGCGATGTGAAGATCAGATAGCCAAGGTTTCCATGAGCGTTCGGCGTAAGATCAACCACGATTGAAAGCGGGGTGTCTGCTCCCAATTGCGCCGATACGCCGCGGGGCAAAGCGATTGCGAACGAAGTCAACAAGGCTATTTGAAACACCTTGGAGAGAAACCCTGCCCTTCCGTGTCGAAAACGAAGCAGCCATGCAAGTTGGCGGGAAGTTTTGGCCGTAAACGGGAACCAATTGATCTCCCGCGTGCGGCGGGTGTGAGTTGTCATTACGGTCTTAGTCCGGGAAAAGGCACGAAGTCCCTCCGGCCCATGATATCTGCCGTATCCGCTCAGGCCGTTGCCCCCAAATGGGGCGTATGGATTTGCAATCACGCGGACTACATCGTTCACCGCGCAACTCCCGGTATTGAGCTGGGTCGCTATCTTTTTGGCGCGGGCGTGATCGCGGGTCCATATGCTGCTGCTCAAGGCAAACAGGCCCGAGTTAGCCAACCTTATTGCCTCGTGCTCGTTCTGGAACGGAGCAATGCACAACACGGGGCCAAATGACTCTTGCGTGAGCAGGGTGGCAGTCGAGGGAACTCCAGCGAGAATGACTGGTTTCTCTCGTATCTGGGTAACATCTTCCGGCCACAGCAGCTCTGCTCCATGCGAGAGCGCATTCTGAATTTGCGACTGAAGCTCGGCCTGCTTGTTTGCTGGATATGAAAGGAAATCGAACTCTTTACCAAGGTAACCGACCTGTAGATCTCCAGCGCGTCGAGTGAGGCGCTGGACGAAATCGGAATAGATAGAAGCCTCGACGTATACCCGCTTGACCGCTACACAGACCCGGCCTGCATTTGAGAAAGCACCATACGTTATGCCTTCAACCGCGCGCTCGAGGTGGCAATCGGCGAAAACGATGCTTGCGTCCTTGCCTCCCAACTCGAATACGCCAGGAATCAAATGTCTGGCGGCTTGTTGCGCGACCTGGTGGCCATTAAGGCTGCTTCCCGTAAAGAAGATAAAATCGGGCCTTTCATCAACCAATGCAGAAGCCTCGACAGGTCCTGCGTGGCAAACCTGAACAAGATCGGCAGGTAATTCGGCGTCTGCACAGATATGTGCAATGAGCATCGCTGTCTCAGGCGTGCATTCTGAGCACTTCAGGATCACGGCATTACCAGCAGCCAAAGCAGTGCTTAAAGGAACCAGCGAAAGCTGTAGAGGATAATTTGAAGGGCCAAAGATCAGTGAGACTCCGTGGGGTTCATAGTGGACCTCAAACCGGGTACCTGAGAAAAAAAGGGGTGGCTTGGCGATCTTTCGGTGGTGCAATACTTTTGGCGCATTGCGTTCGCAATATCGCAAATGTTCCAGAGTGACAAGCACGTCACCGGAAAGTGCATCAAGAGGATGTTTCCCGCACTCCTTTGCGATCAACCCTGCAATCGAATCGCAATGTTTAGCGATTCTCCGACGGACTCTAGCAAGGTAGTTACAGCGCACTGAGACTGGCAACGCAGCCCATCCGGGCTGTACGGCACGGGCCCGAGCGAGCATATCTCGCGCCATCAGGGCCTTCATGCAAACACTAGTTCCAGAGGCTTTGCCGTGGGATACGTGACACCGGACTCACGGCAGATCATGTTGGATGAGATTCTTGCTGACTCAAAGATTGTAGGGAGACCACTCCCCGGATGCGTACCTCCTCCGACCAGATAGCAATTACTAAACTGTTCAAACTGATTATGAGGGCGCAGGTAGAGCATCTGGTTCCAGCTATGCGCCATATTGAATGTTGCGCCGAGAAATACGGATTGTTGTCTTTCCCAATCCTCTGGCGTAAGGATCATCTCCATCTGAATGTGCGGTTCGATATCTCCGAAGGGAGTGCGTTCGCGGAGAGTGCGGAGGACATTCATTCGGCACTCCTGCTTCCGGCTCTCCCAGTTGATGCCGCTGGTATTATTCGCTACCGGGGCGAGGATATAGAGAGCGCTGTGCCCGGGCGGTGCAGTCGAAGGGTCATTCACAGCTGAATTGCGGACATACAAAGACATGTCCTCAAAGCCGGTCTGGCCGCGCGTAATCGCGTCAAGATTTCGTTTGTAATCTCGCGCAAATACGATCATGTGATGCTCTGTGTCGTAGGAGCGGTTCAAACCCACATACATCATGAATGTGGAACAAGAGAACTGCCGCTTGCGCAGCATTTTCGGTTTATACCGGCCGAGATCGTCCTCATCAAAGAGTGTGCTCATGGCATGGCCGAAATCCGCGTTGATGACCACATAATCGCTATCGATTTTTTCTCCGTCTTCAAGCTCGACACCGCAGGCTCGCCTGCCATCTAATAGAACCCTCTTGACGGGCCGCCCGGTGAAGATGTCACACCCTTCTTCACGAGCGACCTTGGCAAAAGCTTCTGCGATGCGGCAAAGACCACCCATCACGTGGTAGACGCCATGAGCATGTTCGGTATACGGGATCATAGTGAACAGACCCGGGCAATCCCAGGGAGACATGCCCAGATACTTTGACTGGAAAGTGAACGCCAAACGTAGCTGCTCTGAACGGAAGTAGCTTCCCAGCACGTCATGTAGCGACCTGCCCATCGCAATGTGCGGGATCGCCGCAAGCAAGCTGGGACTTACGAGGCTCGCTAACGTGCCGTAGGGCTTTTGGAGGCAGGGGTAAAGTTTCTCAAAACGCTTACCTTCTTTTGTAAGGAAGTTGTCAAAGTGCAGGCCCTCTCCCGGAAAATGCTTCTCAATTTCGGCCTTCATTGCTTCTGGATGTGAATGCGCAAGCATTGTCTTGTCCGGAAAATTCAACGCGTACATCGGATCGAGCCTTTTGAACGTGAGATAGTCGTGGGAGGACCGCCCACCCTCGGCAAATAGCTCATCCAAGAGAAACTTCATCATCAGGAACGTGGGGCCGAGATCGAATCGATAACTTCCAAGACATACCTCCGCGCTGCGTCCGCCGATCATGCTCTGCTTTTCAAAAACCTGGACCCTAAATCCTCGCTGCGCGAGAAGCATGGCAGCGGCAAGACCACCAGGTCCAGCGCCAACAATTGCCACCCGTTTCTGATTGTGACTGCTTCGCCCCATAAATACAGCGTAGGCGAGCTTATACGGCTTACTCTGAATATGCGCTCAAAAATCAACTTTGCTTGCTTGGAGTGAAACGTGAAGCAACATTATTTGCGCAGCAGTAAAATGAAGCGTTCTGTTCGATATGACATTTACGTCACGGTGACAACCGCGTGGTGACCACGAGGGCCGTGCATGCCGATTTTTTGAGGCTTCGATATGAATGCCTCTGAATGGAATCAAAATAGATGGCGTCCCCAGGATTCAGACAAAACGTATCAGTACCAACCCTGATTTCTAACTGGCCCTTGATGAGATAAAGAAATTCGATTCCCGGATGCGCGTGCGCTGTGAGCTTTTCCACGGGACAAGGATGGAAGTGACCAAGATAGCTGTTCAGCTTGCGTTCATTGGCACGGAAATCCAGAGTTTCAAAGTGCCACGGAACAGGAGACGAGTCTTGATCCGCTGGAAAGATCTTGCGTTCGGCGCGCCTTGTGATGGCCACTACATGACGCTTTCGGGGATCTGTGAAGAAATAGTCGAGCCCCACATTGAAAACAAGGGCGATACGGACCAGTGTAGGGAGCGTAGGAGTAAGTCGCCCGTTTTCTAACCGCGAAAGCATGGCGATCGACAGTCCCGTATGCTGCCCCAATTGTTTAAGGCCCATACTGCGACGGAGTCGCAAGGTACGCAACTTGTCAGCAATAGCATAGGGTCGAATCGACTCCTGCACCACTGCCGGATCGGTGGTCTCGGGCAACTGGGCACTTTTTTTGCTCTTGGCCAAGGGATACTCCTGACGCTTGGCAGCGACAAAGCAAGTTTACTCCTGATAAATGTTGATTGCGTGTTAGGCAACAGAGAATAACGCGCGCGTTATTCACATGGGGTCCTTCTTGTGCATCCAACCCAGATAGAAATGAACCGTAGCGGTTCCGAGTAAGCCGGACTAAACGGTCAAAAGGAGAATGAAAATGTCAACGAGCTTTGAGCAAATGGGATCGTCCTCTAACGCAGGAGAATACCGTGAGGGCGCAGTAGCGCGCCAAATCGAACATCAAACCGCCAAATTGCCGTCGGATACATGGCTATGGGCCGCAATTGGTTCTATCGGAATTTCGCTATTCTGCCAATTGAGTGGGAGAGACAAGGCGGCCAATTTTATTGGTCATTGGGCGCCCACTCTCCTGATTTTAGGTGTGTATAACAAAATGGTTAAACTCCACGGGTCGGATTCATCGGATGAAGTGCGACGGGCAGCGTGATAACGGCCTGCTCTGAATGAATCATGAGGATCAGTGCAAATGAAAGATAATTCTCGATTCAAACGGTGGCACGGCCTGCTCTTCTATGCTGGAGTGCAGCTAATCGGCTGGGGCATTCGCACGGCGGTCCGCCGGGTGAATGCCTATACTCGTAATGAAGCCGATCGTGAGTTTTACAAAAGACAGCGCCTGCCAGTGTTCGCACCTCCCGGTATCGCCTTTCCAATTGCATGGAGCATCAACAGTGCGACTGCCATGCGGGCGCGCTCCACGTATTGAATACAAAGCGCAACAATCGAGAGCGGCACTAGTTCCTCTGCCTTCAGACAGCAGCTTGTGCGTTGTTCGTTACCTTCAACACGGCCTATTTTGAACTTCGCTCTCCAATCAGTGCCGCGCAATCACGCTGGGCCGATAATCCGGCAAAGCGGCCTTTTGAGCACTTCATTCATCATTCAAAATCTGCAACTTACAGTAAATTAAAGATTGTGGAAAAGTTCGACTTCCCCAGTCTCTACCAATACATAATTTAAGTGCTATTTAAGAAGACCAAACACAGCTACCCCAGATGGGGTTCCGACAAAGACTTTTCCATTCACGATGGTAGGCGTAATGAACTTATTGCCGTTGCCGAAATTATCACGGCCATTCGACGCCTGATTGCTGTTGTAGAGTTCGTTGGCGAGATTCGCAGCATCGTACGCATGCAGTACTGCGGGAGAGGTGTTTTCAACTGCCCATACAATACCATTCCGTGTACCATTTGCACTGATTCCTGGAGTGGTTCCCGGATAGGGAAAAGAAACTACAGTCTGGCTGGTCCAATTGGGATTCAGCCTGGCGGATTCGAAGGCAAATGCTCGCAATACATTATTGCTGCCGCCATAATACAGCGTGCCGTTGAAGTAGGCAGGCATTCCGAATTCTGCAGAGTTAGCGCGATCTACTTCCTGATAAATGTTATTTGTGGCTGGGTTGAACTTACCCATATTGTCGCGATCCACGATATAGAAGTTCCCGATTTTTCCCTGCCCTACAGCCAGATGCCTCGTCACTCCATTTGCGTCTTTCATATCGGGCAGCAGCAACACGCCGCCGGAGCCCAGGTCCTGATCGGCAAGTGACCTGTCGAGCGTGTCCCAGGTACTGAAATAATCGATGGCACGCAGCCGTCCTCTCGCTGAGGAGACTTTCATAAAGGCATTTCCGTAATCGCCGCCAATGGGAAAGCCGCTGCTGTTCAGGGTGGAATCAAAAATACCGTTTGCATCAAGGAAGTACACGTTACCCTGAGCATCTCCGGCAAGACCCGAACCTGCCATCCAGATTGAGCCTTCGCCGCCCTGGTAATGCGGAGCATCGGCCCCGTTCGGAGTCAGATTCAGCACGCTTCTCTGTCGCAATGTATGAGCGTCGTACATCATGAGCCAGCCGGTATAAGGGTCGATATCGCAATGGGAGGTCCATCCCATGAAAATCGCGCCATTCATCAGCAGAAGGCCGACCCGTTCGGCATACTGTCCCGGCTCAAATATCTGTTTGCCATTCACCGAGAACTCTCCGGTTCCGGGATAGCTGGCTGTGATCTCGGCTGGGCCACCTTCCATTTCGGAGCCGGTAACGATATTGAGAGCGTGGAGACGCTGATGATATGCACCAGAAGCGTCCTTCGACATGGCAACAACAAAAATGGTGCCAAAGCCGGAAGATAATCGTTCAATTACCGGTGTTGCTGTAATACCAATTTCCGGAGAAATCTGGCTGCATCCGTGATTGTCGCTTGGTTTCTCCCCTGCTTTAAGCATGGATTTTGTCCACAAAATGCTGCCTGTATCGGCATCGAGCGCATAGACACTATCGTGTTCGGTCACGGCGTAGAGAACGTTGTGCGTTCCGCCGGCAATCGGGACCTTGGAAAGATAGAGAGGCTGCGCGTCTACTTTGCCATCCAGCGCGTAAAAGCCGACTTTGCCAAAGTTGGAGACATTCACATTGGCCGGCGTCAGAATGGTCTCATTTGGATTCAGACCATCGCGCGCATTATCGAAATGGTATGTGATGTAATCGGTGGTTTGGGCCTGGAGCATTGAACCCAAAAACGATGCAGCCTGCAGTATCAATAAACAGGTAAGTAATTTCGAGGTACGGGGGAGAGCGAACATGGGCGGACCTCCACTCCTGGTTTGTTATCCGCTTCTGAATCAAAGGCAAACATGATGCGTTGCCCTTTGCCATTCAAGCCCTTGTATCACTCGTTACTGGGTTTCGCAAGAACAGAAGATTAATTTTTGAATCGGCTGGAGTGTAAAACGGTTCGCAAATTCAGAGCCGCTAAACTCAGATTCAGTATCTGTTAACAGGTTTAGAGTCCGCCGCCAACAAAATGGACGATTTCAAGCTTATCGCCGGATTGAAGATGCGCTACAGCCCAGGAAGCGCGCGGAACTATTTCTCCGTTTTGTTCAATGGCGACGCGGTCATTTTTCAGTCCGAGCACGGAGATCAGATCAGAGATTTTTGCGTTGGGTGTGAGTTCGGAAAATTCTTTCACCTGACCATTGATGACGAGCTGCATGGCTTGAGAGTATCAGACCGCATTTGTGCTTAATCGCCATGCAAGTACATTCCGGGTTGAAATCGGCACGCGGTAAAGAAATCCGGCGCGCAACATATACCCTATCCTGCTATAGAATGCGTTCTCGATTTGGATTGAGAGGAACACTGGGATCGGAGCTTTTCCATGATCAGCGCGGGCTTATTGCGAAATGGTCTTTTACCTCCCATGTCGGCCTTGTCTCATCGTTGTTCGAGAGGCGAAACATGGTGGCATCGAGCCTGGCTCCGTCGTACCGAAATTTAATGTAGTGATAGTTCGGGAAGGAAGCATCCTGAAACAGATCTGCAGCGGTGCGCGCCACGGGATGAGGTTTAGCGCCTCCGCCGCCCGAAACAAGATAAGTTACGCCGTCCTGCAGGAAGCGCTCGTAGTTATGAATGTGCCCAGCCACCACAATGATGCTCGCATGTATTGCAGGCGCTTGTTGCTTTAAATAGAGCGCGAGGGCTTTCTCGTTCGGGCGCACGTCATGCGATGAACTATTCATAACAGGATCAGCCACCGGAGGATGATGCATATTGATGAAGACGAACTGCGCTTTGTTGGGAAGATGATTCAGTTGGTCGGCCAGCCATTTTTGCTGGCGGCTTCCCAGCACAAGTGGAAGATCGGAATCGAGACAGATGAAATAAGCGTTCCCGAACTCGACCGAATACCATCGTCGGCCTTTCAGCTCTGGAAATGTATTCCACCAGTTTGACGGCTGTCTCTTCTCATCACCATGGAGCTCATGGTTGCCCAGCGCGGGATACACACGCAGTTTTTCATCGCGCCAGGCCGCGGTCTCCGTGTGAAAGACAGCATAATCATCCTCATTGTTACCGCTGTAAGGCAGATCTCCGGAAATAAGCAGCGCATCCGGATGTTCGCCTGCGATCTTCGCTACCAGAGCACGCCGCGCTTCAGGATTCGTGACTTCATGATTCGCCGGATCTGTAAAGCGCGTGTCGCCGTAAACAATTATGGTCCAGTTCTTTGGAATCTGATTACCAGGCACTACAAATGTCGGTCCGGGGCCACTTATCAATGCGTTGGCAATTGCTTCTGCATCCGGGCCGTCTTCCTGCGCATGCGATCGGCAGCCAGAGAGTGTACAGAGCACCAGCGTTATGAAGAACAACTTCATCCGATTTTGAAACGGAACCATGTTTACCTTTCGACCCGTGGTGACCAGCGAACACCGAAAGAATACGTGGGATGATAGTATTCGCGCTGCACCACATATTGCGGGCTGCCATTATAAAACCCAAAGACTTCGTTGCTCGCGTTCAAATCAGATGCGTAGACCGTAAACCCTTTCGGCAGCAGATAGTTGATCTGAGCGTCAACTTGCAGGTGGGCATACAAATATTGATCGCCTGCCGGACCTTTCGTGTCGCCCACCTGCGGGTTGGGAATCAGGTTCCCATTATCGTCGTACTGCAGGTTTTCATATTGATATTGATAGATATTCGCTCCGTTATAAGCCAGCCCCATACGGACCGAGAGGTGGCCATGATCATACGTAGGACTGATATTCCAGGTATTCGGCGCCTGGCGTAATAACGCAGGGCTGTCCGTACGCAGCGGATCTACTCTTTTTGCCTGTGAGGCAGTGTAGCTGTAATTGCCGGAGAATCCCAGCCCGCCAAGCAATCCAGGCAAAAAGGAGAGATGTTGCTCGTATGCGATCTCGAAGCCGGTAACATAAGCGCTTCCTGCGTTTGCCGGCTGTGTGATTTTGTAAATCGGATATGCGCCTGGCTCGGTAACCGGTGGCGTTGCAGAAAAGTTCGTCAAAACCACCAGAGGATCACCGAGATCCTTGTAGAAAAATCCTGCCTGGATGAGCCCCAGAGGGTTGAGGTATTGCTCATATAACAGATCATAGCTGTTGGCGTGCTCGGCTTTTAACCTGGGATTCCCGAGGCTGAAGGTTGGCGGATTGGTACTTGTATCAAAGGTAATGGAAGGAATAATGTCCTGCGGATTAGGCCGTGAAATGCCCCGCCCGTACACAGCCCGTAGCGCAGAGTTCGGAGTGATGGCATATCGTGCCTGCACGCTTGGCAGCGGGTCCAGATAAGCGCCTGAGCTGTTCACCGGGGTCGTACCGCCATAACTCTGATCAGGATTGATATTGACCCGATATCCCGTTCCGGAAAGGTTAGTCGCTTCAAAGCGAATACCGGTTTGCAGGCTAAGCCTGCCCAGTTCAATCGTGTTCATCAGATAGCCGGCGGTGATCCGTTCATTCAGATTGAAGTTGCTCGCATCGGAGTTGAGATGAGTTACCGCATCATCCACGCTGAACAATCCGGGATTCGCTTTGCCATAAGCTACGATGCGGTCGTAATCGACCAGCGGCCCGTAAACATAGGTCCCGTCGTAGTAGTGATGGTTTTGCAGATTTTCAAGGAACTGCGAAGCCGTTGCCGTCCCGTTGTAAACATAGTCCGGAGAGTACGCAAATTGTCCTTTATGGTGGTTGCGAATCTTGAAGCCGAATTCGAATGTGCTGAAGTGAGTGCCTGCGTGGTAATTGAACGCATAGGAAGCGGCAGCCTGGAGGTTCAGCTGCGTCGTCTGCCCTTGTGTCGTCGCATAGTCGGTAAGGTCCCATTGCGTCATGTCATAGACAGGAGAGCTTAGCGAATCCCCACATCCCTGGCTCCATCCCGGACGATATTTGCTTGCCGCGCGGCTTTGATCGTTGTAGCAGGTTGCCTGCAAAACAGGATAATAAGGACTGTTCGGATCGTACTGAAAACCCGCTCCCGGATTCCCTGCAGCGGCGGCTTGACGGGCGCGCGCCACCGCAATCTCGTAACTCAGCCATGAGTCCTGAAACAGGTGCTTGCCGCCGAGCGCCAGGTTCGCTATCCCATAGTCAGGCAGGCGTTTTTCAGTCTTATAGCCCGGCACGTCCAAATCATTCAGCGTGTATACCCATTTATCGCCGTAGTCCTTAAAGTCGGCATAGAATGCCCGCGCATAGAGACCTGAGCCCTGGCCAAGCTTGTAATCTACGCCACCTGCTGCTCCCCAGCGCGTGCGATCATAGCGATATTCGCGGAGGTCGATGCTGTCCCAATGGGGCGTAAGGCTGTCTGATGTTGGCGATGGCTCAATATCGTCAATGCCGCGCCCGTTGTAGTCGTAAGTAAAGCCGCCCAGCACCCCAAGCTTCTTGTCCGCCAGCAACCGCTTGCCCAGAGTGATTCCATAGTCGCTTACATGGCGGCCATTCAAGATCGGCGTGTACCCACCCTCGCCATACATCGTGATCGTCGGCCTCTCCCCGGCCGTTTTGGTCACCAGATTTACTGAGCCTCCAATTGCGTCACCGTCCTGATTGGCTGAGAGAGTTTTGTTAATCTCGACCGATTCCACCAGATCAGATGGAATCGTATCGAGCTTTACCTGTCGCACGCCGCTCTCGGGCGATGGAACATTTACGCCATCGATGGTGGTATTGCTCAAACGGGGCTCAGTTCCGCGTATCTGAACGTACTTCCCCTCGCCCTCATCTCTTTCGAGTGTCACGCCAGGCAGCCGCCCCACCGCATCGGCAACATTTGCGTTCGGCAGGCTGGTAATCACGTCCGATGTAAGGACATTCAGAATGTTCGGTGAAGTGCGCTCACGATTGATCGCATCGGCTTCACCGTGCAGCCGGTCGGAAAACACGACAACCTGCTCTGAGTCCGATGCCACCCGCATAACGGCCTCAACATGCGAAACCTGACCCGCTGTTACCGTGACCTTGGTGTTGAACTCCTTAAAACCGACAAATTTGACTTCGATGTCATAAGTTCCAGGATCAAGATCCGTAATCAGAAAGTTGCCCTGGCCATCGGAGATTACCTGGCGGTCTGCAGGTTCAATTTTGATCCGCGCGCCCTGTAGAACGGCGTTCACGGTATCTGCAACATGTCCGCTGATGATTCCTTTTGTATTTTGGCCGAATGCGGTACTTGCCGCATATAAAGTCATCCATAACGTAAACTTACACAGCCTGACTAGGATAGTTAAGTCCTTCACGGCCAAACTCCGATCTTTTTGTGCTTAGGATTGTTGCTCAACTGCAAGCAGGCGCGCGCTTTATCGCGAACATAGGGAACAGGAAACTAAGTGAAAAATAAGCGGAATTTCTTAAGCGTAACTTAAGCTTTAATTAAGTGTGAGTTAAAGGTAAGTTAACCGCGTGTAAATGGGCCCGGGGAGTAGGCCATTCCAATGCGCGCTGGCCACGCATATTGGGCGTAAGAAGCACGGTCTCGTAACCGGGTGAGCGGAGTGGTGTAGATATTCCCCGACTATGGAAGGAAATCCGGTTACAAATCAGCGCAGGAGCCGCCAAAGCTCCCAGCCGGCTGCAATCGCCAGGACAAGAAGAATGTTAAACAATGTCGCAGCCATCAGGCCGCGCATGCATCCTAGCCCATCATCCGCCGGAATGGCGTGCGCATTTGTGGACGCCTCTACTTCAGCGATTTCCGCCATCCTGTTTCGCTGCACAATTTCGAAACGCCTGCTGCGCATAGGTTGCAGCGGATGAGTGTAGGTGCTCACGACAGCTCCTTTTTGGGGAGTGTATCGGCACACGACCGGCGGCGCTTGAGTACTTGGAGATTTTCCGTAATTACTGTTTCAAATTGAAACAGCTTTTCCGAATTGGAAATTGTCAGCGCAGTTTGCGACTGGTCACACCCGCGTCAATGTTGAGCATTTCAAGGGAAAGCGTGCTCGGAAAACATACGCTTCCTTGACGATAGTGATGCGCAGAAACTACTCTGGAAAGAGAGGCTTGGGCGATAAAACGCTTAAGCGATGAGACTGAGATGCAGGGCGCGAATTATTTCTGGAATTACGTTCCGATGGCATTGCAGATCCTGGCCGCATGCGGACTGGGGTTGGGAATGGTAACGATGTCATGGTTTCTCGGCCGGCACCGCAATACTAAAGCCAAGCTTGATGCTTATGAGTGCGGCGTTCCTGTCGAGGGCGATGCTCGCGGACGTTTTTCCGTGCGCTTCTATATGGTGGCGATGCTCTTCATCCTTTTCGATGTGGAAGCAGTGTTCATGCTGCCGTGGGCTGTGATTTACCGCGATCTGCCTCATATCTCCGGTTCTAAACTATTCGGTTTCTGGGAGATGCTCGTTTATCTCGGTTTTGTGCTGGTCGGCTTCTTCTATATCTGGAAAAAAGGGATTCTCGACTGGTCTACTGATAAGGGTGATCTGTAGATCGAACCTTCATGAAACGCAATTGGCTGGAATGCGGGGACTGAAAATTCTTGCCCAGCTCCAAAACAAAGGCTCTCGCTGCGCTGTTGGCGACCTGTTTCAAAAGTAAAGGACTCGATGGACTCAGCTGTTCAAGGGAAAGATGCCGTTCTTGCGGCCCTGCCGGAAAACCGGGCGCTCGCTTCCCTGCTCAAGTGGAATGCCGACGCGGTTCTCGATATGAAATACCACCTGAAGGAACTGACGGTCACCATTGCACGCGATGAGATTCGTGGAGCCTGTCAGGCGGTCAAGGGCGCGGGCTATAACTTCCTCGAAGATGTTACCTGTGTGGACTGGTATCCGAGCGAGCCGCGCTTTCAGGTGACCTATCATATTCTTTCGCACAGCCTGAAAGACCGCGTCAGGCTCATCTCTCCCGTTGAAAGCCTTGATCCCAGTATCGACAGCATTACTCCGATATGGCCTTCGGCAAATTTCTACGAGCGCGAAGTGTGGGACTTGTTCGGAGTGCGCTTTCATGGGCATCCGGAATTGCGCCGCATCATGATGCCGGAAGAGTGGGAAGGCCATCCGCTGCGTAAAGACTATCCCGTAGAGGGCTACCGCTGATGCCAAAAGCTCCTGATCTGGCGCAATTCGTTGAGACTTCCACACTGATCAAGCCGCGTCCGGAGGAAGGCGCGAAGGATCGCACGATGGTCCTGAACATGGGCCCGCAGCATCCTTCGACACATGGCGTTCTGCGCCTGGTGATCGAGATTGACGGCGAGACGGTGCTGAAGGTCGTTCCCGACATTGGCTATCTGCATACGGGCATTGAGAAGACCTGCGAGGCGAAGTTCTATCAGCAGGTGGTTCCACTTACGGACCGCATTGATTATCTATGCCCGATGACCAACAATCTGGCGTATTGCCTGGCCATTGAAAAGCTGTTGCAGCTTGAGATTCCTGATCGTGCGCAGTGGCTGCGGGTTCTGTTGAACGAACTGACGCGGTTGAATTCGCACCTGGTCTGGCTGGGCACACACGCCATGGACATTGGCGCGCTGACCGTATTTCTGTATTGTTTCCGCGAGCGCGAAGAGATTCTGCGGATTTTTGAGCATGTCGCCGGGCAGCGCATGATGACCTCGTACTTCCGCGTGGGCGGGCTGGCTCTGGAGCCGCCACTGGATTTCTTTGACCGTGTGCGCGCCTTTATCAAGCGCTTGCCGGAGAAGATTGACGAGTACGAAAACCTGCTTACCGGGAATCCGATCTTCTTTAATCGTTTGAAGGGTGTCGGCTACTTGAGCGCCGAAGACGCTATCGCATTAGGCGTGACCGGGCCGCCGCTGCGCGCCTCCGGCGTGGACTGGGACCTGCGGCGCGACATGCCGTATTCGAGCTACGAGAAGTTCAAGTTTCAGGTTCCGACCTCAACCGATGGCGACGTATGGGCGAGGTATATCGTCCGCATCCAGGAGATGCGCGAGTCGGTAAAGATTGTGGAGCAGGCGCTGGAAGGCATGCCGGAAGGCAGGATTACGGCGGATGCGCCGAAGGTGGTTCTGCCTGACCGTGAAAAGATGAAGACCCAGATGGAGTCGCTCATCTATCACTTCAAGATTGTGACCGAAGGTTTCACCGTTCCTGCGGGGCAGGTTTATCAGGCAGTGGAATCGCCACGCGGCGAGATGGGCTACTTCGCTGTCAGCGACGGCACGGCCAAGCCATACCGTGTGCACATGCGGAATCCATCGTTTGCCACGTTGCAGGCGCTGCAGACCATGTGCGAGGGCCGGCTGATTGCGGACGTGGTGGCGGTGATCGGGTCCATTGACATTGTTCTGGGAGAGATCGACAGGTGAGTGAAGCTGTCGGCGACCAGCGAGTTTTTTTTGAGCTTTGGATTTCTTTTGTTTCTCTGGTGCGCTCGTATGTAGCGGCGCACGATCTTGGCAGAATTGAAGGCCGCGCGTTTGTCGATGACGGCGCTGAGTGCCGTCTCACAGTCCGAGAAGAGAAAAAGATTCTGGTCATCGAATTCGACCCGCAGACAGGCACTGGTCAGTGGACAATATATGAGGATGAAGCGGGCCCGGAACGGCGGCTGAAAGGCGGCGAATTCCGCATGGGGACGGACAGTCTGGTGACGTTCAGCGATCGCCGCGGCGCGGTTGAGATGGAAATTGCGGCAGAGGCATTTACCGCAAAGGTTTTTGAAGAAGATTAGTTACTTCCCATTCTCGGCAAAAGAGACCGAAAGGATGGGGCACCCAGCGGTGCGGCGCTCGACACGAAAAGCAGGTCCTTCGACTACGCCTCTTCGGTCGCTTCGCTCAGGATGACAAAATTTTGAGGGATAGAAGGATGAGCACTTCTGCAATAACAATTTTTTCACCGGAAACGGCGGCGCGTTTTGACCGGCTGGTTACGCTGTATCCGGTGAAGCGCTCGGCGCTGGTTCCCATGCTGCTGTACGCGCAGGATGAGATTGGCTATATCTCTGAGGAAGTTGTCGCCGAAGTAGCACAGCGTATCGGAATTACCGAACTCGATGTGCGGAACGTGCTCAGCTACTACTCCATGCTGCGGACAAAACCCGCAGGCAGATACAACGTGCAGGTGTGCACTAACATCTCCTGTATGCTGCGCGGCGGCTATGAAATTCTCGATCACTGCAAGAAGCGGCTCGGGATCGGACATAAAGAAGTAACACCGGATGGGTTGTTCTCGCTCGAAGAAGTGGAGTGCATCGGCGCGTGCTGCTGGGCTCCTGCGGTGCAGATCAATTACGACTTTTATGACGAGCTGACACCGGAAAAGATGGATCAGGTTCTTGAAGACTACCAAGCAGGCCGCGGAAAGGAGACAGTGTAAATGCCGAGACTCGTCTCCCATCCCGATGAAGTAAAGATCATCTCCCGCCGCTTTGGACAGGGCGCAGCGGACATCGATAAGTACATCGAACTGGACGGATATAAGGCCGTGCAGACCGCGATTGAAAAGGGCGTTGACTGGATCATTAATGAGATGAAGGTCTCCGGCCTGCGCGGACGCGGCGGTGCTGGTTTCCCAACCGGACTGAAATGGTCATTCGTGCCGAAGCAGTCTGACCGGCCGAAGTATGTGCTCGTCAACGGTGATGAGAGTGAACCGGGTACGTGCAAGGACCACGTCATTTTTCTGCATGATCCTCACTCTGTAATTGAAGGCACCATGATCGCAGGCCTGGCCATCGGCGCGAAAATGGGCTTCATCTATCTGCGCGGAGAATATCGCTACCTGTTGAAGATCATGGAGAAGGCAGTCGCTGATGCTTACGCAAAGGGCTTTCTCGGCAAGAACATCTTCGGCTCGGGCGTTGACTTTGATATTGTGACCCAGACGGGCGCAGGCGCGTATGAAGTAGGCGAAGAGTCGGCACTGATGGAGTCGCTTGAAGGAAAGCGCGGCGTACCGCGCATCAAGCCTCCCTTCCCTGCTGTTGTTGGTTTATACGGTGGACCTACAGTCATCAATAACGCGGAGACGATTGCCAGCGTGCCGCACATTCTGCTGATGGGTGGCGAGGCTTATGCGAAGGTCGGCTCTGAGCGCAATGGCGGGACGCGTCTTTTCGGCATCAGCGGGCATGTGAATAATCCCGGCATCTACGAGCTGCCGATGGGCTATAACCTGAAGAAGGCCATCTATGAAGTAGGCGGCGGCATTCGTGGCGGACGCAATCTGAAGGCAGTCGTTCCCGGGGGGTCATCGACTCCCGTCCTGACACCCGACGAGATCGATGTCGGTCTCGATTTTGACCAGATGGGTAAAGCCGGAACGATGCTCGGCTCCGGCGGCATAGTCGTCATTGACGACCAGACCTGCATTGTGGAATTTGCACTCCGCACTATTGCGTTTTATCAGCACGAAAGCTGCGGCTGGTGTATTCCCTGCCGCGAAGGCACAGACTGGCTGAAGAAAACCATCGGCCGCGTACATGCCGGTGGCGGCGTAAACAAGGACCTCGATAACATTCGCTACCTTGCCGAGAACATGATGGGCCGGACCTTCTGCCCACTCGGCGATGCGGCGGCAATGCCCACGCTGGGATTTATCAAGAAGTTCCGACATGAATTTGAAGATCATTTGAATGGCAAGCCCTGCCCTTACGCGAAGCATGCAGAGCCGGTGCTGGTCTAAAGGATTAGAACATCAATGGCTGATGTAACATTCACAGTCGATGGCAAGAAGCTGAGCGCGCCCGCGGGGACGCTGCTGATTGATGCCTGCAAAAACGCGGGAATCGAGATTCCGGCCTTCTGCTACTATCCCAATCTGTCGCTCCAGGCAGCCTGCCGCATGTGCGTCGTCCGCATCGAGAAGATGCCGAAGCTGCAGACCGCCTGCACAACGCCGGTCACGGAAGGCATGGTCGTCCAGACTGAGACTGACGAGATCAGGCAGGCGCGCAAGGCCACTATCGAGCTGCTGCTCGGCAATCATCCGCTTGACTGCCCGGTATGCGATGCCGGCGGCGAGTGCGAACTGCAGGACATGACCTTCAAATACGGTGCGGCAGAATCGAAGTATGTCGAGATCAAGCAGCACCGCGAAGAGCAGCAGTGGTCGCCGGTGGTTTACTTTGACCGTCCTCGCTGCATTCTTTGCTACCGCTGCGTGCGCGTCTGCGGCGAAGGCATGGACGTGTGGGCGCTCGGCATTCAGAACCGCGGCGTCGGTGCTGTCATTGCTCCCAATGGCCAGGACCACCTGAACTGCGAGGAATGCGGCATGTGCATCGACCTGTGCCCGGTCGGCGCACTCACTTCCGGAACCTATCGCTACAAAACGCGCCCGTGGGAGATGAACCATGTCGCCACCATCTGCACGCATTGCGGCGACGGTTGCAAAACCACTCTTGGCGTGCGCCGCGCCAATGACGGCATGGAGATTGTGCGCGGCGACAACCGGGATAAGAGCGGCATCAACGGCGATTTCCTATGTATCAAGGGCCGCTATGCGTTTGACTTTGCCAACCGCGAAGAGCGCCTGACGAAACCGCTCGTCCGCCAGCCCGATGGCAAATTCGCGGAAGTAAGCTGGGACCATGCTCTCGATTTTGCTGCCAGGAAGCTGCGCGAGATTCGCGAGGCCAAAGGCGGACAGTCGATTGGTGTGATCGGATCGAACCGTACTACCGACGAAGAAGCTTACCTGCTGCAGAAATTCGCCCGCGCAATTCTCGGCACCAATAATATTGATCACCACCGCACGGCGGATTACGCCTCCTTCGTCACAGCTCTGGCGGGCAAGTCCGGACGCACAGCTTCTCTGCGTGACACTGCAACGGCGCCTGCGATTCTGCTGCTCGGCAACAATCCCACGGAGCAGCATCCGGCGCTGGCCTGGAATCTGCGCTCCAATGTGCGCCTGAACCGCGCTCGCATCTACATCGCCAATCACGCTGAGATCAAGCTGCGGCGGCAGGCTAAAGCATTCCTTCAGATTCCGCAGGAAAGCTACGCTTCCCTTGTGCAGTATCTGGCGGGAAACGACAGCGCGATTTCCGCAAACGATCAGACCGCAGCTTTCCGCGATGCGATCCGTAAAGAGGAATCGCTGGTGATTGTCTTCGGCTCGGAGTTCCGTGGGCGCGACATTCAGGCGCTGGTGGATTTTGGCCTCTCGCTGCCGAATACAAAGTTCGCGGTCCTCGGCGATTACGCCAACTCGCGCGGCGCAGCCGATATGGGCCTGCTTCCCGATCTGCTTCCTGGCTACATTCCGGTCGGTAATGCGGCCCATTTCACGGAAGAATACGGCGCAGCTCTGCCGCAAATGCCGGGACTCGACCTGCTGCAAATGTTCGACGCAGCGCAGCGCGGCGATCTGGCTGCTCTTTATGTCGTCGGTTCCAATCCGGTATCGCGCTATGGCGTAGACCCGGCGGCACTTAAAAACACGTTCCTCATCGTTCAGGATATGTTCCTGACCGAAACCGCGCAGCTTGCCGACGTGGTCTTTCCTGCTGCCAATCTTTACGAGAAAGCCGGCACCATCACCAATACCTTCGGCGATATTCAGCTTGTGAAGAAAGCCGCCGACAAAGCCGGCGTCCGCACTGACTTTGAGCTGATCGTTCGCCTTGCCGACCGCATGGGCGCTGATCCGAAAAAGCTGGTTCCTTTTGGACGCGGTATCCGCGCCGATATGGGACAGTCGCGCGGCGCGCAATCCGGAGAGGCAGACCGCCATGCAGTATGGCTTGCCGCAAACCATCTTGAGCCGAAGCTCAGTCCGTTTGATCCGTTTGCTACCTTGGACGAAATTCAGCGGCTTGTTCCGGCATATAACGTCTCGCGCCTGGAACTGCTCACCGGAACAGACCAGCACGAGAAGCTTGATCTGGTGCAGATTCAGCCTGCGCAAGCGCGGCGCGATCTGGTTCTGCCCGCGGAAGACACGCTATATACATCAGGCACGCTTGGCCGCTACAGCGATATGCTGAAAGCAGTCGTCGAATCACACACAACCAACCAGCCCGCGGAAACAGCGGCAGATTAACAAATTTTCTGGAAGGCCCGATGGAAGTCAGTATCTGGATCTTTTTGCTGTTGAGCGTGCTGAAGGTCGCCGTAGTCACGGTGATCCTGCTGACGGCAGTCGCTTATACAGTGTTGCTGGAGCGCAAGGTTGTAGGCCGCATCCAGAACCGCTGGGGACCCAGCCGTGTAGGCCCGTTCGGGCTGCTGCAGCCGCTGGCCGACGGCCTGAAGCTGTTCCTGAAAGAAGACCTGCTGCCCACCAATGTCTACCGGCCGCTATACATTATCGCGCCACTCATTGCTCTCAGCTGCGCTCTGATTTCCATTTCCGTCATTCCCTTCGGAAAAGAAATCCATTACAAGGGCGTCGATCTCTTCCAGATATCCGACGTAAATATCGGACTGCTGGTCATCCTCGGCATCACCTCCATCGGCGTGTACGGCATTGCCCTTTCCGGCTGGTCATCGAATAACAAATACTCGCTGCTCGGAGCATTACGCGCCAGCGCGCAACTCATCAGCTATGAGTTGGCTCTTGGGCTTTCTCTTGTTGGCGTTGTGCTTCGCGCCGGCTCGCTGCGTCTGCGCGATATCGTCGATATTCAGGCGACGCACGGATTGCTCTCGTGGAACGTTTTCGGCGGACTGCAGTTCGTCGCCTTCTTTATCTATCTGATGGCGGCCTACGCCGAAACCAACCGCGCCCCCTTCGATCTTCCCGAAGCAGAGAGCGAGCTGACGGCCGGCTATCACACCGAATACAGCTCGATGAAGTTCGCCATGTTCTTTATGGCGGAATATGCCAACATGATCACCGTCAGCTGCGTTGCTACTCTGCTCTTCTTCGGTGGATGGTCAAGCCCCTTTGGCAATCTCTTTCCGGCATGGGGCGGGCCTGTCGTGCAGGCGCTGCTGCCGGTCTTCTGGTTCGTGCTGAAAGTCTTCTTCTTCCTGTTTGTCTATATCTGGGTGCGCGGGACTTTGCCGCGTTTTCGTTATGACCAGTTGATGGGCTTTGGCTGGAAGTTTCTATTGCCACTGGCCATTGCCAACATTATTGCGACGAGCCTCTGGCTGGCTTATCGCGCGGCATAAAAAAGTAGTTGCTACAGTACAATTTTTACGGTTTCGCTTAAGAGCATGCACTTAGTTCTGTTCTTCATATTCGGCCTGTTATGCGTTGCAGGAGCGCTCAATCTCCTGCTGCAGCGCCACCCGATCAACAGCGCGCTGTCGCTGATCGTGGTAATGACCTCGCTTGCTGTGCTGTATCTGCTACTGGGCGCGGAGTTTCTGGCGGCGGCGCAGGTCATCGTGTATTCCGGCGCTATCATGGTGCTCTTCACCTTCGTCATCATGCTGCTCAATGCCGGCAAGGAAGAGCGAACCCACGGCAGCAAAGCCGCCTATATCGTTGGCTTTCCCGGAGCAGCGGCGCTTCTCGGCATCCTCACCTATATCTTTCTCAAGCAGAAGGACAGTCTCGGATCGGCAAGGCTGGGCGGCTATTTTGCCACGCTGCACGACCTGAGCAGCGTCCTCTTCCGCGACCTGCTGCTGCCCTTTGAGGTCACATCGGTGTTGATTCTGGTAGCTATTCTCGGCGCGGTTGCGCTGGCGCGAAAGGAGCACTGAGCATCATGGTTCCCATTGCGTATTATCTTGTCCTCAGCGCCGTGCTCTTCTCCATTGGTGTCGCGGCTTTCCTCGTCAAGCGCAATATCATCAGCATCTTTATGTCCATTGAGCTGATGCTGAATGCTGTCAACCTTACCTTCGTCGCCTTCGCGCATCACTGGCATCAGGTAAGCGGACAGATTTTCGTCTTCTTCGTCATGGTGGTGGCAGCAGCGGAGGCTGCAGTCGGGCTCGCCATCATCATCGCGCTCTTCCGCACCCGCGCAACTTTGAACGTTGACCAAGTGGATTTGATGAAACTATGACCAGTTCCCTTCATCTCTGGCTGATTCCGCTCGTTCCCTTCGCCGGATTTCTGGTGAACGGTCTGCTGGGCCGCCGCTTTCCCAAAGCTCTGGTAACAACTATTGCCTGGGTGGCTACGCTCATTCCCCTTCTGCAGGTGCTGAACATTGCTGCGCATTTCAGCTCCCTAACGCTGCCCTATACCGAAAATCTCGGGACCTGGATCACTGCCGGCAGCTTCCATGCAGACTTCGCCTTCGCGCTCGACCAGCTGACGCTCATCATGCTGCTTGTGGTCACAGGCGTCGGCTTCCTTATTCATCTCTACTCCGCCGGATACATGGCGCATGAAGAGGGTTACTGGCGATTCTTCGCCTACCTGAACCTCTTCATGTTTTTCATGCTGACTCTTGTTCTTTCTGAGAACTTCCTGCTGATGTTCGTCGGATGGGAAGGAGTGGGCCTCGCGTCGTATCTGCTCATCGGCTTCTATTTCACGCGTGACTCCGCAGCCAACGCCGGCAGAAAAGCCTTCGTGGTCAACCGTGTAGGCGACTTCGGCTTCCTCATCGGGATGTTCCTGCTCATCGCGCACTTTGGCACGCTGAGCTTCAGTGGAGTCTTCAGTCAGATCGCCCAGCATCCCGAGTGGCAGGGCGGCTTTCTAACTGCGATTGCCCTCTTCCTCATGCTTGGCGCGGCGGGCAAATCGGCGCAGATTCCGCTGTATGTCTGGCTGCCCGACGCCATGGAAGGCCCGACACCGGTCTCGGCACTGATCCACGCCGCCACAATGGTCACGGCCGGCGTATACATGGTGGCGCGCGCGCACATGATCTTTGATCGCTCGCCCTTCGCCCTTGGCATCGTCGCCATCATCGGCGCGGCCACCGCGCTCTTTGCCGCGACTATCGGCCTTGTTCAGACCGACATCAAGCGCGTTCTCGCCTACTCCACGGTTTCGCAGCTTGGATACATGTTCCTTGCCTGTGGTGTGGCTGCGTATTCGGCAGGCATCTTTCACCTGCTGACGCATGCCTTCTTTAAGGCGCTGCTCTTCCTTGCTGCTGGCTCTGTCATTCACGCTTTAAGCGGCGAGCAGGACATGCGCGCGATGGGCGGCCTGCGAAAGAAAATTCCCGTCACCTTCTGGACCATGACCGCTGCGGTTTTCGCTATCGCCGGTTTTCCGCCCTTTGCCGGGTTCTTCAGCAAGGACGAAATTCTCTACCAGGCATTCATCTCGCCCAACAGCATCGGCAAGGTTCTGTGGTTCGTAGGACTGGTCACTGCTGGGCTGACATCGTTCTACATGTTCCGGCTCTGGTATCTCACCTTCTTCGGCGAGAGCCGCGCCCAACATGCTGCAGCACACACGCCTGAGCCCGGGCATCATCCCGAAAAAGCCGAGCATCCGCATCCCGTGCATGAAAGCCCATGGATCATGCTGGGCCCGCTGGTGATACTTGCCATCCTCTCTGTCATCGGCGGATGGGTCGGCGTGCCAGCAGCGCTGGGTGGCCATAATGAAATTGAGCACTTCCTCTCTCCGGTCATGCACGCGCACTATCTCTCTTATGAGCAGGTAAGCGTTGCGATGACAACGCAGCCGCAAACAGTGATCCATCCTGTCGCGCCGGAAGCTCCAGAGGGGAATAAATCGCAGGAGCTGCTGCTCGCCATCGTTTCTGTAGCCGCAGCCGTTATTGGCTGGTTCTTCGCGCATCTGATGTACTTCGCCAAACCGGATCTGCCGAAGCAGCTGGCAGCAAAGCTGCGCGGACTGTATGCGCTGCTGCTCAACAAGTACTGGATTGACGAACTGTATGGCGCCATCATCGTAACGCCTGTACTCCTGCTCTCGCGCTATGCGCTGAAGGGTCTGCTTGATACTGGTGTCATTACCGGCGGCAGCCTGGCGCTTGGGTACACAACACAGGGCATTGGATCTTTGGTGCAGCGCGTTCAGTCCGGCAATATCCGCTCCTATGCGGGATGGCTGGCGATTGGCGCGGCTGCTCTGTTGCTGTTGACGTACTTTGGTTTTGGAGTGCGTTGGTCATTTTGATGGTGGCTGATGGTTAGAAAGTGCCAATACGAGCAAACTGCAGGTCCTTTGGCTCCGGCTGCTAACGCAGCCTTCGCTAGGATGACAACGTAGAGGATTATAGTTAGTGCTGAACGATTCCATTTTGTCGCTGATTACGTTTGTGCCCACGGCGGGCGCAATCGTGGTCGCTCTGCTGCCGCGGCGCGGCAAGCTGATTCAGTGGTTCACGCTGCTGGTATCGCTGCTTACCCTCGCGCTGACACTGCATCTGCCCGCTCACTTCCAGTATGGGCAGAGTGGTTTTCAGTTTGAAGAGAGCCATCCCTGGATTGCCAGTCCGAAGATTGGCTATCACCTCGGCATCGACGGCATCTCCATGTGGCTGGTGGTGCTGGTTGGCTTTCTCGCGCCGCTCGCGGTCCTCGCATCCTGGAAGGCCATCGAGACACGCTCCAAGGAATTCTATTTCCTCTTCCTGCTTCAACAGACAGCCATGCTCGGCGTCTTCGTCTCGCTCGACATGTTCCTCTACTACGGCTTCTGGGAACTGTCGCTCGTGCCCATGGCCATTCTGATTGCCATGTTCGGGCGCCAGCGCGGCCCTCAGGCAGCCATTAAGTTCTTCCTCTTCACGTTCATCCCTTCGGCGCTGCTGCTGGTTGGCCTGCTCTGGCTCTACGCAAAGACCGGCACATTCGACTTTGTCGAAACCCAGCAGTATCTCGCGCAGAACGGCTCTCTGCTGGCTCCGCAGGCGCTATGGTGGGTTTCACTGGCCTTCCTCGCAGCCTTCGCCGTCAAGGTTCCGGTTTTCCCGCTGCACGGATGGCTGGCCGATGTCTTCTCGGAAGCGCCCACTGCCATGGCAATGGTGGTCGCCGGCAAGCTGGGCCTCTACTCCATCATTCGTTTCAATCTAGGCCTCTTCCCTGCCCAGTCGCGTGAGATTGCGCCTCTGATGATCGCGCTGGCCGTTATCGGCATCCTCTATGGCGCTCTGATTGCTCTGGTACAGGCGGATCTCAAACGCTTTCTGGCCTTCTCAACTGTCGGGCATCTCAGCTTCTGCACCCTCGGCATCTTCTGCTTCACCGTCGTTGGGCTGAACGGTGCGGTCTATCAGATTCTGAACCATGAGCTGTCCGGCGCAGCCATGCTGATCCTTCTCGGCATTCTCTACGAGCGCTACGGAACCTACGATATGGCGCTCTATGGAGGCATGGCGTCGAACCTTCCGCGTATGGCTACGCTCTACGTTATCACCACGCTTTCGCTCATCGGCCTGCCTATCCTCAACGGATTCGTGGGCGAGTTCCTGATTCTCAGTTCCAGCTTCGGCGCGCATCCTTACTGGAGCATCGCGGCCACGCTGGGCGTGATTCTCAGCGCTGCTTACATGCTCACCATGATTCAGAAGCTTTTCTACGGCCAGCAGTCGGCGCTGGTGGCCAACAAGCCTGTGCCTGATGTGGTCGCGCGCGAAGGCTTCGCGCTGATTCCGGCTGCGGTCCTGATGCTGGTGCTCGGCGTCGCCTCGCCGTACTGGATTCGGGCCATCAGCGACGCCGTAAGCGGATTGGCCGACAATGTCAGTCATGTCGCGCATGCAACCATGACCTTCATACCGAACACGGCGGAGAAGCGATGACCGACGTTCCCCAGATTTATCGAATTCTCCCTGAAGTGATCTTCACCATTACCGGCGTGGTCATCATGCTCGCCGAGCCGCTGCTCGGGAAGAACTCCAGTCGCAAGCCGCTTGGATGGCTCGCAGTCCTGGGAACTCTGGCCGCGCTTTATGCCAGCCTCCGGCAACTGGGACTGCCTGCCGGGACAGCTTATTTCGGCACCGTCCAGACCGATGCCTACAGCGTCTTCTTCCATGTGCTGATTGCCGGAATCGTGCTGGCGACGCTGCTGGTCACGCTCGACGCAGCCGGTTCTGATACCGAGGGCCTCGGCGAATTTTTTGCTCTCGTCAGCTTCGGCGCCGTCGGCATGATGCTGATGACCTCGGCGGTCGAGCTGCTGCTGGTCTTTATCGGCCTGGAAATATCCTCCATTTCGACCTACATCATGGCCGGCTTTCGCCGGAAGAGCGCAAAAGGCCCGGAAGCTGCCATCAAATACTTCCTGCTTGGATCGTTTGCTACAGCATTCTTTCTCTACGGCATCGCCCTAACCTTCGGCGCGACCGGCACCACAACGATCTCCAGTGTTGGAGATCGCCTGACCTCAAGTCAGGCGCCTGCTTTGGCGATCATCGGCGTTGCCATGATCCTCATCGGCCTCGGCTTCAAAGTTTCAGCCGCGCCTTTCCAGGTTTGGACGCCGGATGTTTATGAAGGGGCGCCATCTCCCGTTGTTGGGCTTATGTCCACGGCTCCCAAAGCCGCTGCGTTTGCCGTATTGCTGCGGATTCTTTATGTCTCCTTCCCTGCGCTGCATAACCACTGGCAGCCGCTGCTCTGGTGGATCGCCGCGCTCTCTATGACCATCGGCAATCTCGGCGCTTTGCGGCAGCAGAATGTCAAGCGCATGCTGGCATATTCCTCTATCGCGCATGCCGGATACCTGCTGGTGGCCTTCACCGCGCTTTCGCCGGACGGCATTGCCGCTGCCAGCTTCTACGCCGTGAGCTACGCAGCTATGAACGTGGGCATCTTTGCCGTCATCAGCCACGCAGGCGGATTCTCTGACCGGCTTACGCTGATTCAGGACTATCGCGGGCTTGCTTATCGCTCGCCCCTGCTCGGCGGAGCGTTGGCCTTCTTCCTCGTCTCGCTTATCGGCATTCCCTTCACCGGCGGATTCTTCGGCAAGTTCTATGTGTTTGCTTCTGCTCTCCATTCCGGATTGGTCTGGCTTACTATCATTGGCTTAATCAACAGCGGTATCGCCTGCTACTACTATCTGCGGCTGCTGGCAGCAGCATATTCGAAGCCCGTCCATAGTGACTTGCTGGATGGGATTCCGCGCACTTCTGTGCCGCTGCTGGTTGCGTTGCTGCTGACCGTGGCAGCTACGCTTATCCTCGGCATCGCTCCCGGACGCGTTCTCGCCGCCGCTAAAGCCGGAGCCGATACGCTATCGAATACGATGATGAAGTAGGTTTGCTCCCCCCTCCCTACCGTTTGTACGGAGATTGTTTAGTTTCAATCACTTGCAGCGCTGATTCTGTACGGAGATCGTTTAGAATCAGCGGTTTGGCCTGAAGACCTTTCTACCAGAAAGACGGTGGTCATTCCGAAAACCTCAGGCGAAGAACCACCAGCCGCCCGGCTTGAGGTTTTTCGTCCCTCTGGTCGTCAGAAATGACGACGTACAGCATAGGAA
>DATGMQ010000078.1:0-47765 GCA_035293545.1 Alloacidobacterium sp. | reverse complement strand
GCTTCGGTGATGAGGTTCTCATGTACCGCGTCGACGAGTGCGGGGAACGCCTGTCCGGGGCCAAATCCGCATTCAAGGTCCGTGCCGGCCTTTACCGCTGCCGCAGCGGCGTGAGCCATATCCGCTGCATAGTGATGGCCGGTGTTGATGTCGGCGACAGCCGCGCAGTCGCTGACGACATAGCCGTCGAAATGCCAGGCGTTGCGCAGATGATCACGCAGGAGCATGGTGTTTGCGCATGCCGGGGCTCCATCAATTGCGTTGTAGGCGCACATCACGGACTGCGCGTGGGCCTCGGTGACGGTGGCACGGAATGCGGGCAGGTAGGTGTCCTCAAGATCGTGCGGAGAGACATCGACATTGAAACGATGACGTGACGGCTCAGGACCGCTGTGTACGGCATAGTGCTTCGGCGTAGAGACAACTTTTAAATATTTGGGGTCAGTCCCCTGCATGCCGGTGACAAAAGCTACGCCCATGCGGCCGGTGAGGTATGGATCTTCTCCGTATGTTTCCTGTCCGCGACCCCAGCGGGGATCGCGAAAGATATTGATGTTTGGCGCCCAGAAATCCAGCCCCTCAAAGATATTGCTGTGACCGGCCCGCACATCCTGCGCATGCTTGATGCGGCCTTCCGTAGAAATGGCGACAGCCATCTCATGGATTCCGGCAGTATCAAAGGTTGCAGCCAGACCGATAGGCTCAGGAAACTCCGTAGTCCCGTCCACGGCCACCCCATGCAGTGACTCACTCCACCAGTCATAAGCCGGCACATTCAGCCGCGGAATGGCCCGCGCCTGATTTACCAGCTGGCTGGCTTTCTCTTCCAGAGTCATGCGATGAACAAGGTCCGCGGCGCGCTGTTCAGGAGGAAGCGAAGGATTAAGATATGCCGCCTGTTGCGCCCCACAAACTCCGATGCCGAATCCAACTGCCAGCAAGGCAATTACTTTTCTCATGCCAACTCTCCTGATGCTGAGTAAATGTTTTCAGAGTGGCACAAATATATGGATTGTGATCAAGAAGTGTCAACGCTAAATTATGAAGAAAATCGCTTTACTCGACCCTCCACCCTATCGTTAAGGCAGAGGATTGCGGGTCGCGGAAGCCGCCGGCTTCAGCTCCTGAACAGGCCTGCCGTAGACGCCGGTAAGAGCATTCCAGCGCACAAAAAGGAGTTCCTGAAGCATTTTCAAGCCATCTTTCAGGTAGCTGATGCGCGAACGCTCATCATGTCCCCAGGTAACGGGTACCTCGCGAATGGAATAGCCGCGCTTAATGGCAATAAAAAGTATCTCCGGATCAAACCCCCAGCGTTCAATCCGCTGCAATTGAAAAACAGTCTGCGCAGCCTGCCGCGTGAATGCCTTAAAGCCGCATTGCGTATCGGCAAAAGGCAGCGCCATGATCATGCGCGTGACGAGATTAAAACAGCGCCCGAAGAAGCGCCGATAGAGCGGCTGCCGCAGTGTCTGCCGCTTCACCTCAAGCCAGCGCGAGCCAATGGCAATGTCCACCCCCTCGCGAATTGCTGTGAACAGCAGTTCTGCTTCCTCCATGGGAGACGACAGATCGGCGTCGGTGAACATGACGATATCTCCCGAGGCCTGCAGCATGCCGTTGCGCACTGCGTATCCCTTGCCGCGATTGCCCGGATTATGAATAAGCCGGACAATAGGATCTTTGGCAATAAAGCCTTCGACGATAGCAGCGGTGTTATCACGAGAGCCATCATTGACAACCAGCACTTCGGCATTCCAGCCGCGAGCGTGAACACACGCGAGCACCTGTTCCAGGGTCCGGCCTATGCGGGCCTGTTCGTTATAGGCAGGTATGACGATACTGTATTCGGGATGCACGCCGGGGAAATTGCTGTCCTTTATGGGGTATTTCTTTCATCATACGCTGATGGATGGAGATGCGCCCGTGGCCCCAATCGTGAATCGATGCGTCATTAGTGCGCCTGAATGGGCCGCACCTGCCAGTTGAGAGGACAGAACTCAGCCAATCGTGCGAAGTCTCGCTGATTTGCTGTGAGGACGGTGACTCCAATTCGAGCTGCGCTTGCAGCAATCAGCGCATCATTGGTCATGCGCGCCTGCCCTATTCGCTCGAATTCGTACTTGTCAAAGTTGGGCAAGAATTTTGCCGGCATATGTCCAATCGGTCAGGTTCGGAACCAGTATTCTTCCTGCTTTCCCGAAGTCGCGTTCCAGTCTATCGAGAATCCGATGGTTTTTTGGATTTGTGCCGGCATAGAGTTCCTCCAATACGACGGAACTTAGCCAGAGCGGAGATTCGCACGCCCATCGCTGTAGCAGGAGAGCAGCATCGCCCTCTACACGCAAAGCAGTAATGTAGCTGGATGAATCGAATAGATTCGGCACTTGCTATTCCGCCAACGCTCCGAATGGTCTCGGTTTGCGTCGCAGCATGAAGCACTTTCTGCGCGCGCTTGAGATTGATGGAATCAAGACGGAAGTGCTTGTGGGGTGATGTGGCTTTTTGCTACAGCCATGGTTCCAGTTCTCTCACCATCAGTTACACATGCATGTGTAACTGATGGTGATTTATGAACATCCTTAGTGACATCGATTTGCAGGCGGAGGATAACGCGAACAAGTTATCCTCCTGCAATCGCCCCAATAACCAGGAACGGCTCTTTCCCTGCCGCAACTGGATCCGGCAGAGGCGCATCCAGAGACTCATGCGATAGATCTTCTTCACACGCAAAGAAGCGCATAAATGGTCGCCTCTTCAGCGTATCGTGGTCACGGATCGTTCCTCTCAGCATAGGATAACGTGCTTCCAGCGCATCGAGAACGGAGCGCTGCGTGACCGGGCCTTCGACCTCGACCACTACCTCGCTCCCCTCGATATGCGCCAGTGTTCGCAGGTGCTGCGGCAGTGCAACACGGACCTGAGACGTCATGGCAGCGTCTGCACCTCAACTGAAAGCACCGGAGGAAGATCGCGAACGATCGGCTTCCAGCTGTCGCCGGCATCGGACGAAGCATATACCTGCCCGCCCGTGGTCCCGAAGTAGATGCCGCATTCGTCGAGCCGATCAACAGCCATGGCGTCGCGCAGGATATTCACATAACAATTCTCCTGCGGCAGCCCCTTGGTCAGCGCCTCCCATTCATTGCCGCCGCTGCGGCTGCGATACACGCGCAGTGCGCCGTCAAGCGGAAAATGTTCCGAGTCGCTCTTGATCGGAACGACATAAATAGTCTCCGGCTCATGCGCATGCACATCAATCACGAAGCCGAAATCCGTGGGCAGGTTTCCGCTGACCTCTTTCCAGTTGTCGCCCGCGTCGTCGCTGCGCATCACATCCCAGTGCTTCTGCATAAAGAGCGTTCCGGGCTTCTCCGGATGCATGGCAATGTGATGAACACAATGACCCACTTCAGCATCCTGGTCGGGAATGTACTGTGAACGCAGTCCGCGATTGATGGGCTTCCACGTCTCTCCGCCGTCATCGCTGCGGAAAGCCCCGGCCGCAGAGATGGCAATATAGATACGCTTCGGGTCGCTGGGATCGAGAATGATGGTGTGCAGACACATGCCTCCTGCTCCCGGTTGCCACTTCGGGCCGGTGCCGTGACCGCGCAGTCCGGAAAGCTCCTGCCATGAGTGCGCCCCGTCCGTCGAACGGAAGATGGCTGCATCTTCCACGCCTGCGTAGACCGTATTCGCGTCCGTGAGCGAAGGCTCAAGGTGCCACACCCGCTTGAACTCCCACGGATGCTGCGTGCCGTCATACCACTGATGCGTGGTAAGGGGGGCAGCCGTCGCATCATAGACAAAGCGATTGCTCTCTCCCATAGGCCAGCCCTGAGGCGATTTTCCAATGCCGCCGCCCGGCGCATACCACGTCTTTCCGCCGTCATCAGAACACTGCAGCACCTGCCCTGACCAACTGCTGGTCTGCGAGGCATAGATCCTGTCCGGATTCACCGGCGATCCCTTCATGTGGAAGACTTCCCATCCGGTGAAATGCGGCCCGCTTACGTCCCACTTCTCGCGCTTGCCGTCTGCCGTGAGGATGAATGCGCCTTTGCGTGTTCCAACCAGTACGCGTACTTTACTCATGAATTGCTCCTCGGTTTTGAAGTTCGATTCCTGCTGTTAAATGGGGGAAGAAAAGGAGTGGGGTCGTGCTCGCTCCATCGACGCCGCACCTCGGCGAGCACCGCGGAGCGGTTCTGCTCCATGTTGTCGATCAGTACGCAAGGCGCAGCTGTCTCTTCATGCCGCGCCGCCCAGATTAATAACTCCAGCATGACCGGCGCAAGATCAATACCTTTTTCGGTAAGCCGGTAGTTCACCCGCCGCATGTCACTCTGGTTAATTTCCGCCGTAAGAATCCCGGCTTCCTGCAGCTTTCGCAGCCGCTCCGTCAGAACATTCGTAGCAATCCCCTCGCCCGATTCCTGAAATTCCTTAAATGTGCGATATCCGCGCACCATCAGGTCCCGAATGATGAGCAGTGACCAGCGATCGCCAAACCGCTCCAGCGAAATGCTCACTGGACATCCGGAGCGACGAGGCTGAGACGACTTTTTCCGCACGCCAAAAAGGTAATCCAGATCACTTGCAAAATGCAACTGAATTGCGGTGAACCGGTATGGTTCAATTCTTGGCACATAAATAGCGCTACACTAGTTCCGTGAAATCCAAACTGCGCAACATTACCATCATGCTTGAGGAGAACGCGGCCCGATGGGCAAAGGTGGAAGCCGCTCGCCACGACACCAGCGTTTCGGGTCTTCAATGCAAATACTTTTGACTGAAGATCTCCAGGCAAATCAGGACCTGGATGGCTTACTTGTAGTGAATCCGTTTCCTCGCAGCCCCTCATGCGTAATCCGTTAAAAAGGCAAGTTCGCCTGGACCCCCGAAAGTGCTAAACTCGCCGCTATGACAGAAGAAAAACGCCGATCCGCCTGGTTTTGGGTCTTTCTCGGTGGCGGACTTTTTATTGCGTTCGTTGCCGTAGTCAGCCTGCTCGGATACTTCGTGGCGCAGTCCATGGGCGGAAATACCGCTTTCGGCGACAGCATCGGAGTCATCGATGTCGATGGCGTCATTCTTGCCGCCGATAAAACCGTCGACAACCTGCGCAAATTCGACCAGGACGACTCCATCAAGGCCATCATTCTGCACATCAACTCTCCCGGCGGCGGGGCCGCTGCATCGCAGGAAATTTACAACGAAGTCCGTCATATCCGTGATGAAAAGAAGAAACCCATCATTGCATCCATCGAAAGCGTAGGAGCAAGCGGCGCCTATTACATTGCCTCCGGCGCGAACAAAATCTATGCCAACGATGCCAGCATCGTCGGCTCCATCGGCGTCATTATGGAGTGGACCAACTACGGCGATTTGCTCAAATGGGCCAAGCTGAAGCCGGAAGTCCTGAAGGCCGGCTCACTCAAAGACGCCGGCTCGCCCACCCGCGAGATGACCCCCGAAGAGCGCGCTTATTTCCAGGGCCTTGTTGATAACATGCACAACCAATTCATCCGCGATGTCGCTTCCGGACGCGGCATCGGCCAGGACAAACTGACTCCGCTGGCCACCGGGCAGGTCTGGACCGGCGAACAGGCCCTTCCCCTGCATCTGATTGATAAACAAGGCGGATTCCGCGACGCTCTGTTGGATACAGCCAGGCAGGTCGGTATCTCCGGAGAGCCAAATGTGGTAAAACCGCAGAAAAAAGGCCGTTCTATCCTCGATCTGGTGACAACGGACGCGGACGATCTGCTGCCCAATCCCCAACAGTTACTGGAAAAGCACGCAGGCTTCTACTTTCTTTGGCAAAATGGTTAAATTTGTTGCATCTATTATGGTTAACTGGCGTACCCTATTTCTGGAGCAGAACTTGCCATGACCAAAGCAGACTTGGTGGAGGAAGTGACCCAACTCGGCGACCTGACGCGGCGCGATGGTGAGGTGATCGTCGATACGATCTTCGAGTCCGTCATTAACGCGCTCAAGACAGGCGACAAGATAGAGATTCGCGGCTTCGGCAGCTTCCGTATCCGGCAGCGCAAGCCTCGTATCGGCCGCAATCCCAAGACAGGAGCCAAGGTTGAAGTTCCGGCCAAGCGCGTTCCTTATTTCAAGCCCAGCAAAGAATTACGCGATTTAGTCAATCCTCAGGGCGAAGCCACGGCCTCCCACACGGAGCCGCATCACTCAGCTTAATCCGGATTTTTGTCAAGGATCGAGCTTTCAAATAAATTGTCATCCCGACCGGAGCCGCGTAGCGACGTAGCGGAGGGATCTGCAGTTGGCATTTCGGATCGATAAAACCGGAGTACGTAAAGGCATGGACATCCATGCCTTTGCTAGTCCCGTATGCCAATCACCGAAAGGCTGCGCCCGGTAAACCCATGTTCCCCGCGATGCGAGAAATAGCGATCGGTCCGGCAGCTAGTGCAATCGCCCTGAATATAGATGTTTTCCTCTCGTAATCCGGCATCGAGAAGCTGCCGCCGATTGGCCTCCACCAGATCAAGGTGAAGGCTTGGCCCCAGATTGCTGTGGCCCGGCGCACGAGCAGTCATAAACAGCAGTGGATATTTTTCCTTAATTGGATCAGAGTCATACACCTCGGAAAACAGCTCAACCGCATACCTGAACTGTGATTCAAACTCCATCTTCACTTCTTCACCGACCGCATAACAGCACGCCCGGATACCCGGCCCGATCGCCGCCGTCAAATCTTCCGGCAGGCTTCCGAATTCGAGGCGCATGCGCCCTGCCCCATGCTCCACAATGCGTTTCAGTGTTCCCCGCCATCCCGCGTGAAAAGCCGCCACCGCCCGCCTTTTCCGGTCTGCAATCAAGACCGGAATACAATCCGCCGTCTGAATTCCAAGCAGAATTCCGGGCTCGCAGGTCATCATTCCATCGCCCTGAAGCTTTGCTTCATCTCCGGCATCCGCTTGTCCCACCAGATGAATGGCTGCGGAATGAATCTGTTTCAGAACCACCAGCGGCATATCACTGCCGTCTGTCAAAGCCGTAATAAAAAGCCTGCGATTCGCAAGCACGGTCTCCTTTGTGTCAGAAGCAGTAAATCCCAGATTGAGTTCGCCATCTTTCTGGTCGGGGCGATACGCCGTGGTTTTCCCTCCACCGCGCGTGCTGAACCCATGCAGGAGCCACTGCAACTCCGACCATGCTGGAATACGTGCGACTTGAAGCTGACTGGAAAAACGGTGTTCTATGGCAGTGCTCATCCGCTTTCATTGTAGCGATAAAAAGCATAGGGCCCGCTTTCCAGCGGGCCCGCTTTTAGAGGCAATAGAGATGGGTTAGCCAAAGGGTAGTGTGACTGAGGATCCGCATACGCGGACAATTCAAGAGATACTCAACTGGGTGAGGTGTTGATTGAAGTTGCCTCCAAGTGTTGACTAATAGGAGTGCAAACTCGAAGCCAAAGTTGCTCTGCTCTCTTAAAAAATTTTAACTACCGCGACGAAAGCTAAGTTGCTCATCTTATTGCTTTAATCTTTCGTAACACCCCGCCCACTCGATGGTACATATGCTTTAGTAATGCAGAAAATCAGGAAAGAGTACTGGTAAATCAGGCAAGTTACTTGCACATGAGTTGAGTTTCAATCGCCAGTTAGACCTTTTTTGCTGCCAGTACGCTGTGCCCTGTATTTTCAGTGCCGGAAGTGCCGCATGCCGGTGAAGACCATAGCAATACCCAGGCGGTTGGCGGCGGCAATTACTTCGTCGTCTCGTACCGAGCCGCCCGGCTGGATTACAGCAGTGGCTCCGGCGGCGGCTACCGTTTCAAGACCGTCAGGGAAGGGAAAAAAGGCATCGGAGGCAGCCACGCAGCCTTCGAGCGGCAGAACGGCTTTCATAGCGCCAAATTTTGCTGCATCTACACGACTCATCTGGCCGGCGCCGACTCCAATGGTCTGTCCGTTGCGGGCATAGACGATGGCATTTGATTTCACATGCTTGCAGACGCGCCATGCGAAGAGCAGCGCCGCCAGTTCCTCTTCTGTTGGCTGGCGTTCAGTGACAATCTTCAGCTCGGCGGCGGTGACATGACCGCGGTCGGCATCCTGCAGCAATAATCCTCCGGAGACCTGCTTGATTACGCGTGGCGTCTGTGCTGTTTTTACTTCGACAAGACGAAGATTTTTCTTCGCGGCGAAGCGGGCGCGCGCTGCTTCAGTAAAGGATGGCGCAGCGATGGCTTCGACGAAGAGCTTTGCGATTTCTTCGGCAGCCGCCTCGTCCACCTCGCGATTGATGCCGATGACGCCGCCGAAAGCAGAGACAGGATCGGCTGCGAGCGCCTTCTGGTACGCCTCAAGGATAGTTGCGCCGGTGGCGGCACCGCATGGGTTAGTGTGCTTGATGATGGCCACGCCGGGTTCATCGAACTCCTGCGCCAGGTCCCAGCAGGCGTCAAGATCGACAAGGTTGTTGTAGCTCAGCTCTTTGCCCTGCAGCTGCTTTGCTCCGGCAATGCCTGTGCCGGAGCCGTCCGCGTAGAGGGCAGCTTTCTGGTGCGGGTTTTCGCCGTATCGCAGGTCCGCAGCAAGCGGATAGTTGATCCGCAGGGCTTTAGGGAATGGCGACATCGCCGGGTCGGCGAACTGAACCGGAGCCTCGGCGGGATCGGGAGACCAGATCTGCTCAAGTGTGTTGGCAATGGCTGTATCGTAAGCCGCGGTTACGGCAAAGGCCTTTTTTGCCAGCTTCCAGCGCGTTTCGCGGCCCAGGGAGCCCTTATTTGCCGCCAGTTCTTCAGCCAGAGCCGGATAGTCGGCAGGCGAAGTTACAATTGCCACGTCTTCAAAGTTCTTGGCTGCTGAGCGGACCATCGAAGGACCGCCGATGTCGATATTCTCGATAACTTCGGCGAATTTTGCGCCCGGACGGGCTGCTGTTTTCTCGAAGGCATAGAGGTTCACGACGACCATGTCTATCGGCTCGATGCCGTGCTCTTTTACCGCCGCGACGTGCTGGGCGTTTTCGCGGATGTGCAGGATGCCGCCGTGGACCTTCGGATGGAGCGTTTTGACGCGGCCATCGAGCATCTCAGGAAAGCCGGTCAGCTCGGAGATGTCGCGTACCTTAAGGCCGGCTTCGCGCAGAGTTTTCGCGGTCCCTCCAGTGGATACAAGCTCGACCCCATGCTTCGTCAGTTCGCGGGCAAAATCCACCAGTCCGGTCTTGTCAGTGACGCTCAGAAGGGCGCGACGCACCTGTTTATTGCTCAAAACTGTGCTCCTTGGAATGAAAAAGGGTGAAAGATGATTGTAACTTGTCATGTTCTCTCATAACGCCTGCGGCATAGCTCCATCCATTCCCTTGCGCGCTGGTGCCGGTCGGGGAAGCGCGTTGACAGAATCGCGCCCCATATTGCGCCCTGCAGGTCGCGCGCCTCAAAGAACGGCTGCAGGCGCTCCATATCAGTCGTGTTGCCATAACTCGCCAGCGCTGTTTTCGGATCTTCTCCGGAAGTGCGGATAAAGCATGCGATGTCCCATTCGATGGGGCCGCTGCATGCGTCTTCGAAATCGGTCCACAGCAAGCCGCGGCTTGTCCTGAGCAGGTTCTTCCGGTGAGCGTCACCGTGCAGCGGCTGCTCGAGAAGATTGAGTGCATCGATTTTGGCAGCAAGGATTTCATGTCCTCGGCGCAGCATGGCCATGTCGTCACCATCAAGCGCATTCAAGGACTCCATTTCATCCAGCCATTGCGGGATTTCGAAGAATGGGCTCAGCCGCTGCAATGTACCCGGATATTCGCGTAAAGCTGCATGCATTTGACGCAGCAGAGGGCCTGTTTCTTCAGCGCTTGCGATCTGACCTGGATCATGATCGACAAACTGCCAGAAAGTGAGCGCGAGACCGTCATGCAGATGTGGGCCGGCTGGAAGCTCGGCGCTCGGCGCTACAACAGGAAAATTCTTAGCTGCAAGATGTCCGGCGATATCTAAATCCAGCGCGAGCCAATTCTCGATTGGTTTGCGCACCAGGCCCGTGGTGGTGGCCACACGCGCTACAATAGGCGCGGGCTTCAGATGGACAAGCACGTTGCTTCCGTCAGCAAGTATCTCCGGATAATGCAAATTCCGAAGGCCCAGCTCTTGCGAGATGAAGATTGCGGCAGCTATAGCGCGCGAACTCAGCGAATCCATGAACTTATCGTACCTATGAAGCAGCGGGTATTCTGCGCGCAACATCCAAGTTCTTGATCACAACAACGGATTCAGAAGAGGAGGTCTTTACTATGGCGACGGATTCTGTAAAAGAAGTGGCTGCTCCGGGCGATGCCGCACAGTTCGATCTGCAGCGTGAGATTGCCGATTCAGAGCAGAAGAAGCCGTGGCAATCGGGCGTTTATTCAAAGATGCTCGACAAAAGGCCGGATTTTCGAACCGTTCTGATCACGATGGAACGCGGTGCTCACATGAAGGAGCACCATACGGATGGGACCATCTCGATTCATGTGCTGAAAGGCGCTGTGCGCGTAAACGTACAAGGGCAGGCGCGCGAATTGCGTACTGCGGGGCTTTTCACTCTCGGCCCCTCTATCAAGCATGACGTGGAATCGCTGGATGACTCCGCGTTCCTGCTCACCATTTCATGGCCCCCCAGCGAAAAGCTGCGCTCGCTTGAGCATCGCGGCTACGGGAGCTAGGACCTCTCGTACCGATAGAATCCGCGTCCGCTTTTACGGCCCAGCCAGCCTGCGTCAACCATGCGGATGAGCAACGGGCACGGTCGATATTTCGGATCGCCCAGCCCGTCCTGCAGCACGCGCATGATGTCCAGGCAGACATCGAGGCCGATAAAGTCGGCCAGCGTAAGCGGCCCCATGGGATGCGCCATGCCGAGCTTGAAGACTTCATCCACAGCTTCAGGAGTGGCCACGCCTTCCATGACAGCATACATCGCTTCATTGAGCAGCGGCATGAGCACGCGGTTTGAGACGAAGCCGGGCGCGTCGTTGACTTCTACGGGAGTCTTGCCTAATTGTTCGGCGAGCGACTTCACCGTGTCATAGGTGGCCTGCGAGGTCTGGAGCCCGCGAATGATTTCCACCAGCTTCATCACCGGAACAGGATTGAAGAAGTGCATCCCGATGACCTGATCAGGGCGTTTTGTTTGCGCAGCAAGCTTCGTGATGGAAATGGAAGACGTATTGGAGGAGAGAATGACATGCTTCGGCAGAAGGGAATCAAGCTCTGTAAAGAGATGGCGCTTGATCTCAAATTTTTCCGTCGCCGCTTCGATGACAAAATCGCAGGATGCCAGCGACTGCCGATCCAGTGTCCCCTGAATCCGATTCAGCGAAGCAGTCGCCTCATCGGCAGTCAGCTTACCCTTGGTGGCTTCGCGGTCAAGATTTTTCCGGATGGTTTCCAGTCCGCGATCCAGGAATCGCTGCTCTACTTCACAGAGACGAACGTCGAATCCGCTGCGGGCAAAGACATGCGCGATGCCATTACCCATGGTACCGGCGCCGAGCACGCCGATGGTCCTGATCTCAATCATCCATTCACCTCAAAACACATGAGTGTATCAGGCGGAGGCTGCTAACTTGTGATTCTAAAAAATAGAATTGTCTTCCTGAGCCCTTCGCCTTCGCTCAGGGCAAACTCCGTCGAAGGATATGCTTTTTTTCTTACGCCACAAAGTTGATGGCTGGACAAGCACTTTCTCGATAGGTTTGGCCCGGCATAGAGTCGTCATTCTGAGCCGCCTCCGGGGTCCCCGACACGCGGGTTTTGTGTGTTGGGGTGGCATGCGAAGAATCCCCAGCCTGGCTTGAGATTCTTTCTCCCCTTCACCACCCCATCACGTGAAACCCGCACGTGCTGGGGCTTGGGTTCGGTCGTCAAAATGACGGCGGTTACATCTGCGGGCGAGCACGCTCGAAAACAAAGACAGATTTTTCACTTCGCTCAGGATGACAGCAGTTCTTAAACTGAATCAAGAAATTTTCACAACAATCGCTGTTACATTGTCGCTGCCGCCTGCATCGTTGGCGCTCTGGATAAGACGTTGGCACAGCGCTTGTAAATCAGAAGGAGCTTCATGGAGAAGTTCAGCCAGCCGTGCTTCAGAAACTTCTTTCGTCAGCCCGTCGGAGCATAGAAGGAAGAGATCGCCCGGTTGAGCGGCGATTTCCTGAATCTCCGGCGTCACAGCCTCGCGCGTTCCAATTGCGCGCGTAATCACGTTACGCAAAGGAGACATTTCCGCTTCGGCAGGTGTCATCTGCCCGAGCCGCACCTGCTCGTCGACAAGAGAATGGTCTTGAGTCATGCGCTCCAGAGCGCCTGCGCGATAGCGATAGCAGCGACTGTCGCCTACATGCGCGATCCAGACGTGGTCTTCGCGCACCAGCAGAGATACCAGCGTGGTCCCCATTCCGTGGAGCGACGGCTCGCGCTCAGCCCGCGAGAAGACGCGGCGGTTTGCTTCTGCAATGGCGCTTTCGAGCGCCTGGCGTGGAATGTCAGTTGATGTGCCGCAAAGCTTTTCGGTGAGCGTGGCAACCGCGGTCTGGCTGGCGATTTCTCCAGCGGCGGCGCCCCCCATCCCGTCACAGACGACAAACAAGCCTGCCTCGGTGCAGAGGCTGTGGGAATCTTCATTGGCGGAGCGGACTCGCCCGGTATCAGTCAGCGCTGCTGCTTTTATGTGCATCGATTCGTGAAGTATTGCAAATTTGTCGTGCCTTTCCACGATACACAAGACTGGTGTTTCTTCGCATCCGTGCCATGAAAACAAAAAGGCTGACGCCAGGCCAGCCTCGGATGAGAATGCAGTTCAGTTATGTTTTTGATCCGGCGCTCTGCAGCTTCGATTCTGCCTCGGCGATAACGCGGTTCGCTTCTGCATACTTTTCCGCGTCTTCACCGGCTTCGTTCCACATCTTATGGCCGCGGTCGAGCTGCTCCTGCGCGCGGCCTGTGTCGATCTCTTCCGGCTTCAGCGCATTTTCCGCAAGAATCGTTACGCGCTCGGGAAGCACTTCGACGAATCCCCAGTTGACGTTATAGCGCTGTTCTCCGGCGTGGCCGCCATGCAAACGAACTTCGCCCGCGCCCAGCTCGGCGAGCAGGGGCGTATGCCCGAAGAGCACTTCAAGGTATCCGGAGCGGGAGGGCAGCTCCACGGCATCCGCCGTCGTGTCGACGAGGATGCGCTCGGGAGTGACGAGCCGAACTTGTAATTGATCCGGCATGGCCTATGCGTTCGCCTTCATCTTCTCGGCGGCTTCGAGTACATCTTCAATTGAGCCCTTCAGATAGAAAGCCTGTTCGGGAACACTGTCATGCTTGCCTTCAAGCACTTCCTTAAAGCTGCGGACTGTGTCTTCGATCTTCACATAGCGTCCGGGGATGCCGGTGAACTGCTCCGCAACGTGGAACGGCTGCGAGAGGAAGCGCTGAATCTTGCGGGCGCGCGCCACGGTGAGCTTGTCCTCTTCTGACAACTCGTCGATGCCGAGAATGGCGATGATGTCCTGAAGGTCCTTGTAGCGCTGCAGAATACGCTTTACACCCTGCGCCACGTCGTAGTGTTCCTGCCCGACGATACGTGGCGACAGAATACGCGAGGTCGAAGCCAGCGGATCGACTGCGGGATAAATGCCCAGCTCCGACAGCGGGCGCGAAAGCACGGTGGTTGCGTCGAGGTGAGCAAAGGTTGTTGCCGGTGCAGGATCGGTAAGGTCGTCCGCCGGAACGTAGACGGCCTGCACCGAGGTGACGGAGCCCTTCTTGGTCGAAGTGATGCGCTCCTGCAACTCTCCCATCTCGGTGGAGAGGTTCGGCTGATAGCCCACGGCGGAAGGCATACGTCCCAGCAGTGTCGATACTTCAGAGCCGGCTTGCGTAAAGCGGAAAATGTTGTCGATGAAGAGCAGAGTGTCCGCGCCTTCGTTGTCGCGGAAGTATTCGGCGACGGTGAGACCGGTGAGGGCCACGCGGAGACGAGCGCCGGGCGGCTCGGTCATCTGACCGTAGATAAGGGCGGCCTTTGATTTGGAGAAGTCCTTCAGATCAATAACGCCGGCTTCCTGGAACTCCACCCAGAGATCGTTGCCTTCGCGGGTGCGCTCGCCGACTCCGGCGAAGACCGAGAAACCTCCATGTTTGAGCGCGACGTTGTTGATCAGTTCCTGAATGATGACGGTCTTGCCAACGCCGGCACCGCCGAAGAGTCCGATCTTGCCACCTTTGAGAAAGGGCTGGATGAGGTCAATGACCTTCACGCCGGTTTCGAACATCTCTTCGCGTGTTGATTGCTCGTCGAATGCCGGAGCGGGGCGGTGAATCGGCAGATGGTGTTTCGCGTTGACAGGGCCAAGCTCGTCGACGGGCTCGCCAATCACGTTGAGTACGCGGCCAAGCGTCTCACGTCCGACGGGAACAGTGATGGGGCCGCCGAGGTCGATGGCATTCATGCCGCGAACCATTCCTTCGGTTGCCTGCATGGCAACGCAGCGCACGCGGCCTTCACCGAGGTGCTGCTGCACTTCCAGAATGACGTTGACAGGCGCGGGAACGGTGAAGCCGTCGCTGGTGACGCGCAGCGCCTGATAGATTGGAGGCATCTTTGCCTCTTCAAACTGAACGTCGACCGCCGGCCCGGCGATCTTGATGACTTTGCCTATGTTTTCTGCCATATAAATTCTTTCTCTCTACAGTGCGGCTGCGCCGCTGACAATCTCGATCAATTCCTTTGTGATGGCTGCCTGACGCGCGCGGTTCATAGCCAGCGTGTACTGGTCAATCAGCTCGGATGCATTGTTCGTGGCTGAATCCATGGCAGTCATGCGCGCCGCAAATTCCGCCGCCGCTGATTCCAGCATGGCGTGATACAGCTGCGTGGTGACGTAGCGCGGCAGGATGGCGTTGAACAGCTCCTTCGGGGGCTGCTCGTAGATGTAGTCCACCTCAGCGGTTCCGAAGCGTCTGGCTTCCTCTTCCATCAGCTTTGCTGTCGCCTTTGTCTCCGCCGAATCGATGCTGACGCCGGCTGAAACTGCGGCCTCGGCAGCGCGCTCGCGCTCTTCCCGGGTCATCTCCTCTGCGTGGGCGACTTCCTGCCTGCCGATTTCTACGATGGGAAGAATGCGTTCCACAACGACGCGCTGCTGGATAACAGATTTAAATTCGTTGTAGACAACGTATGCCGCGTCAATCTTTTCGTGGGTATAGAGCGAGACGATCTCTGCCCCTAACTCGCTTACACGGTCAAAGGACAGCTTGTGCAGAATGCCGTGATAACGGTCCTCCGTCATTTCGACCGGGCTGTTGCGCTTGCGCTCGCCGCGTTCCGCGCCTTCTTCCTTGTGCGCTTCAAGATACTGGGCTGCGGGATAACGACGGCGGAGAATGTCACGGCCTTTGCGGCCAATGGCTTCGATGTCAATCTGCTGGTCGTGATGTTCGGCTATAAAGTTTGTCGCTGCCTTGATGATGTTGGCGTTGAAGGCGCCGGCGAATCCGCCTTCGCCGGAGATGACGACGATGAGCACATTCTTTTCCGGGCGCGTGAGCAGCAGCGGATGGCGCACTTCGCCGGTTACCGGATCGAAAACGTCGATGCGGCGCTGGAGCGATTGCAGAACGCTGGTCATCATGGCCGCGTAAGGACGCGACGAGAGGGCCCGCTCCTGCGCGCGACGCAGCCGGGCTGCGGCCACCATCTTCATGGCCCTGGTGATCTGGCGCGTGTTCTTAATGCTGCGAATGCGCCGTCTTAAATCGAGAACGTTTGCCATGCTTAAAGTTTGTCGTCCTGAGCCCTTCGGCTTTGCTCAGGGAAACTTGGCCGAAGGATCTGCATTTTTGCTTCGTTGATGCCACTCTTAAAAATCAACCCAGGTTTGTCATCCATACAGCTGTTGTGTTGACCGTAGGGATTGAAAACTGCAGGTTCTCTCCACTTCGCTACGCTCCGGTCGGATGACAAATCTGAGGTATTCATCAAACTCTTACTTTGCGACTACCTGCGCCGACTCATGTTCGGCGAAAAAGTTCTGTTTGTACTCGTTCACCGCGGCCTTCAGGCGGTTGCGGAGATCGTCATCCAGTGCTTTCTTTTCGCCAATGTCTTTAAGCAGCGCTGTCTGCGCCGAATCCAGATACTTGTGGAAGCCCTCTTCAAAGGCGCGAATCTGCTCTACCTTTACATCATCGAGCAGGCCCTGCGTGCCGGCGAAGAGGATGGCTACCTGATGTTCTGCGGTCAGCGGCTGGAACTGCGGCTGCTTCAGCAGTTCAGTTAAGCGCTGGCCTCGATTCAGCTGGGCTTGCGTGACTTTGTCCAGATCGCTGCCGAACTGCGCAAAGGCCGCCAGCTCACGGTACTGCGCGAGGTCTAGCTTGAGAGTTGAGCCAACCTGCTTAATGGCCTTCATGGCCGCGGAGAAGCCGACGCGCGAGACGGAGAGCCCGACGTTTACTGCGGGACGCACGCCTGAGTTGAAGAGGTCGGTTTCCAGGAAGATCTGGCCGTCGGTAATTGAAATCACGTTGGTTGGAATGTAGGCCGAGACGTCGCCGGCCTGCGTTTCAATGATCGGAAGGGCCGTGAGCGAACCGCCGCCCTTTTCCTTGCTCAGTTTTGAAGAACGCTCCAGCAGACGCGAGTGGAGATAGAACACATCTCCGGGATAAGCTTCGCGGCCCGGCGGACGGCGCAGCAGCAGCGAAATTTCGCGGTAGGCCACAGCGTGCTTGGAGAGATCGTCGTAGATCACCAGAGCATGCTTGCCCTTGTCGCGGAAGTACTCGCCCATCGCGGTTGCCGCGTATGGCGCGAGATAGAGCATCGGAGCGGGCTCAGACGCGGTGGCTGCGACGATGATGGTATAGTCCATCGCCCCGTTTTCGGTTAGCGTCTGCACAACCTGAGCAACCGAAGAGCGCTTCTGGCCGATGGCGCAGTAGATGCAGATCAGGTCATTCTTCGCGTTGTTGATGATGGTGTCGAGCGCGATGGCAGTCTTGCCTGTCTGGCGATCACCGATGATCAGCTCGCGCTGCCCGCGGCCAATCGGAATCATACTGTCAACCGCCTTGAGGCCCGTCATCATAGGCTCGCGCACGGACTGGCGGTCAACCACGCCCGGAGCAATGCGTTCTACCGGCAAAGTCTCCGATGTGTTGATCGGCCCCTTGTCGTCAATAGGTTGGCCGAGAGCGTCTACTACGCGACCGATCATGGCCTCGCCTACCGGAACACTCAGAATTTTCCCTGTACGACGGACCTGGTCGCCTTCGCGCAACTCGGTGTAGTCGCCCATCAGCACAGCGCCGACCTGCTCTTCTTCAAGGTTCAGAGCAAGACCGGCCACGTTATGGGGAAACTCGATCATTTCGCCGTACATGACCTTGTCGAGGCCGTGAATGCGGGCGATGCCGTCGCCGAGAGAAATGATGGTCCCGACCTCATCCACACGGATTTTCGAGTCGTAATTCTGAATCTGCTCTTTCAGGAGCTGTGTAATTTCGTCTGCTTTAATCTGAGCCATGCTTCACTTTCCCAACAATACCTTGAATTGTCCTCCCGACCGGAGCGCAAAGCGCGAAGCGGAGGGACCTGCATTTTCTTAACTGGCAAGCTGCGCCTTCAGGCGGTCCAGTCTTCCCTTTACCGATCCGTCATAGACGGTGCTCCCGACGCGCACAATCACGCCGCCGAGCAGTGATTTGTCTTCGTGATAGGTGGCCTGCACCTGTGTCCCGGTCAGCGATGCCACCTTCTGTTCAATGCCGTGCCGCTCATCTGCTTCGAGAGGCCGCGCAGAAGTGATATGCACCTCAGAGATGCCGAGCCGCCGGTTGATTTCCCGGCGATACTCGGTCAGAACTTCGCCCAGCACATTCATGCGGTCATGCTGGATAAGCACGGCGAGGAAGTTGCGTACCTGCGCAGACATGCCCAGCCGACCATTGAGCTTATCGAGAATAGCGATCTTCTGGTCAGCGGGGAACGAGGGATCGAGGAACACCTCGCGCAGATCGTCGCTCTCCCACCACGCCGCCAGAAAGCTGTCGAGCTGCTTCTGAACGTCGTGCGCGTTCAAATGCGCCTCGAAGACGACATCGGCAAAGGCGCGGGCGTAGGGACCGGCGATGGAAGCCATCAGTTTTGCCCTCCCTTGCTCTGCGTGCCGGCCAGATCGGCGGCAAAGTTCTGCACAAGAATGCGGTCGGCGTCCGCGCCCAGATGAATCCGCTGCAATGCGCGCTCGACCGCCAGTTCGGCGGCGAACTTCTTCAGATCGCGCTGAGCGGCGGAGCCAAATGCCTCGATTTCCTGCTCGGCAGATTCGACAATGCGCTTGCGCTCTTCCTCGATGGATGCCTTGATGCGTTTTTCATCTTCCAGGCTGTCATGCTCGGCCTGTTTGCGGATTGCGTCAATTTCGGAATCGAGCCGGGCGAGCCGCTCTTCGACCGCTGCCAGGCGTTTTTTCGCGTCTTCTGTCGCGGAACGCGCTTCAGAAAGCTCTTTCTGGAGGGTCTGGGAACGATTGCGGAATGCTTTCGGCAGCGCTTTGACCAGGAACCAGACAATCGCCAGGATCATGATGGCGGAATTGAAGTCCTCGAAGATCTTCGCCGCTGTTTCCGTATCGGTATGCATGGCTTTCGCAATCCACTTCACCGATGCTGAATGGCGATACCCCTCTTCCTGACTTTCGCTCTCCGGAGCGTCCATCTTTTCGTATCTGGAATGGACATTGCCCGGTTTGGCCTCTTCCTGGCTGAAGGAGCGCGGAGCCGCGCAGGCCAGCAAGACCATCGCCGCAAGCAGTGCTGCAAATCTGATTTTCAGGCTGCGTTTCAACGGACACTCTCCACGGGAGCCACGCCGGCCGGAAGAATGGCCTGAAGAATCTGAGAGGCCAGCTGCTCGGTCGAGCCCTCAATCTGTTTGCGGGCCTCATCGGCCTGCAATTTAAGCGCGCTTTGCGCAACACGTACCCGCTCCTGCGCAGCCAGACGAGCTGAGGCCAGGGCGTTCTCGCGCTCGGCGTTCCATTGCTGGATCATCTGCTCGCGATGCCGGAATATCTCGGCCCGGGCTGCCCGCAGACGGGCTTCATATTCCTGCGATTTGGCGTCAGCTGCGGCGATGGCGACGGCGGCTTTTTCCACAGCCCCCTTGGTGCGGTTGCGGCGCTCGGCCAAAGTCCGGGTGAGCGGGCCGTATAAAAGAAACCTGTAGGCGATGACCAGTAGTACAAAAAGAATGATGGTCGGGATCGAGCCGAGGAACAGATCGCCGAGTTGTTTGAGAATTACGTCCATGTTTTGCCACAAAACCCGCCCGAAATGCCTCCAGACGGGTCAAAATTCCTCTACAATTCCACCCCTATCCACACCTTTTCCAACGCCTTGCACCAGCTTTTGGCGCGCTTCGAGCTGCCTTTTAGCCCTGGAATTCGTTATCTGGAAGGTATTACGGAACCTATAGGTTGTAACAGAGTGAAAAATATAGTGTCAACGCAGGGAAGACACTTACCTTCTAGATGTATCACAAGATGTGAATTTATGCAGAAAAGCGCTTGACTGGCAGCAAAGCGGGCGTAGACTTGAACCATCACCTATGACCCGGTTCAGGGTCCAACGGACCGGGCGTCTGGGAATCTCCACCGCTCCCCCTCGCCCGGTCCGTACTTGCGTCCACGCGAAATTCTCTGTATCTCCCCAGCAAAGAAGCCGGCCCGGCCACCGTCATCCGAACGCTATTGTCAATAAATTGCCGGTCACGCAGGACTGCCCCCGCGCCCAGCGCCGCCAGCACGTCGCCCTTTGCCTGCGGAATGGTGAATGTCTGCTCGACCAGCGGGTCGGCGGTGAGCTCGGCATCGATGCGCGTCAGCAGGGCCTCGATCCCCAGGCCCAACTTGCCGGAAGTCGCGATTGCGCCGCTCGCGATGAGTGCCGCGCGATCAAGATCGGAGAGCAGGTCAATTTTGTTCATCACCTCGAGGCGAGGCTTATGAAGAACCCCCAGCTCGCCGAGAACCTTCTCGACCTCGGCCTTCTGCTCATCTCCGACAGGACTGGAAGCGTCACGGACATGCAGGAGGACCTCGGCCTTCTGTACTTCTTCGAGCGTCGCGCGAAATGAAGTGACCAGCGTATGCGGCAGGTTGCGGATGAATCCCACCGTGTCGGAGAGTAGAACTTTGCGCCGGGAGGGCAACTGGATGGCCTTCAGCTTTGGATCGAGCGTAGCAAACATGCGCGCTGATTCCAGCACTCCGGCATCCGTCAGCGTGTTAAACAGGGTGCTCTTGCCCGCGTTCGTATAGCCAACCAGGGCGACGGTAGGTACAGGAACAGCTTCGCGCCGTTGGCGCTGCTGTCCGCGTACGCGTCTTACTGCTTCGAGGTCTTCTTTCACCTGCACGATGCGTCGCTGAATTTTGCGCCGATCGGTTTCCAGCTGAGTTTCACCGGGACCTCTGGTGCCGATGCCGCCGCCGAGCTGGGACATGGATTTGCCGCGTCCCGCCAGACGGGGAAGCATGTATTCGAGCTGTGCCAGCTCAACCTGGAGTTGACCTTCACGCGTACGCGCATGACGGGCGAAGATGTCGAGAATAAGCTGCGTTCGGTCAAGGACGCGGCAGGGCAGGCGTTCTTCCAGATTGCGCAGTTGTGTGGGCGTCAGGTCATGGTCGAATAAGATGACGCTGGCATGCGTGGAAGCAGCGATACCGGCAAGCTCTTCGACTTTCCCGCTGCCGATGAGCGTAGCGGGATCCGGCCTGGGCCGACGCTGGGTTACTTCTCCGGCAATCGATGCGCCGGCGCTGAGAACCAGCTCGCGAAACTCGCTAAGAGAGGCGTCATGATCGAGAGGTATGGAGGGCGATTGAGGAGGCTCATCCGTACTGCCGGAAGCGGCAATCCGAGCGGCATCGCGGGCAAGCACGGCTGAAGGCGGCAGGGGAGCGCGCCGTGTGGCGAACTCCACCGCTACCAGTAATGCGCGGTCTTCTGCGCCGTTCGTTCCTGCGCGCTGAAGCTCACCCACCAAGCGCCGTTCCTGAAATCCCGTCCGTTATGCGCTCTGCGGCTCCACTGAAGAAGCGCCTGAGGCAGCCGCTCCGGATGCGCCGACATGTCCACCAGGATGCGCCGACGGCGGCCTGTGCTCGGTATGCAGCACAGAACGTGAGCTGACAACGGTTGAGATGGCGTGCTTGAAGATCAGTTGTTCCTGGCTGTTGTTTTCCAGCAGCACAGAATACTTATCGAAAGAGCGAATCTTTCCTGTCAGCTTAACGCCGCTGACCAGATAGATGGTAATGGGGGTTTTATCTTTGCGGACCGTATTAAGAAACGTGTCCTGAATGTTCTGCGCCGGCTTGTTGTCCATGTGCCGATCTCCTGTTCATTTTCGTGGATTCGATTACAGCAAAGTCAAATCGCATGCCAGTGCTCAAAGGCGATGCAAGGTTTGTAAAAAAGATACGGGGTTCGGATGGGTACGGCAAGTCAACCGGATGTTTTTCTTTGCTCCGCGCTGTTTTTGTCATTTCCATCCCAACCTCAAAAGACGAGGCAAATTAAACCTTAGTTCACGTATGATGCGATCCTTCCAAAAAGGATGCATTCACCCGGGAATTCAAATGCTTTTCCTGATAGTGATAATTCGAGGGAGTTCGTTGCACACAGCGGACTCCTCATTTAAAGCATTTCCTATAGGTGTGGACCCGGCACATGGTCTTCATTCTGAGCCGCAGCTGAGTTGCTGACACGCGATTTACGTGTTGGGTAGGCAGGCAAAAAAACAGCCAGCCTGGCTTGAGATTCTTCCTCCCTTCACCACCCCATCACGTGAAAATTGCACGTGCTGGGGGCTCGGTTTGGTCGTCAGAATGACGGGCGCTACACACTAAGCTACTGCCTTAATGACGCCTGTGATGCCTTGTCCGCGCAGCGTGGTGCCTTGCAGGAGCTTTTCCTTTTTCCGACGGTGCATTGGATGCGGCTGCCGGAGCAGGCGGTGGAACTGGAGCAGAACCGGGCGGCTCAACCTTGCGGACGATGACGCCCTCTAATCGATAAGTCAGCGTGGTGAGGTTTGCAGGCCGCGCTGCGCCGGTGGCGGGATCAATGGAAATCGTGTCGTCGGTGGCTGTCCGGATAGAAAATACCGGCACTGTACCAATCTTGTCGAAGGTCTGTGTTCCAACTTTTACCGGTAAATAGCCCTGCAGGTTACGCTGCCGGTAGGCCGTTTCATAGCGGTGCTTGCGCACATTCCATGTAAAGATTCGCACCTGATCAAAGTCATAGGGCAGGCCGTCTCTGTAGGGGCTCATCACCGTCACGTATTCCGGCGCCTGCCCGTTGGGGAAGCTGGACTCAGGATCGCTGACTGTCGTGAGCTGATACGCTCCGACGATACGTTGTCCTTCTGCATATCCGGCAATGGCGTCAGGGACATCGACATCGAGACGCCGCGAGAGCATCCAGCCTGCACGCCCCTGTGTGTCGCGTACCAGCCACCAGTCTTCGAGCGGCGGCTGCGGTGGTGGCGGCGGATTTTTGTCTTTGTCTACGGAGTTTGACGCGTCGGTTCTTACTACAGGCTTCGGAACGGCTTGCGGAGGCGTATCTTTTGGCATGGACGCGCGCACCAGCAACTGCAGCTTGTCATTCTCAGGGAGAAGATAAAAGCGGTCGGTTTTCCGTCCCGGCTTTACGTGCAGATAGAGATCATCTCTCAACGTCGCTGTGGCGATCACAGGATCATGCGCGTGTTGCTTTGCAAGATCAGTGAACTGGTCATAAGTCTCCTGGTCGATGACGCCGTGCTCTTCGATCCAGCCGATCTCGCCTTTGTCCGTTTTTACTTTGAGGAAGCGGCGACCCTTTTCGACTACTTCCAAACGCTGCCCGTTCGAGACATTTGCGACACGATTGGAAACGGCGGCGATACGGTCGCGCAGGAACGTTTCTTTTGCAATGACGTATACGTACTCAGTTGGAGGCTTTGGGCGTAGGCGATTGCACCCGCACATCGCTACAAACAGAATAAAAACCGGCAGTAAGAAAGACGGACGAAAAACCATGTGTCATGAGCGAAAGACGGCGCGGCGCTCTTTCCTGATTAGAGGATAGCATCGATAAAACCGCATAACCCGCTTACAGCAAGTGCCTTTCGAGATGCCTTTCATCTCAGCCTGTACGATTCTCACCGACAAAGTGCCATTTATTGATGTGAACGAAAAATGAGGCTTTAAAAGAATCAAATTAAATCCGATTTGACCGCCAGTCCGTACTGCTAATGCGAGGGTACGAAAAGTCAAAACGGAGAAAATTACTGTGGACAAATTCGGAGAACGATTCAGCAGCATCTCCCGCCGCTCATTTCTAGCAGGAGCAGGCGCAAGCGCCGGAGCGACAGCCGTGGTTCTGGCTACAGGATGCGGAGGCGGTCATCATTCCAACCCAACTCCAAATCCTACCCCTACCCTAACTGATGCAGATTACCTGAACTTTGCTCTCAACCTTGAATACCTGGAGGCTGAATTTTACCTGCGCGCAGCTACCGGAGCCGGGCTCTCGGACGCGGACGTGGGGTCAAACGCCGGGGCTGTTAGCGGTGGAACGCAAGTGGCTTTCAAGACACCCGCGATTCAGCAATACGCAATGGAAATCGCGAACGACGAATTGGCCCACGTGCGCTTTCTGCGGAAGGCACTTGGATCTGCGGCCGTGAGCCGCCCGGCAATTGACCTTACGAACAGCTTCAATGCCGCGGCAATGGCTGCCGGTATTGGCGCTTCCTTCAATCCATTCGCTGACGAGAACAGCTTTTTAGTCGGGGCATTCACCTTTGAAGACGTAGGCGTTACAGCCTACCACGGAGCAGCCGGACTGCTGACGGACAAGAACAATCTTGCAGCTGCAGCCGGCATTCTTGCCACAGAGGCTTATCATGCAGGAGAAATTCGCACACTGATCACGCAATTGGGCGATCCGTACGTTACGTTTGCCAACCAGATTTCTACTTTGCGGGCCACTGCTGGTGGCGGGGCAGAGACGATGCTTTCCGGCAATGGCATCGTCGCCGCTGATTCGAACTCAATCTCGTACGATCGCACTCCCAGCCAGGTGCTGCATATTGTCTATCTCAACGCTATGGCTGGTACGGTTTCAAGCGGTGGCTTCTTTCCGAGCGGTCTCAACGGCACGATCAAAGCGACAGTTTCCTAGGAGATATAGATATGGATTTCATGGATGAAAAGGATCATACCCTCGCGTTGCTGGAAGAGAAAAGCCGCAGCCGTCGTTCCGCTATCATGCTTGGCGGAGCTGCGCTGGCTGGTTTAGCCATGAGCCGGAGAAATGCTTTTGCTCAGTCTTCCACTACCGTCACCGACAATGACATTCTCAACTTTGCTTTGAACCTTGAATTTCTAGAGGGGCAGTTCTACACCCTCGCGACAACAGGGATGACTCTCGACCAGGCTGGAATTTCAACCAGGAGCGGCAGCGGGACAGCCGGAGGCTCAGTTACGGTCAAGACCAATCCCGCGGTTCCATTTCAGGATCCACTGTTAAAGCAACTGGCCATGGAGATCGCATCAGACGAACAGAATCACGTCAAGTTTCTGCAATCGGCGCTTGGTTCAAATGCGGTAGGTCAGCCGAATATAGATCTGATGAACAGCTTTAATACTCTGGCTCAGGCCGCAGGGCTGGGAGCAAGCTTTGATCCATTTGCCAGCGAAGCGAATTTTCTACTCGGAGCTTTTGTTTTTGAGGATGTCGGTGTGACCGCATACCAGGGAGCGGCAGGTCTTATTTCAAGCAAGACTGTTCTCGATAAAGCTGTTGGTATTCATAATGTAGAGGCATATCATGCGGCGGCCATCCGGACGCGCATCTTCCAGGCAGGGAGTGCCGCCCAGGCTGCTTCTCAGGCCATTGCCGCAACTCGCGCCAAACTTGACGGAACGGGCAATGATGACATTGGAGTTGGGGTGAGCAGCGGCGCAGCAACAATTGTCGACAATGATGCAAACGGCATGACTTATGCTCGCACCACCAGCCAGGTGTTAAGCATTGTTTACGGAGGAGGAGCGGCGGGAACAGGCGGCGTTTTCTTTCCGAATGCTCTGAATGGGACGATCCGCTAAGAAGAAAGCGAAGAATCTTCACGATGCCATGGCCATCACGAAGATTCTTCGCCGCGGAGTTTACGCCAGCCTGATCCGCTGTTACCAGCGGTAGACAGTGAGGTTATCCAGGTAGACAACGGGCTGGCCGCCGGAGCCGAGTCCGTCGACCTGGAAATTGGTCAGCAGTGTCGGGCCCCATCCCAGAGCAAAGGCCGAGTAGGCTTTTACATTGATCGGCATTTCGAGACCGTCAAGCCATACGGAATGGTAAGTGACATTCCCCCACTGATCGCGCGAATAGCTGATCTGGACATGGTGCCAGGTGTTCCTGCTCCATTCACGAGGATTGCAGTACGCCTTCGAATGCGCCCAGCGGTCGACCGGGCTTGTCGCCGAGCCTGCATTCCAGGTGTAGTCCCAGGTTTTTGAGTAACCGTCGCACTGAAATCCATAGATCACGGTCTGGCCATTAGGCATGGTCTGATTCATGTCCATTTCAATGTTGCCAATCTGTGACGAAGAGCTGTTCAGATAAACCAGGCCATCATAGACGAAGTTCTGCGCCTGGGCATCGTCTCCAAATGAGACGTGATAGCGGACGCCGCCGTAGTTCGAAAAGCTGGTGACGAACTGGCGTGTATGGCCGCTCGCTGAAGGCGAGCCGATAATATTGGTGCTGCCGCTTGCCCAGCCCGAGCCGGTGGCGCTGTCCTTAACAGCCTGCCAATTACTCAGTGCGTGAATGCTGCTGACACTGACGGCATTCGAAGGAATGTACGGCCCTTTTAAGGACGAGGCGACGGTTACGACAACATCTGTGACGCATACCGCGCCCTTATTGCCCCACGCCTTGACATGCAATGTGTGTGAACCGGTTCCTACGGATACGCTGGAGTCTATCGACGTGCCTCGGATGATGGCAGCGTCGGTTCCGTTATCAAATGAATAGCCCATCGCGTCAACAGGTTGAGAAGAGCAGGTGGGAGCATCAGCGGAGAGTGTGAATGGGGAAGAAACCTGATTGCCATTTCCCGGGCTGCTGATTGTTACGCCGGCGAAGGCGGGGGCTACCGAGATTGCAAATACTGAAAGAGCGAAGGGGAGGTTCTTAAGCATGTCGATGTACTACCTTTACCTTTTTTATTGGTGAATAGGTTGTTTCCGTTCTAACTGCCTGGCAAAGTCGAGCAGTTGGTTGTCTGGGGTTGCACACATCTGGCAGGACCGTCACAGGAGCTTGCCGCTGCGCAGTCGGGCCACGATCTCAACGAACGTTCAGGAAGGAGCCGAGGAGAGGTACACTCCTGCGATTTCCATCCCAATTTGGCTGGTACGCCTGAGTTCTCCCTGACTGTCCTGAGCTTGAGATCTTGACAGAAGGCTTTAATTGATTGCTAAGGGCATCCTACACATTCCAATTGGCATGTAAAGCCTTTTTGTGCGGATTTCTCAGAAAAAATAAGGATCGAAAGCAACCATTTCGCAGATTGTGCAAATACTTCCAGAGGTCGCAGGAAATTAGTGCCAGTGGCTGTAACAATTACCCGGTTCCGATGGGCTGGCTAGCAGATTAGCGGAGGTTTGTACGTTGAAAATGGCTATTGAGTGCCTGCTATCGCGCTTGCCAGCGCAGGATCGGTGCCTGTGGCCTTGCTGGCGAAAGCGTCCAGTTTTCCGGGCGTGGTGGTGTCGATCTTGAAGACCTGCATATCAGGGTTTCCGGCTGCGCATGCCACGGCAATATAACCGTGAGACTGGTCTTCCATGATGTCGACGGGCGCAGAGCCTGTGGCATACGGAGAGCCTGAAATTGGCGTCAAGCTTCCGTTTGCAGTCAGTGTAAAGCCGCTGATAGTTCCATCAGTCCGGTTGGTTACGTATACATAGCTGCCGTCTGTGGTGACCAGGACCTGGGATGGCCCCAGACCTGTTTTAACAGGAGATGTGGAAAGCTCGGTCAGGGCAGTGCTGCCGGTAGTGTTAATGGTCAGAATGCGCAGTGAATTGATGCCGGTTTCCGTGACAAAGAGGTATTTGCTGTTGGGATCGCTGGCGAGTCCGAAGTCGGCATTGTTGGAAGACTTGGGATGGAGGATCTGGTTCAGCTTGGTGAGCGTGCCGGATGAACTGTTGAAGGTGAGGATATCGACTCCGCCGGTGCCGAGAGATACATACACATTCTGGCCGTTCGGCGTGATGTACAGGTTGGTTGTGGCTCCCGCATCGAGCGCGATGGGATTTCCCTGGGTGGTAAGGGCTCCGGTACTGGTATCAATGGCAAACACGTAGGCCTGTGGGCTGAGATCAGCGGCAATCAGCCATTTCCCGGTCGGATCAACTTTCATGGTGATGGGGCTTACGCCCGTGGCGACGGGGCTTCCATTGTTGGCTACGGTAATGGTTCCGTTGGAATTGATTGTGTAGGCATAAATTCCGCCGGAAAGGCTGCCGACATAGAGAAAACTATTATTTGGCGTGACTGCCAGAGTGTTTGGCGGAAGGCCAGTAGTATATGGCGAGTTAGCCAGATTGGACAGCGCGCTGCTGGCAATTGTAAAGCCTGCGACAGAGGGCGCCGTTGTCGAAGAATTGGCGACGTAGATGTAGTCACCGCTGTTGCCTGGATTGCAGTTCGTTTTGCAAGGCTCAGGGAAGAATTTGCCCCCGCACGAGGACACTGCCAGCAGTGCGGTCATGCACAACAGAGGAAGATACCGTGTCTTATCCAATGCTCTCACTCGCCTGATTTCTCTCGTTCTCACGCTCCAAAGTTTTGAGAACAAATTCCAGAGGCATGCCTCAAAGATATTCCTGTTTAACGCTCTTGTCCCTGTCTGCGCAGGGTGAGTGATTTCATTTGTCCGATTCAATGACGCGGCAGAAGGGCATTCTGCTCATTTTGAAAGCGTTTAAGTAGTACTTTCTGTAAACAAACAGGAGTGGCCGGTCAGAGAGCAAGCAGGACGCGATTGAAGACCGCCCATGCCGGGCTGACCATCATGCTGATGACCGGGCCGCCAAAAAACAGAATCAGGATCAGGCTGATCATTCCCAGCGAGTCGTAAACGCGCAGGGCGTTGTAGGGCAGCATATGGCGGATGATATGCGAGCCGTCGAGCGGAGGTAGAGGAATCAGATTGAAGGCCGCGAGCAGCAGGTTGATCCAGATGCCCATGTAGAAAAGAATGATCATAGGCGAAACGATGGGGCTGGCGGCCATCAATTGCGGGTCGATGCCGCCCATGACTGCCAATTCTTTGACAGCAAGCGCGCCGATGGCTGTTGTTTTGGCCACAATCACGAGCGCCAGAAGAGAAGCCACGGCTGCAGCAAGATTGCTGCCCGGGCCGGCGAGCGTGGTCAGGATGTCATCCCGCACGATGCGCTTGAAGTTACGGGTGTTGACCGGAGTGGGCTTTGCCCAGCCGATAAGGAAGCCTCGTGCGCCGGGCAGGAAGAGCATCACCAGCGGAATCAGAATCGTGCCCACCGGATCGATATGTTTGATAGGGTTGAGTGTCACGCGCCCCAGCATGCGCGCCGTCTGGTCACCGAGGCGGGAAGCTGTCCACGCATGCGCTGCCTCGTGCAGACTCAACGCAAAGACGAGGATGACAAATTCGAAAATTTTGAGAACGATTGCTTGCTGGTCCATACCGCCTGATTGATGGTAACAGGGACTCGCCGTCCAGGCACACGCACCTCCGGCGCCATGCAGCAGCCATCTTCACGCGGCATTGCTACTCGCAGTATTCTCCAGTTGGAGACGGGGCTTTGTAGGTGGAGCGGTCCTTGAATGGTGTGGCCTGGTCTTTGGTCTTAAGTTGTTTGGCTGGGATGCCGCCGACGATGGAGTGCGGCGCGACATCTCTGGTTGCAACCCCCAATGCGCCGAGTATGGCGTCTTCGCCGACATTCACGCCGGCCATTACGGCGGAATGGACTGTGAGCCGGGCTTTGGGTCCGATCTCAGTCCGGCGGTTTTCGACGATGCCGCCATCGATGGGATCGTGCGCATGCGAGTAAACGGCGGCGTAGTCGGAGATGGAAGTGCCCTTGCGAATGATGAGCTCCCCGCGGTCATCGAGCATGACGTATTTGTGAATGACGCAGTCGTCTTCGATCACCAGGTTGTACCCAAAGCTGAACTCGACACCGTGAAAGATCTTCACGTTCTGGCCGATGTGCTTGAAGATGTGTTTGCCCAGCATGGCGCGGAAACGGAAGCCGAGCCAGTGGTTCAAGCCAATGGGCGAGCGATCAAACATCTGCCAGAAGTAGATCAGTGGCTTGATGCACGCGTATTTCTTCTCGTCAATGTCGCCGTAGTATTCAGGCTCGAGAGTCACATTGGCTGAGTCGAGCGAAAGCTGCAGCACGTTGAACGGCAGCTCGCTGGTGAGCGTGAAGTTGAGCCGTCCGCCTTTAGGTCGCCCCAGCATCAGCTGGTGCAGGTTGTCATGCACCAGCTCAGCGCGCAGCTCGGGTTTTCTGTGCTTAGTGAACTCTTCATCCAGATAATTGATCCAGCGTAGATACACTTCCTCCGCTTCACGCGAGGGATGCAGATCACGGTATTGATAGCGAGGCATGATGTTGTCCTAGTGTGATGAGGTTGTCATCCCGACCGGAGCGCGAGGCGCGGAGCGGAGGGACCTGCGGTTCTTTCGCCGGAAAAGGGCTGCTATTTCGATGCCTTAGCGAGCCGGCAAGTCGCATTACTGGATTGCGAAGACGGCATACACGGTTGCCGATTCTTCTATCTGGCGGGGATTAATCGCCAGCGGTGCGACCTCATTTGCTGCCATAGGAGCCCGCTGGAGCTTTGCATACATTTGCAACGGCCGCACTGGACTCTCCGGAGCCTGATTGCTGGCGTAGATCAATCCGGCCAGCTTCACGTTGAGTCCTTGCGCCATCTGCTGCGCGATCACCTGCGCTTTAGCCAGCGCAGCAGCGGCGGCCTTCGCCTGCAGGCCATTCATGTCCTGAAATTGCCAGTCGATCTGGCCGCTCTGGTTCGCGCCTGCTTCAACTGCGGTATGGAGTACTTTCGCAGCGTCGTCGGGTTTTGTTTTGACGGTCCACGACTGGTTGAGCATGAACTGCTTCTTCGCGCGGTCCATCTCTGATTCTTTGGGATCGTGGTAGTTGTTCGGCTGCAGGCTCTGGTTTTCGCTCTCGATAGACTTTTCAGGAATGCCGGCTTTCTTTAGCGCGTCCATGATGGCATTCGAAGTTTTTGAGCCGTTGGCGTAGGTCGATTGCTCGTCTGGGCCAAAGGTTTGAAAGCCAATGTGAACGACGGCAAGATCAGCATCAGTCGCAGCCTTGTCGCTGGCGGTTACGGCGATAGTCCGGTTGTCCTTGTCCACCTTGATGGTTTGTGCCTGCGTGAGTGCTGTCGCAGCCAGAACCAGTGCGCCAAAATATATCAGCTTCATCTTTGCCGTTCCTCCATTTCTTTCCGAGCAATCGCAAGTATAGCTTGTCTTTCGTTAGACGGACGGGATGCGAAGCAGAGGCAAAAGCAACCGCAGGACGCTGAGAGCATTTTTTCCCTTTCAGCTGACGACTATGTGTCTGGTCTGCATCTATAGAAAAATGCTTTAAGCGCCAGGAAGCGGGTTCGGAAGCTTAGGTGATCTTCTGTGCAAAGCGCCGCAGCTTCTTCACCGTATTCAGGACAGCACCAGAGTCAATGGCTTCCGCAGCGCGCGCAACTCCTTCGCGCATGTCGGATGCAATGCGGGCTGTCACCAGAGCGGCAGCGGCATTCAGAAGCACGATATCGCGCTTTGGGCCGCGCTCGCCGGCGAAGATGCGCTCCAGAATTGCCGCATTCTCTGTTGCGCTTTCCGCGGCGGACAATTCTGAAATAGACGCGCGTGGAAGGCCCACATCCTCGGGAGCAATCTCCAGCAGCCGCACATCTGTGCCCTGTGCCCCGAGCCCTGAGCCCTGCACTTCAGCCACGTGGCTCATGCCGGTGATGGTCAGCTCATCTAGGCCATCGCTGCCATGAACAACAAATGCGTGACGAATGCCGAGTCTCGTCATTGTCTCAGCCACAAGACGGATGCGGTCGGGCGCGAAGACGCCCATGATCTGCGCGGGAGCGCCTGCGGGATTTGTCAGTGGTCCAGCAATATTGAAGATGGTACGAAAGCCGAGCGCGCGCCTTACGGGCAGAACGCGCTTCATGGCCGGATGCAGCGCGGGAGCGTAAAGAAACATGAAGTCGGCTTCCCGCAGCGATTCGACGGCTAATTCCGGCGGCAATGCAACGGCGATGCCCAAAGCTTCGAGAACATCTGCTGATCCGCATTTCGAAGTGACGCCGCGGTTGCCGTGCTTGGCGACTTTGGCCCCAGCGGCTGCGGCTATGAGCGCCGCTCCGGTGGAGATGTTGAAGGTGCCGCGACCATCCCCGCCGGTGCCGCAGGTGTCAATAAGCTGGACGCGCTCTTCTTCAGTAAGCGGAACCGGGATGGCAAGCTCGCGCATGGTTTCGGCGAAGCCGGTCAATTCGTCCACAGTTTCGCCGCGCTGCGCCATTGTCGTGAGCAGAGCGGCGATCTCGGCATCGTTGGTGTTGCCGGTCAGCATCTCCCGCAATGCGGTACGCGCCTCTTCCCGCGTAAGAGCACGCTGTTCTTCACGGAGGTCTTTCAGAATTGCCATCTGATTGTCATCGTATCGGAGTTGCCGCCGGGGTGCGACCTGACAAGCAGGGACTTCGGACTGTACTATGAAGATTCAGCCGTAAATTCCCATACATGCGCGAGTCCGTTCCGTGCCTGGGTAATTCTGCGGCGCAAAAACTATGAAAATCCACGAGTATCAGGCGAAAGACATCCTGGCGAAGTACGGCGTTGCCGTGCCGCGGGGTGAGGTGGCCAACACGCTCGACGAAGCGCTGGATGTGGCCAAAAAGCTCTTTACCGGCGGAGCAAACGGCGTCGTCGTCAAGGCGCAGATTCACGCCGGAGGCCGCGGCAAGGGCGGCGGCGTGAAGGTCGCTAAAAACATCGATGAAGCCGAGCAGTATGCCAAGCAGATTCTCGGCATGCAGCTGGTGACGCACCAGACCGGTCCACAGGGCCAGAAGGTGCAGCGTCTGCTGATTGAAGAGACGGCTGCGATTGATCGCGAGCTGTATCTCGGCATCGTGCTCGATCGCGCGGCAGCGAAGCTGGTCTTTATGGCATCACAGGCAGGCGGGATGGAGATTGAAGAAGTCGCGGCGAAAGACCCAAAGGCGATTCACAAGGCCTATATCGATCCGGCAGTGGGTTTCCAGCCGTATCAGGCGCGGCAGCTTGCCTTTGCACTGGGATTGAAGCCGACGCAGATTAACGAAGCTGTGAAGTTCATGCTGGGCCTCTACAAGGCCTACGTGGACACGGACGCTTCGCTGCTGGAGATCAATCCATTCATCACGACGAAGGACGACAAGCTATTCGCGCTCGACTGCAAGATCAACTTTGACGACAACGCGATGTTCCGCCACAAAGAACTGAAGGAACTGCGCGATATCGCCGAGGAAGACCCTCTCGAAGTCGAGGCGTCGAAGTACGCGCTGAACTACATCAAGCTCGACGGTAACATCGCCTGCATGGTGAATGGCGCCGGACTGGCAATGGCGACGATGGACATCATCCAGTATGCCGGCGGCTCACCGGCGAACTTCCTCGACGTCGGCGGCGGCGCAAACCAGCAGCAGATTGAGGCGGCGTTCGCCATTCTGCTGGCGGACAAGAATGTGAAGGCCATCTTCATCAATATCTTCGGTGGCATTCTGCGCGTGGACGTACTGGCGACCGCAGTGGTTGCAGCAGCGAAGAAGCTGAATGTTACCTTGCCCATTGTTCTCCGGCTGGAAGGAACCAACGTGGAAGAAGGACGCAAGATTCTTGAAGAGTCCGGCCTGAAGTTTTCAGTCGGCGCAACGATGAAGGAAGCAGCGGATATCGTGGTTGCTGCTGCTAAAGGAGGCAAGTAGACATGGCTGTTTTAGTAGACAAAAACACTCGCCTCATTGTGCAGGGGATTACCGGCAAAGAAGGCACATTTCATGCGAAGGGCTGTGCCGAATATGGGACGAAAGTCGTCGGTGGCGTGACACCAGGCAAAGGCGGGACGGTCCACGAGGGCTGGCCGGTCTTCGATACCGTCGAGAAAGCCGTTGCTGAAACAGGCGCCAATGCGACCGTGATCTTTGTGCCGCCGCCATTCGCCGCGGATGCGATTCTCGAAGCGAATGAAGCGGGGATTCCACTGATCATCTGCATCACCGAAGGTATTCCGGTCAACGATATGGTCAAGGTCTGGAGCGTGCTGAAGAGTTCTAAGTCGAGGCTGGTGGGACCGAACTGCCCCGGCGTGATCTCGCCCGGCAAGGCAAAGATCGGCATCATGCCCGGACGCATTCACAAGGAAGGCAACATCGGCATCGTCTCCCGCTCGGGAACGCTTACCTATGAAGCTGTCTATCAGTTGACACAGCGCGGAATCGGGCAATCAACGGCCATCGGCATCGGCGGTGACCCGATTATCGGCACTACGCACGTCGATGCGCTGAAGCTGCTCAATGAAGATCCCGAAACGGAAGCCATTATCCTGATCGGCGAAATCGGCGGAACAGCAGAAGAAACGGCTGCCGAGTACGTCCAGCAGCACGTGAAAAAGCCGGTGGTTGGCTTCATTGCCGGGCAGACCGCGCCTCCGGGACGCCGCATGGGCCACGCCGGCGCGATTATTTCGGGCGGGCAGGGGACTGCCGCTGAGAAGATGAAGGCGCTGAAGACGGCTGGAATTCATGTAGTGGAGAGCCCGGCAGCGATTGGCGAGACTGTCGCGCGGGTGATTGGCAAGGCGTAGTTGCTGGAACAAATAAAAGGGCAGGCATTGCGCCTGCCCTTTTATTTTTGGAAACGAAGGCTCTATTCAGTAGACGGACTAGCAGGAACATTCTTGGCCGTTACAGTCTTCTGTGAGTCGATCTTCTCAGCAGCCTGTTCGAGTGTGGCTGCCTGTGGAATATACGTCAGAGCCTGGTTCACCATCGGATCCCACGCGGCCCGGACTTTCAATCCCTCGACCTGGCCGAATTGTGTGGTAAAGATTTCCGCTTTGATGTTCGCCTTCACCCAATCCATAACGGCGTTCAGTTCCTGGTCGGAGTAGCTGATCTCCTGCGTGCCGAGGAACTGCTTGAATTCAGCCATGACGTTGTCGTCAACCTGAAAATCCTTGCTGACGCTGCGATTCGCCAGATAATGCTTGGCGAAGTTGAAGAACGCATAATGCGTCAACAGCTCTTCCTGAATGTGAGTAGATCTCGGCGTATCGATCTTGTAATCCGGAGTAATGCCGCCGCCGCCGTAGACAGTGCGTCCTGAGTCGGTCAGCTTAACTTCGCGGTCTTTTGTGTCCTGCGGCTGATCGTGATTGTAGTAGTAGTCATAGAGCGAAACGCCGTTGTAGTTGCGCTGGATCAGGCGTCCGCTGGGCGTGTAGTAGTGATATGTCGTAAGAGCAAGGCCGGTATTGTCAGAGAGTTGATAGACCGTCTGTACCAGGCCTTTGCCGAATGTTGTTTCTCCGACCACAATGGCGCGGTCGTGGTCCTGCAACGCGCCGCTCACGATTTCCGCTGCTGATGCTGTTCCGTGGTTCACGAGAACGACGATGGGATAATCCTTGCCGCCGTTTCCATGCATGGCATGGTAGGTCTGCTCAGGGAAGGCGCGGCCACGCTGGGAAACGATGACCTGGCCTTTTTTCAGGAACTTGTCGCAGGTAGCAACAGCTTCTGTGAGCAGGCCGCCCGGATTTCCACGCAGGTCAAGGATGAGGCCCTTCATATTTGGACCAAAGCTATCGAGAGCGTCGGCAACTTCGCGTCCAGTCGCTTCCTGAAATTGTGTGATGTGAATGTAGCCTATGCCGGGACGAATCTCTTCTTTGAGATCAATACTTGGATGCGGAATCTCGTCGCGGACCAGATCGAAGGAAAGCGGTCCGGCGGCGCCTTCACGCGAAACCGTGAGGTGAACATGCGTGCCTTTGGGGCCTTTCAGCATGTTCGCAACTTCTTCAGAATTCATGTTGTCCGTCGATTTTCCATCGACTGAGATGATGACATCGCCCGGACGGACGCCGGCCTTATAAGACGGCGTTCCCTCATATGGATAGAGGACAACGATGCGCTGAGCGCCGCCGACATTCTGCGGTTGAATGGTCATGCCCACGCCGTAGTACTTGCCGTGCTGGTCCTCGCGCATGCGGGCGTATGCCTTGGGGTCGTAGAAGTTCGAGTGCGGATCAAGCACGCGCAGCATCCCGGGAATCGCGCCATCATAGATGGCCTTGTCCGGCTTGTCGCCATTGAGCGGCTCCGCATAGTTCTGCGCCACCACGTCATAGACGCTGGTAAACGACTTCAGGCTATCGCGGAATTGCGATTCATCCGTGCTGGATTGCGCGCCGACTTTCTGGCTGACAATCATGCCTGCAATGCCGCAGGCGGAAAAAAAGACAACAAGAGCGAAGACAGTGCGTCGAGTGCGGGAAGGCATGATTGCGAGGACCCTCTGGGCAATCCTTGTGGAAAGTATAGCAAGCCGGACACACGCGGGGGTGTCAGCTTATCGCATTTTTGCTATCTATCCACCGAATCAAAGCGTCATTTTCTTATCGTTCAATTCGCATTCGCTTCCCCAGAGTGATTAGAATGGCAGAAGCGCAATCTGAACGATTCAGGCAGAAACTCCGGATTCGCGGAAAGCGCCAGGTTGAGACGTATACATATGATTTACCGACCCTTATCCCTTTCGGCCGCGTTCGCTGCGGGCATCGTCTTTGCGAGCCTTCCACTCCTCGGTCAGGCCCCGGCCAAAACGCCGGCTCCGGCTGAGCCGCAATCGCCATATCAGGGCACCGTGGTGGAAGAGATCATTGCCCGCGTTAACGATCAGGTCATCAGCAAGTCTGATTATCAGCGCGCTGATCAGGAACTCTCCAATCAGGCCCAGCAGCAGGGGTGGTCACAGCAGCAGCTCTTCGAGGCAAAGCATGATTTGCTGCGCGATCTGATCGACCAGCAGCTGCTTCTTTCCAAGGGCAAGGAGCTGGGAATCTCCGGTGAAACTGAGACAGTCAAGCGCCTGGACGATATTCGCAAGCAGAACCACCTTGACAGCATGGAAGATCTGCAGAAAGCGGCAGAGGCGCAGGGTGTGTCCTTCGAAGACTTTAAGCAACACATTAAAGATGGCATTATCACGTCCACGGTGATCCGTGACGAAGTGGGGCGTCACCTGAACCTGAGCCAGAGTGATGTGCAGAAGTATTACGAAGCGCATAAGGCCGATTTCGACAGCCCGGAGCAGGTGCGGTTGAGCGAGATTCTCGTTCCCACTGCCAATCCTGATGACGCCGCTCAGGTGGCTGAGGCGCAGAAGAAGGCAGATGACCTCGCTGCAAAACTGAAGGCTGGCGCTGATTTCGCAGAGCTGGCCAAAACCTCGTCAGGAGGGCCCACAGCCGCGCAGGGCGGTGAGCTTGGAGAATTCAAGCGTGGACAATTGGCGAAAGTGCTGGAGGACCAGACTTTTGATCTAAAGCCGGGCGAATATACGCAGCCAATCCGTACGAAGCAGGGCTTTGTCATCCTGAAAGTGACGCAGCATACGCAGGGGGGCGTTCAGCCGCTGAAGGATGTTGAGCCGCAGGTGGAAGACGCGATTTACAGCCAGAAGATGGCTCCGGCGCTGCGTCAGTATCTGACCAGGCTGCGCGAAGATTCGTATGTGGAAGTCAAGCAGGGGTATGAGGATTCCGCAGCGACTCCGAACGAAATCAGGCCGACAACTACGTACAGCGCATACACTCCGCCTACCGGAAAAAAGAAGCATGTAGAGCGGACACGCTTCCGTCAGAAGACAAGCAAGCCGAAAACCACCACCCAGACAGCCAGCGCGCCTGCAAATGTTCCTTCATTGGCCGATGTGCCCCAGGGTAACGCTGCGCAGACAGCGCCTGCGACAGAGGCTGCTGCCAACACCACGCCGCAGACACAACAGGCAGCTCCTGCGCCGACCGCTGCCCCGTCGAAAAACACGCAGGTAGCGAACAATGGTGTGGAGAAGCCCGGCAAGAAAGAGAAGATCCGTTTTGGACAGGCTCCGCGTGAAACTCTGCCTGTGGCTCCGACCAAAACAGAAGATGCAGGCGCTCAGGGCTCTCAGGTAGCGACCAACAACGTTCCTCAGAACATACAGGTGGTCGGTCCCGATGGCGCTGTAGAGAACCAGCCCACGGAAGAGAAGCAGGAAAAAAAGCGCTTCTCTGACCGCGCTAAACTGCCCAAACAGAAAAAGGTAAAGGACAAGAGCGATCCTTTCGCGCCGGCGCCCGAGACACAGGATGAGCTGGCGACCCGCCAGGAGCAGTCCACTCCGCTGGGCCTGAACGGCGATACAACCAAACCGAAGAAAGGGCCGAAGCCGACAGAGAAGACTCGCCTCGCCGACAAGGCAAAGGAGAAGCAGGAGCCGGCGCCTGAGCCGGTGCCGAATCCGGAGGGCCCGCGCACACCGCCTGCAACTGCGCCGGCGCCCGCAAATGGAGCGCCTGCTCCGCAGCAGCCTACGCAACAGCCCTAGGCCAATGAAAGACCTGTTCGTCGCGGATTTTGCGAAGTTTGAAAACCAGGTAGTTACCGGCTTCTTTGCCGTTGCGCAGAAGCAGACTCGAAGCACGCGCGACGGCGCGCCCTATTTCGCCGTTTCTATGAGCGACCGCACCGGTCAGATTGAATGCCGGATATGGGAAACGGCGGCGATCCTCAATGAATTTGAGCAGGGCGACGTTGTGAAAGTGCAGGGGCAGGTCTGCCGTTATCAGGACAAGCTCCAGCTTAAAGTTGAAAAAATCCGTAAGGCAAAACCCGAAGACGAAGGACAATTCGATCTCGGTGATTTTGTTCCCAGGACCTCTCGCGACATCGACGAATTATGGGCCGAGCTGAACGGCTACATCTCCACTTTTACCAATCCCCATTTGCAGGCGCTGCTGCGCGCCTTTCTTGACGATCCGCAGATTGCTGAGGCCCTGAAAAACGCGCCTGCCGCAAAGAGCATGCATCATGCCTGGATTGGCGGCCTGCTGGAGCACATTGTTTCGTTGCTCGGCATCAGCGATATGGCTGCCCGGCATTATCCGGAGATCAATCGGGATCTGCTGCTCACCGGAGTTGTTCTGCACGATATCGGCAAGCTGCGTGAACTGCGCTGGGGAACCAGCTTCGATTACACCGCCGACGGCCAGCTTTTAGGGCACATTTCCATGGGTATTGGGATGATTGAGACGAAGCTGGTAAATCTGCCGGATTTCCCGAATAACCTGCGCGTGCTGGTCGAGCACATGGTCCTGAGCCATCATGGGAAATACGAATTCGGCTCCCCCAAACTGCCCATGATTCCGGAAGCGCTGCTGCTGCATTACCTCGATGATCTTGACGCCAAGATGCAGACCATGCGCAGCGAGTTTGCCCGCGCTGAGGCGCTGGGTCGCTCTCCGGGGCAGCTGACGGACTGGGTGCGGGCGATGGAGCGTCCGCTGCTGAATACCAGCGGATATCTCGCCGAGCAGCCACAAAGTACAGAAGTGGTTACAGAAGAATGGAAGCCAGAGGAGGAAGCCGATGCCTTACCTGCTGAAAACTGAACCAGCCACATACTCATTTAACGATCTGGAGAGCGAAGGCGAGACGATCTGGGATGGCGTAAGTAATCCTGTGGCGCTGAGGTTTTTGCGCAGCATGAAACCCGGCGAGAAACTGGTGATCTATCATACGGGCGACGAAAAGACCGCAGTTGGAACAGCGAAAGTAGTCTCCGTCGATGCCGCGGACCCTAAAGTCCCAAATGTACGCATCAAAGCCGGCAAACCAATTCAGACACCGCACACTCTGGCAGAGATCAAAGCCCACAAGCTCTTTGCCGACTCACCGCTCGTCCGTCAGGGAAGACTTTCAGTTGTTCCTCTCACCGACGCGCAATACGCATGGCTGACCGGCGAATAAACACAACGCGCTGCGCTACAATCAAAGCTGGCACAGCACGCACATGTTACGTTTTTCTACCGCAGGTGAGTCGCACGGCGAGAGCCTGATTGCATTGGTTTCAGGGCTTCCCGCCGGCGTTGAAGTCGATATAAATTTCATCAATCGAGAACTGTGGCGCCGCCAGCAGGGATACGGCCGCGGCGGTCGCATGCGCATTGAGCAGGACACCGCGCATATTCTCTCCGGCATCCGGCATGGCAAGACCATCGGCTCGCCTGTCGCTATCGAAATTGAAAATCGCGACTGGAAGAACTGGACAGATGTTCTTCCTGTAGAAGTCGGTGATCCGGCAAAGCATAAAGCTGTCGCTTCGCCGCGTCCTGGGCATGCTGATCTTGCAGGCGCACTGAAATATGACTTTCCGGATGCGCGCTATGTTCTGGAACGCGCATCCGCCCGAGAATCTACAGCGCGTGTCGCCGCCGGAGCGTTGGCAAAGCTGCTGCTGCTGTCGCTCGGAATCGATGTAGCCAGCCACGTGATTCGCGTGGGCCACGCCGAGCTGGAACGTGACGCGAGCTGGGATGAAATCGTCGCGCTGCGCCAAAAAGATGAGGTCCTGCTGAACTGCGTTGATCCCGAAGCAGAAGAGCGCATGAAAGCCGAAGTCGACAAGGTGCTGCGCACGGGCGATACAGTCGGTGGGGTTTTTGAAGTTGTGATTCACGGCGCGCCGGCGGGCATCGGCACGCATACCAACTGGGACGAGCGGCTGGACGGGATATTGGCGCAGGCGGTCATGTCATTGCAGGCCGTGAAGGCTGTAGAGATCGGCCGCGGAGTGACCGCTGCTGAGTCCTTTGGCTCGGATGTCCACGATGCCATCGGCTACAGCGCCGAGCCGGTGAATGGAAGGCCCACTCGGTTTACGCGCGAGCGCAACAATGCCGGCGGCGTAGAAGGCGGCATTTCCAATGGCGAAGATGTGATTGTGCGCGGATATCTCAAGCCGATTTCTACCCTGCGCAGGCCCTTGCAGTCCGTTCGTTTCGATACGCGCGAGGTGACGAAGGCTGCTTATGAGCGCAGCGATGTGTGCGTGGTTCCTGCTGCGGGAGTTGCCGCGGAAGCAATGGCGGCTCTGGCCTTCGCGCGGCTGGTGCTGGAAAAATTCGGCGGTGATTCATTGCGGGAATTAAAACGTAACTATGATGGTTACGTAGAGCAGATTCGCGCCTATTGAGTTCTCAAAAGAAATGATTCGAGAGATTGTTAAATACCCCGACCCGATCCTGCAAAAGCCGACCGAACCGGTAACTGAGTTCAATGAAGAGCTGCAGGCGCTGGTCGATGATATGTTCGAGTCCATGTATGCGGCGCAGGGGATTGGTCTGGCTGCTCCGCAGATAGGCATCTCGAAGCGCCTCACAGTCATTGACTTGAGCTTTAAGAAAAACCCGGAAGAAAAAATCGTCCTCATCAATCCGGAAGTCATTCACAAAGAAGGCAAACAGAACGAGGAAGAAGGCTGCCTGAGTCTTCCCGAAATTCGCGAAAAAGTATCACGCGCCATGAAGGTGCGCGTGCGCGCGCAGAATGTCAAAGGAGAATGGTTCGAGATCGACGGCGAAGAACTTCTGGCCCGCGCCTTTCAGCATGAGATCGATCACCTTGACGGCGTGCTCTTCATCTTCCGGGTCAGCGCGCTGAAACGCGACCTGCTTCTGCGCAAGATTCGCAAGATGCAGAAGAATGGTGAGTGGTAAGCCATGCGCCTTGTTTTCTGCGGCACGCCGCAATTCGCGGTACCAACCCTGAAGGAGTTGCTGCACGCCGGGCATGATATTCAGCTTGTCGTAACGCAACCCGATCGCCCCAGCGGGCGGGGCATGCAACTGGTTGCTCCTCCAGTCAAGCAGGCGGCGCTGGAAGCTGGTCTCGCGCTTGTCCAGCCGGAGAAAATCAGGAACAACACAGAGTTTCGCGCGCAGCTCGAAGCCATTCAGCCGGAAGCAATTATTGTTGTTGCCTATGGCCGTATCATCCCGAAGTGGATGCGGGATTTGCCCGGGTACGGGAACCTGAACCTGCATGCGTCGCTGCTGCCGAAATATCGTGGAGCAGCTCCAATACAGTGGGCTGTGGCTAACGGTGAGCCGGTTACGGGCGCAACGACGATGCGCATCGACGAAGGTCTTGATACCGGCGACATGCTCTTGCAGCGTGAACTGCCCATTGCTCCGGACCAGACGGCAGAAGACATCTTTCCTCGTTTGGCGGAGATGGGCGCGCCATTGATGGTAGAGACGCTGGAAGGTTTGCAGGCCGGCACGATCACGCCAAAGCGGCAGGATGATTCACTGGCCACCCTGGCGCCGATCCTGAAGCGCGAAGACGGACTGGTGGATTTCGCGCGGCCCGCAATGCAGATCTACAACCGCTGGCGCGGCTTTCAGCCGTGGCCGGGAGCTTATACTCAATTTCGCGGCAAGAAGCTGGTACTGCATCGCATGATTCCCATGGAACTACGCGGTGAAGAAAGCGTGCCGGGCGAGGCGCGCGTCGACCGCGACAGGCTCTTCATCGACTGTGGCGAGAACAGCCGCATCGAAGTCTTTGAAGTGCAGCCGGAAGGCAAGAAGCGCATGGCTGTGGGAGATTTCCTGCGTGGCTATCAACTGAAGAGCGGCGACCGTCTGGGATGAGTCGAGTTGCGCCGGCGCGGTCTGCAGCGTTTCAAATCCTGTTGATGCTTGAGCGTGGTTCCGGACGCAGTGATGAGTTGCTGTATCAGCCTGCGGTCGCAAAGCTTTCTCCGCAGGACCGCAATCTGACCACAAATCTGGTAATGGGCACGCTGCGATGGCAGATTGCCCTTGACGAGTGCATCAGCGGGCTTCTAAAGCGGCCGCAGATGAAACTTGATCCCGCCGTGCGTATCGCGTTGCGGCTCGGCGCATTTCAGTTGCTCTATCTCGATCGTGTTCCAGGCTATGCGGCCATTGGCGAGAGCGTGGAATTAGCAAAGACGGCGGAGAATCGATTTGCCGCTGGAATGGTAAATGCGATTCTTCGGAAGATTGCAATACAGCTGCGACCGAAAGAAATCATTACAGTTACAAATGGCAGCAATCTGGCCGCAGCTTACGCGCATCCGCAGTGGCTGGTGGAGCGGTGGGTCACGTTCTTCGGCCTGGAAACAGCAAAGCGAATCTGCGAATACGATCAGCAACCCGCGCCTGTTTTTATTCGATTGATGGGGCCGGACGCTGAGCGGGAGCTGCTGTCTGAAGGTATCGAGGTTGCCCCGGGCAGCTTTCTGGCAAATGCCCGCACAGTGGTGCGTGGCGATGTTTCATCTACTACCGCTTTTCGCGAAGGTCGAGTTCGAATTCAGGATGAAGGATCGCAACTCGTCGCAGAGCTTGCCGGGCATGGGCAGCGGATTCTTGATGCCTGCGCCGCGCCCGGCGGCAAAACGGCGATTCTTGCAGAGCGAAACCCGGAAGCCGCAATTGTCGCCTGCGACATCAGCCCTCGGCGGCTCAGCGACATGCAGCGCACATTGCGGGACCGGCCCAATATCGAATTCCGGCAGGCTGATATCGCGAAGCTGAAGCTGGAGCCGGAGTTCGATCTCGTTCTGTGCGACGCGCCTTGCAGCGGCACCGGAACACTGGCCCGCAATCCGGAAATCCGGCACAGGCTCAGACCGGAAGAGCTCCAGCGGCAACATGAGCGGCAGCTTGCGATCCTGTCTTCAGTTATGCGCGGAGTGAAGCCCGGCGGACGGCTCCTCTATTCCACCTGCTCACTGGAACCGGAAGAAAATGAGTCGGTCATTCGCGAGTGCCTGGAATCCCGGAACGATTTCGATCTTATCCGAGCCAATGGAGAAATCGACCAGCTAAGGCAGGACGGAGTTCTTCTTCCGGGCAGCGCGAAAGCATTGTGCGATGTTGCGCCAGCGAATGAATTCTTCCGCACAATTCCTGGTGTTCACTCGTGCGATGGATTTTTTGCGGCCTTGCTAATCCGGCGTTCGTCCTGATTATCCTATTTTTGGTGCGAGATTTAGGCTGGCCCGCAGTCTACATTCTCGTACCTGCGCGAATCTGGCAGAGGATTGGATTCAACCCCTCCCCATTGGTTTTGGATGCAGTCGCAATCGAGCAGGCTTCTCCTCTTATTTTTCTGGCGCTATCGGCGTTTCGGGCTTTATTTCGGCAGGCGGGTTCGCCGGCGCGTTCTTTACTGGAGTCGAGGTGGCTCCATAGGGGCGTTTTATCTCACGGTCTTGACGTGACTTCGTAGAAAGATGGCGATGCACATCAGACTTTTTAATTAAGGTCATACAAACTCCATTTTGACGATGCCTGTTTGGCTTGCGTTGAAGTACGGCCCGTCTGGAGCAGATTGAACTTGGCTGGAGACGAGGAAGGCTGCTGATCGAGGCGTCAGCTCTCAGGACGTATTGGGATAAAGAAGAGGCTTCCTGCATTCATCATTGCTGCCTGCAAAACCAGAGACTGCCTCACATCCGGGTTATTTACTGAGTGGGCTGAATTCGACCCGAAAGGCATCGATACGCACAGCTGGCCGACCCACGCGTGGTATGCCGGTGTAACTCTGCGCGTCGCGCGGAATTATGCCCGCGCTGCCAATCACGGGCTGCCGGCGAAACATAAGTACACTCTTTCCAGACTTGCTGATATGTTTTCTGACGATGCTCATAACCCCTTCGCTCGTGCGGTTGAATATTTGAAAAGCAGCTCGTCTGGAGCGAGGAAGTGGCTGGAGGCGAGAAGAAGAACCTGCTATGAGCATACGCTCAAAAGCCTGCGAATGCTACGGAGCCGATTTCGCCTATGCGGTCGGGACGGGAAATCCGGATTTCATTCAGTGGGGCTTGGTGAGAGTTGCGGTCACCGCTGAGACGGATCCCAGAGGCACCCGGTGAGAAATTTACAGTTTTGAAGTTATTCCGGATTCTGTTCCTTGGCACTTATCTGGAAGCGATAGATCCCGAGCGCTGGCGCGCCGCTTCATAAAGGAGGATGCTGGCTGCAATGGCGGCGTTGAGAGATTCAACCGGGCCTGGAGTGGGAATAGTAATCCGCTCGTCGCACTCTTGAATGATCTCCGCAGCCAGTCCGCTGCCTTCATTTCCGATAAAGAAGGCTGTCGGCCCCGTGAGATCGAGCTGGGATGCGGGCGTGCCGCCGTCAACAGTCGCGGCAAGGCGGCGGATGCCTTGCAGGCGGAGCGCATTCATATAGAGTGGGAGTCCCGCATAAATGACCGGCATCCGGAATGCCGAGCCCGAGGATGCCCGAAGAGTTTTCGGATTCCAGATGCCGGCAGAGGGTTTGACGGCGAGGACTCCGGTTGCGCCAAAAGCTTCGGACGAGCGCACAATAGTGCCGAAATTGCCCGGGTCCTGCAGATGGACAACGACAGTGAAAAGAGGGTTTTCAGCAGCCAGCAGCTCATCAAAATCGAACTCAGGAGGCTCGACCAGCGCAGCGATTCCCTGCGGAGATTCGGTAGAAACCGCGCTCAGAAAGACATCCGGCGGAAGAACCAGAATTTCCGTTTCGGGAGGAATGCGAAGATTTTCGATGAGATTCAGCGCGTCAGCGCTCAGGAAGGTGGTCATGATCTTCAGGCCGCTACGAAGCGCTTCCTCAATCAGGTGAACGCCTTCAATGGCGATGAGGCCGGATTCATTACGGGAGCCCTTTTTGAGGGTTGCCCGTAATTCTTTTACCCGGGCGTTCTGGCGACTTTGTACAATGCGAACATGCGCGTGATTTGAAGCCGGGTGCATGGATGCGATTCTAATGTGTTCATGGCGGCTTCCGTCTACATCCGCGCCTTGAGTTCCTGAGGAGTAGCCTTGTCTGCGGAGATTTTGCGCATACATCCGGATGAGCCCGAGCCGGAGCGCGTTGAGTATGTTGTTTCCTGTTTGCGCAGCGGCAAAGTTGTCGGTATGCCGACGGATACGTTTTACGGTCTGGCAGTAGACCCGGTGAACCTGCGCGCGGTGGAGCGCATTTACGAGATCAAGACACGGCTGAAACACAAGCCGCTGTCGCTTCTGATCGGAAGCCTGTCGCAGGCGTACGAGCTGGGGCGCGATCTGGGGACAAGCTTTGACCGGCTGGCTGAGCGGTTCTGGCCGGGGCCGCTGACGTTGATTGTGAAGGCAAGCTCGCGTCTGCCCCTGCGGGTGACGGCGAATACCGGCAACGTGGCGCTGAGGATTCCCGATGCGGTGATTCCGCGCACGGTGGCGAGCGTCTTCGGCCTGCCGATTACGGCCACTTCGGCAAATTTGCAGGGAGCGCCGGAATGCACCTACGCCGCGTGCGTGCGCGATCAGATCGGTGACCGGATCCCATTGATTGTGGACGGCGGTCCGACGGGCCGCAGCCTGCCGACTACGATTGTTGATCTTTCCGGCGGGAAAAACAGCTGGCAGATTTTGCGCGAGGGCGCGATTGCCACGCACGAGATTGCGCTGGCGTTACATTCTTAGTGCTTTGGTTGTGGCTTCATGATTGTTCCGGACACAAATATCCGGCGTGGGCGCGTGGGCGGAAGGTTGCTGGCACGTGTTGCTCTCATCATCGTGATCGGAGCAGTGGCCTGGACCGGCTGGGTTTATGGCCAGATTCGCTATTATGCCGGTCGCGATGAGGCGCAGGCTGCGGACGCCATCGCTGTTTTTGGAGCAGCGGAGTATGACGGACGGCCTTCTCCGGTGCTGCGCGCCCGGCTGGACCACGCGCTCGATCTCTATGGCCGCAAGCTGGCGCCTTTGATTATTACGCTGGGCGGAGGTGATCCTGCGGACCGGCATTCTGAGGGCGGAGTGGGGCACGATTACCTTCTGGCGCACGGAGTTCCGGAGACCGCAATCATCGCTGAGACGCAGAGCGACAACACCGAGGAGTCTGCCAGGCGTCTTGCAGCAATAGCGCGGACGAATCATCTGAACCGGGTGATTGTGGTGAGTGATGGAACCCATCTTTTCCGTATCCATGCGCTATGCGAGCAGGTCGGGCTGAAGGTCTATACATCTCCACGACCTGTGGGAAAAAGCATCAGCTGGCTTGAGGCGTTCTCCCGTATGGCGCATGAAATCATCAGCTATACGGCCTGGAGACTGCATCTTCACTGACGATCGTTTGTTTCCCCTATATCTCTGCATTTGCACAAGAAAAGCGCACCGCAGAGGACGCTGAGGTTACGCAGATGTCTGCAGGTTGAGTTCAGAATCCAGATGCTATCCATCCAGCTATCGCAGCCGCTGTCAGGGTTGAAAGAAAGTTGACCGCATCGTTGTTCAGCCAGCCATGGCGCTCAAAGACGGCCCCGATAAGACTGTCCGCGAAGAGCCCGAGGACCGCGCAGGAAAAAATTACGGCGCCGGTTTTCAACTTGAATTGAAATGTTATGGCGGCAACAACGGTAACCACGGCTGCGCCTATGCAGCCGAAAGCGGTTCCGGCGAGCGTGATGCCGCCATCGGTTCCGGCGGGCACCGGTTTGAGAGTCGTGAGCAGGCGCGGCTGGCCACCGAAAACCTGCCCCAGCTCGGACGAGAGTGTATCGGCGGCGGCTTCAGCCAGCGCTGCCGTAATCGCAACCAGTGAGATGAGCTGTGTTCGCGCTGATGGAGTAAACATCTGCGCTGCGGTAAGCGGGATAGAGGCAAGCGCGGCCACTCCGAGGTTGGCCGCGACTTGCGCCGCGTTTCGTCCATGTTTCGATTCGGCGGTTCTTAATTTTTCTTTTTTCGCGCGGCCAACCCGTGTGGCTGCGAGCGTGAGAATCAGCATGGTGATGAGCGGAATAAGGGCGGTGCGCCATCCTGGCGTGCGGAGATAGAGACATGCAGTGATGACTGCGCCCGTGATTGCGGCATATCCTGTTGCGGCGCGCGCCAGCCAGACAATCAGGCCAAAGATAATGCTGAGTCCGGCCATCTCAAGGAGAACGGGATCATGGAAGGCGAAGTCCTGCAGGGCCTCAAGGAATATCCAGATACACGAGACAGGCACTACAATCAGGAGAAGCAGTTGCGATTGCCAGCGCAATGATGGGCCTGAGATGTGGTTCTCGTGCATGGATTTTCCTCGGTTGCGTGGCAAATCGAAATACGTGAGTGGTTTACAATCTAGTTTTCAACGCATTTTGTCCGATTGTTGCAGGCTTTTCCGCGGATTGCCAGTTGACCTTTTGTGATGATGAATGGTCAGTGGAAGTACACGGTCCAGGTTTGAGCAGGTGACAAATTGCCGTGCAGGATTGTTAGCTGAATGAGGTGTCTGAGAGTGCGAAGTGTCACCGGGCCCAGGGGCCTGTTATTTGCCGCCGGAGCATTGCTTGCTTTGGCGGGTGTATCTGGATGCGGCAACCAGTACCGGCCCGTGGTAACGCCGATTGCTCCAACCGGACCGGCGGCGCAGCCAACAGCTTATGTCGTGGCATTTTCCCAGCCGGG
>DATGMQ010000077.1:0-130514 GCA_035293545.1 Alloacidobacterium sp. | reverse complement strand
TTGTGCTCAGGGCGGTGCGAAACCACCATCTTTTCAATGTGTGGCCGGACGGAATCCACGAAATCAGGCCAGGGTGACTGGATTTTGCGGAAAGCATGACCGTTCTGCGGCACATTTGGATCGAGTGAAGCGGACCGCGCCAATGATTGAACGGTCTTCGGGCTGGTGAGTGCTATCACGATAGCATCTACGGCATGATGGCGGTGGTCCGTGCGGGCCTTTCCTTTGCTTTGCCCGTTGGTGGAAGGGCCTGCTTCCCGCAGAATGCTTTCGAGCAGCCAATTCCTCCTGAGCGTGGCCGTCACTGCGCCGCTGGAGGCAAAGATGACCTGGCGTGTGCCGCTTTCCGTGCGGGCGTCCCGTCCTCCGTAGAGTGATTCCAGCAATCGGCACGCGAGCACGCTGGCATAGCGGGTATCGTTCATCTGCCTGGCGGTGAATTCTTCCAGTTCATCTTCGCTGCGCAGCATGAAACGTTTCAGCTTGCCGCCATTCGCGATGGGCCATGCTTTGACCCGGGTGAGTATGGCGTCCCATGCCTCGCTGTCTGCGCTGTAAGCCTCAAAGGGTGTCCGGTTGCGTTTGCGGTTCCTGTTTTCGTCGTGCCAGCAAAGGGTCTTGTTCTGGAATGAATCATCCGGGTAGCGGCTCAATGGAATAATGTGCTCTACATCAAATTGCGGATGCTGACCGAAAAGGTCGGAGAGCTGAATGGATCTTCCCGTGTAGGGGCAGATTCCGCCGCATTCTGCATGAAGCAGCGCCTTTTCAATATCCGCGCGTGACGGATTCTGGATGCCGCATTCACGTAAGAGCTTCGCTTTGGCCTCGCTGCGTTCTCTTTCCCGGTCGCGGCTCTTTTTCGCAATGGATTGCCGTTCCTGTCTTGGCTTTTTCAGCTCTCGTGCCAGCTCAATATGGATTTCGTAAGGCTTGCCGTAGTGGCGGATGATCGCGTTGACCACCTTGCGCATTTCGGTCAGTGCCCGCTCCACTGCAGGATTGCGGACAGCGCCGAGACGAAGGCGGGCAAGCAGTCGTTCCATTTCAGCCGAGCCCGGAATCTTCCGGTGAACATGAAGAGAAGGCAGCAGATCGAGCACTGGACCTCCACTGAAACGGTGACCATAGAGTTTGGTTTCCGCTTCCTTGAAGGAAAGGCCTTCCATCATCAGAGGCAAAAGTTTTTCAATGGCGCGGCGCGAAAGGGCGCAGTAACCATCTTCAGCCTTTGTCTTCGCCCATTTCCTGGCGGAGTCTTCGTCCAACCCCCAATGGATACCTCTGCGGGCAAGGACCTCTTCACTTTCGATGGTGCGCCATTCCTCAACAATCTGCTTTTGTGTTTCCGGAGGAATGGCGTCCCATTTGCTGCCAAACGTAGCCAGCATGGTGGAGTTGGTGCGATTGCCGCGCAGCTTGGTTTCGCCGCCCTTCTCTAGATTGAACTGAGATTTTGGATTAAGCTTGAGGGCTTTGCGCACGGCCTTAAACGTCTGGTCTCCTTCGCGGTCGAGCAGCTCAAATACAAATTTTCGCTCTTCAGCAGTGAGTGGCTGTGCAATCAGGTCTCCTGGATAGATGACCTTGAGGTCGTTGACCTTCTGCAGAATCCGGAAGCGCTGGGCCTCCAGCGCGGCCCAGGCAGCGCGTCTCTGGTCTGGTTCCAATTCGCATTTGCCGATGAGGTGTGATTGGGCGGCAATTGGACGCTGAAAGAAGAGCAAATGAGCAATCTTGCGTCTTAGATCTTCTGTGAGCAGATCTGAATAAAATTCAACCTGCTTTTGCCAGATTTGGGCAAACTCGTCTTCATACATGCTTCGCGCTGTCCATCGCCTGCGCACTTGCTGCCCGATCTGGTGGGGATCGAGACCAGCAAAGTACCCGCCGAGCGTACGCGCGTCGGATTCTTTTATCTTGCGCTCCAGATCAGCAATGCCTGCTTTGACCTCGCCTGCCTCTTTTTCCTTGTCGCCTTTCGCGCTTTCTTTCCGGTTGGATTTGAATCCCCGCCGCTGGCTGAGGTGGTAAAACACACGCCCGAGTTCGTGAGGGTCAAGTTTCCGGTCCAAAGCGGCCTTGCGCAGGTGATAAAGCGGAAGCTGATCGTAGGCATGCGATCCATTTTTGCAAAGCTGCTGATCGAGCGAATTCAGAATACTGTGACGCTGCTCAGAAAAAGAACCCTGGCCATTGCCGTGCGGCAATAAATTCCGTTCCTGCAGCAGACGAAAAAGCTGGGACTGACGGTATGCTCTGCGGCGAAGCTGCCGTCTGTGAAGACGGGCCATGCGACGTGCCACAGCCTTTGATTCGTCCTTCCCTTGTTGGATGTCGAGGTCCGATCCCGCAACCCCAGGCTCAAAGATGCGCACGCCGGACCGGATGAGATGAGTAGATTGATCTAATTCATTCAGAGCAATCAGTGCCCAACCGAGCGAAGCTGAACCAAGATCCAGCCCTAAGACATACTTTTGGTATTCCATGGCAGAAAAAACACCTTGACGCAAAGTCTTACAACGGCCTAAAAGTATAGCAGTGTACTTGAGCGGCGATTGCCCGGACTATTCTCAGTAAGCTTTCGTCGTAAGGCTCCGCTCATTGAGCGACCTTAGAACGCCCCGCCTCCGGGGCGTTCTTATTCTAGGGCCGCCAGAATGCGGTGGTGATTCATCTGAAGTCTCAGATAGATTGTATGTTTGGTTGCATGTTCCGGTGCCGAACTGCCTGAATAGACCCGAATCGAGAGATATTTAAGACAGCCGTAAGTGGTTGATTCAGAATAGCCTAGGTGGGACGGGCTGGTTTTCAAGACCGCCTGTTTCAACCACTCACACATCCCTCCGCAGGCTGTGCGCTACTTCATTGTACGACGGTCGCCTCATTGCTCTGAGATCCAGTAAAACCCATATTTGACCGTATGACCGGTTCTTTCATTAGAAGGCTGCCAGTGTCCATAAATGATCGAATTGAATAAATTAGAGATTGTTTTGCCTAAATAAGATAGAAAAAAAGATTGACTAATGTTAATTCATCGAACTACTATGCCCACCATCCCCTAAAGCGACTACATACGGCATAAGAACGGCTGGGAAACAGAAAAGAGGCAGCAAAATGATCAATTTGAGGCGAACAACACAGCTTACGGGCTCAGAATCTACAAGGATGAAGCTGCATTTCGCAGCATTTCTGGCATTTTTTGGGCTTTTATTCACGCTTCCAGCGTCAGCCCAATTCGATACCGGCACCATCGTCGGCTCCGTTACAGACCCGTCCGGCGCGGTTATTCCTCATGCCTCTGTAACGATTACAAACACCGGAACCTCTGTCACAAAAACCCTTCAGACCGACAATGGCGGAAACTTCGTCGCCTCCGCTCTGCCCTTCGGAAATTACGTGGTATCGGCCACAGCAGGCGGATTCCGCGAAGCGAAGACGCAGCAGATTGTGCTGAATGTGGGAGCCACAGTCCGCGTAAATCTCGAATTGAACGTCGCAGCCGCCGAGCAGAAGGTCGAAGTCACCGGCACTGTCACGTCAGTTGATACCTCTTCCAGCACCTCAGGAACCACGCTGAACGCGAATCAGATTTCAAATCTGCCGGTCAATGGCCGCGATGTGAGCAGTTTTCTTGAAATCGCTCCCGGATCGGTCGGCTCAACGGGATTTTTCCAGGGCAGCGTCAATGGCCTTGAAAACATCTTTACCGGCCTGAACATCACAGTGGACGGCCAGAATGCCTCGCGCGGGGACATCAATGGCTTCCTCGACACAGAAGGCGGCGAACAGGCCCGCGTGACGCGCGCCAGTCTCGACAGCATCCAGGAAATTGACTTCGCCAATAACGGCTACAGCGCGGAAAACGGCCACTCGCTTGGTCCGCAGATGAACATCATCACCAAGGGCGGCACAAATGCGTTTCACGGCACAGCCTTTGAATTTCTCCGCAACGATGCTCTCGATGCAAAAGATTACTTTGAGACCGGCTCCAAACAACCGTTGCGCCTGAACCAGTTCGGCGGCAACTTCGCCGGTCCCATTGTTCGCAACAAGCTCTTCTTCTTTGTGAACTACGAAGGAGTCCGCCAGCACATTACATCGATTAATTCCCTGAACCACACGCTCAGTGCCTATGCGCGCTCGCAGTTTGTGCCTTCCATGCAGCCGGTTCTGGCTCAGTTTGCGCCCCTCCCGGCAGGCTGCGACGCCATTCCGGCTCCAGCGTCCTGCGCATATCCCGGCTCTGACAGCGGAACTCCGGGCGGAGCGAACATGGTTTACTCTCCCGCCGTCCTGCCGACCATTCTTCGCGAAGACACCGGCTCAGCCCGCATCGATTACAACATCTCCGACAACGACCGCCTGATGTTCCGCTACAACATCAACGACTCGCTCACGCAGCAGACCTACGGCATCAACCAGGGACAGGTTGCGCCTCAGGCCTTGCGGACGCAGCTCGGAAAACTCGAAGAAACGCACACCTTCAGCGCAACGCTGCTCAATGAATTCGGCGTGGGCTACAACCGTTTCTACTCCGACACAAATTCAAATACGCCCACTCCGCTGGTCGGCTTCTCCGGTTTCTTCACCGACCTGGGCTCGCTGCCCGGTCCAAACTCATTCAACCAGATCACGCCCTTCAATGTTTTTGAAGTCTTCGACAGCGTGACCAAGACTGCCGGAAACCACACATTGAAATTCGGCGTGCAGGTTCGCGCCAACCGGCTGAATGAATGGCTGCGCCCGCAGCAGACCTTCTCCTTCGCCAGTTTCTCTGACCTTGAAAATAACCGTCCCTTCGTTTTGCAGAAGATCGGCTTTCCCAGCTTTCTCGGCATCCGCAATTCCAATTGGGATTTTTACGCACAGGATGCCTGGCGCGTGACTCCTCGGTTCACTCTTAACTACGGCCTGCGCTACGACTACAACACCGTCTGGCGCGAGGGCCACAACCGCCAGCAGAACTTCGATATCGCAACGCAGACATTTCTGCCCAGTACACAAGCCCCATACAACGCGCCCGGATCAGACTTTGCTCCTCGGGTCGGCTTTGCCTGGGACCCCTATGGCAGAGGCAAAACTGCGATTCACGGCTACGCGGGCCTCTTCTACATGCCTATGCAGTTCGGCTTCGGACTGACCACCAACGTTCCTGAATATTCGAGCTACAGCGTCAATGCCTTTCAGGCGCCGCTTATCTATCCAATGGCAAATCCGCCGCTGCCCGCCGGAACGCAGAACGTCAGCATCTTCCCGCGGAATCCGAAAGACCCGTACTCCACCAACTGGCTCTTAGGCGTGCAGCAGGAGATAGCTCCGAACACCATCCTGACGATGAACTACACCGGCAACAAAACGCAGCACATGCAGGCCGGCGTCTCGTTTGCCGCCATCAATGTCAACCCTGCTGATATCTATACGCAGGCGCGTCCTTACTCTGATTTCGCCAATGAGAACCTGAGCGCCGACGCTCTCTTCTCCAACTACAACGCGCTGCAGGTCCAGTTGCGCAGAAACAGCGGCCCGCTTACCACAGAAGTGAACTACACGTGGTCGCATGAAGTGGATGATCTCGTGAATGTCTTCAACGGCTGGTCAGACCCACTCAACATCAACCTCGATCGCGGCAGCGGTGACTGGGACGTGCGCCACAACTTTACCGGCAGCCTCGTCTACAGCTTTCCCGATCTCAAAAATCATGAGCGGCTCACGCGCACATTCCTGGGCGGATGGCAGACTTCCAGCATCCTCCAGACGCGCTCCGGCCTGCCGACCAATATTCAGATCATCAGCGGATTCTTCGGAATTCCCATGCGGCCCAACTACGTCACCGGACAGTCACTGTGGGCCGATAAGGTCAGCTGGCCGAATCAGAGCTACAACATTAACGCCTTCGCTCTCCAGCCAAACTACAACGGCGTCTGGGGTGACGCCATCGGAAACGTCGGACGCAACGCTCTGCGCGGCCCGGCCTTCTTCCAATGGGATCTGTCCGGAATGAAAAATTTCCCCATCACCGAAAAAGTGAACATGCAGTTCCGCGCCGACCTGTTCAACATCCTGAATCATCCCAACTTCGCCAATCCTGACGGCGGCATCTGCACAGCAGTCACTCCGGCAACAGATACAACACCTGCCACATGCACCGTCAACACTAACTTCGGTCGCACCGGTCAGACCATCGCCGACAATATGGGCAGCCAGATCGGAACGGGAACAGCACGTCAGGCGCAGTTCTCTTTGAAACTCATCTTTTAATTGCAAAAAGCAAGCGAAGAATCTCAGTGATCTCAGCTCACAGAAGCACTGCTGATTCTTCGCATGACTCATAACCGAGGAGCCATCTTCAAAGATGAAGCGAAGGACATTCCTGAAACTAAGCGCAGCCTCGGCCGCTTACGCGCTCGAACGCAATGCCTCGGGTGCCCCACATCTTCAAAAGATGTGGGCGGGAAGTACGCTGCCGAACATCCCCGGTCTCAGCGATCTCGCCGGCGTTCCCGCTTCGCATGTCTACTTCGATCTCTTCAATCTGCCGTTGGCCATGAACGACTGGGGCTTTGCCCAGTCTGTAAAATCAGTCTCCGGAATCAGCGCCATCGCGTTTCCGCCGTATGCCTGCTGCGGTGTACCTGAGATTCCCTGGAGTCCCGGCTTCCTCACAACCTGCGATCTCTTTCTGAACAATCAGCTCCTTGCCATGTGGGCTCCTCCGGGAAACAGCATCACCTATACATGGTTCCCGCATTGCGTTGTCCGCGAACAAATCGCCGATGAGCTTCGCTTTCGCACGACGCTGGCCATGCCTCCCAATCAGCGTGCTGTGCTGCAGAAAATCGAAATTCAAAATCTCAGCAAATCCCGGCGCACCGTATCGCTTGGATTCAGCATCCGCGCAGGAGTCACCCGCAAGACAAATCCCTGGTTTAATAACTCACCGGCAGAGGCCGACAACGACGTTGCCTGGAGCGCGGAAACCGGACGGCTCACCTTCGTCGCTCGGCATTCTTCTGCAGCATCCGCGCAGGGGATCCATCCGCCTGCGCAGCGAGTAGTTGCCGGCAACATGCTCATGTACGAACTGGCACTCGGCCCGGGCGAGAAAAAAGAGCTGCGCTACGTCAATGCAATTGCCGAAAATGCCGGCACAGCCAATCGCCTGCATGACCAGTTGCAGGCAAACTTCGACAGCGCCATGAACGAGAATGAGCGTAATTTCGAACGGCTCGTACACTCGGCCTTCACGCCAAACAACTCGGATTTCTCCGGCCATCTTCCGCAACTCATTACGAAAGACGAATCGCTATGGAACCTCTATCACAACGGTTTTAAGAATCTTCTCTCCGCCCGCAGGCGCTCGCCCGATTCCGCCTATGGCCCAACATTCATCACTTTGAGCGGTCACGTCCTGCCAACGCTGAGTTTTCCCTGGGACACAGCTCTCAGCGGCCTCAGCCTCGCTCTGCTCGATCCTGAGCCGCTGCGAAATCTCGCCGAAGTATGGTTCCTGCAGGACATGCACGCGCATCTGGCCACAGATCATGTCTCCGGACAGGCCGTCGGCCCCTGGTATGGCGTCAATGACATGTCCATCGTGAGCTGCGCGCGCGACTACCTGCGCGTCACCGGCGACTTCGGCTGGCTCGATAAGCGCATCGGCGGCCATACTGTTCTCGACCATCTTTCTGATCACGCGCTCTACTGGAAAAAGCTGCAAACCACAAACAGCGGCCTGGGAGATTACGGCAAAATCGAAAACCTGCTGGAAGTTGTCAGCACCTACCTGCACGAAGTCGCAGGCATGAATGCCGGCAATGTTTCCAGCATGCGTTTTGTAGCTGCTCTGCTCGATCGCAAAGGCGACAGCACAGGCGCGCAAAAGCTCCGCGCCGAAGCGCAGGACCTTGCCATGCGCATCAATCGCCTGCTCTATGTTGACGGCAAAGGCTGGTGGCGCTGCGGCCAGCCGGATGGCTCATTCAATGAAGTCCGTCACTGCTACGACTTTCTTGCCGTGCTCGACAACATGCCGGGTGATCTGACAGCAAAACAAAAACAAGAGATGGCGCATTTCTTCTGGGAGCAGCTGCACAGCCGCGTTTGGATGCGTGCTCTGGCCAGCGGCGATCCCGATGCGACCTGGAATATCCGTCCCGATCACAGTTGCCTCGGCGCCTACGCAGCCTGGCCGCCCATGTGCGCCAAAGGCCTGTACAAAGCAGATTCGCCGGAACGCATTGCTCCCTGGCTGCGCGAACTGGCAAAAGCAGGCAATCAGGGCCCAATCGGACAAGCTCATTTTACGGAAGACATCGTAGCCCCGGTTCAGGGCGCGGCGTTCAAGTGTCCAAATGATGCGCCCTATATCAACGACTGGTGCTGCATTTCTGGCGGAGCCTTCTGCAATCTTGTCATCGACTCCATCTTCAACGCCGACCTTACGCTCTTCGATGGCATTCACGCGCAACCGCGTTTGGCCGAATTCGATTCAAAGGCTCGTCTTGAAGGCCTGCATTATCAGGGAGCCGAATACACCATCACACAAGCCGGAGCAAAAAAGCAGTCATAGAAGTAATATCTGATGAATCTGCACCAAATTGCCCTCTGTCTCTCGTGCCCTCTGTGGTGTAAGTTTTCTTGCGGCTCTTGGCGTCCTTAGCGACTTGGCGGTAGATTTTTAAGTTTAATTGAGCCCTATCGACAGACACATTGCAAACTGAATCACGCCCGAATCACCTCAATCCCCAGCTTCTGAAAAGGCGCAATCATCTCATCTGTAGCTCCACTATCCGTCACCAGCGTCTGCAAAGCCCGCGCCTCGCAAATGCGCCAGTTCGCCACCACGCCAAGCTTCGTGTGATCGACAACGGCAATATGGCGACGCGCGTGTTTTACCATCGTTCCATTCAGCTCTGCCTCATCCGCGCTGTAGCAGCTGGCTCCCCACTCGGCATCCATTCCATCAGCACCGATAAACAGCGTATGAATCAGCATGTTTTCAAGGCTGCGAATAGCTGTCGGCCCCACCAGTGAAAACCATTCCCCGTGCAGATGCCCACCGGTGACAAAGACGCTGACATCTTTTCTCTTCGAAAGCTCCATCGCGACATTCGCCGTATTCGTCACTACCGTTAGATCGAAGTTCAGCGGCAGCCCGCGGATCACTTCCAGCGTTGTTGTTCCCGGCGTAACAGCAACGGTTTCGCCATGTGTAATAAGAGCCGCGGCTGCGCGTCCGATCCTGCGCTTCTCGTCGGCCAGCTTCTCAACTTGAGCCTGAAATGAGCGGTCGCGACGGAATGGCTCATAGAAGAGCGGCTCAATGGAGACCGCTCCCCCATGCGTGCGATGCAGCAATCCCTGTTGCTCCAGCGCATCCAGATCGCGACGGATCGTCACCACCGAAACATCAAGCTCAGCGCTCAGATCATCCACCGAAACTGAGCCTGCCTGCTGCAGAGTGGTAAGAATGGCATTGAACCGCTGCTGCTGCTTGTCTCTCGATGGGGCCGCCACCTCAGTCAGGGCCTTCTTTGGCACTATCTCTTCTCCCAGTGTTCCTGAATCTCTTCAAGTGTCCGCCCGCGTGTTTCAGGAACTCTCATCCATATGTACACGAAGCTGACCAGCGAGAGAACAGCATAGATGCCAAACGTTCCCGCCACGCCAAAAATTCGCAGTAGCGAGAGAAACGTGAACGTAACCACCAGCGTGCCTGACCACAGCGAGGAGGTAGCGATGGCCGCAGCCCTGCCCCGAATCTTCGTTGGGAAAATCTCCGAAAGAATAATCCACGGTACCGGTCCCATGGCAAACGCAAAAAAGCCGACGTAAAGAACGATGCTGGCCAGCATCCAGGAAGGCGATAATCCAGCCTTAAACGCAACAACAAGAAGAGTCAGCGATGCCGTCATTCCTGCCGTGGCCGTCAGCAGCATCGCGCGACGCCCCCAGCGGTCCAGCAAACCCATCGCAGCCACGGTCCCCAGCAGGTTTGTGAATCCGATGATGACATTCGCCATCAAAGTCCCGCCCAGGCTCTGCCCTCGAAAGTGCTCGCTCATCAGAATCGAGCCATAGTAGAGCACCGTATTAATCCCCGTAATCTGGCAGAGAAGCGCCAGCGTCACCGCTACGCCCAGACGCTTACGGTTCTCGCGTGAGAAGACCTCGCTCCACGAGCCTTCTTCCTGCGCCGCTGCCAGTTCTACAGCTTTCACCTCGGCCTCTGCCGCATCCGTTCCAAAAATACGCGCCAGCACCGCGCGCCCTCGCTCCCGCTGCTGATGGCTGATCAGCCATCGTGGGCTTTCCGGAATCGCCAGCAGACCCGCAAAGAAAAGCAGCGAAGGAACCGCAGCTGTCCCCAGCATCCATCGCCAGCTGCTGTCTCCCAGCACAGCCAGCTTCCAGCTCACCAGATAGGCCGCCAAAATCCCGAGCACAATGGCAAGCTGGTTCAGCGAGATCAGCAGTCCGCGATTCGCCGCTGGCGCAATTTCGGCGATATACACCGGAGTCAGCACCGACGCCAGTCCGATGGCCAGCCCACCCGCAAGCCGCCCAAAAGAAAAGACGACAACTCCGCCCGCGAGCGCCGCAACCAAAGTAGAAAGCGCAAACAGCATCGCCGAAACCAGCAGCAACGGCCTCCTGCCAATGCGATCCCCTACCAGACTCGCGCCTGCGGCTCCCAGCAAACACCCCAGCAAAAGCGCGCTGGCAGCTACTTCCGTAGTAAGGTCGCTAAGAACAAACTGGCGCCGTAAAAACAGCAGTACGCCATTAATCACCGCTGTATCAAAGCCAAACAGCAGGCCCGAAATGGCCGCGACCATTGCCACTAACAGGACATAGATACGCGACTTCGCCCGAATCGGGGTCGAAGACGCGCCCGCCGGCAAAACGGTGTGGTTCACTCAGAGCCTCCAAATCAGGGAAGAACTATCGGCCTCTGATTTTAGATTGAATCTGGTATATTCGAAAGGATTAAATTTCTATTCTGAGCATTTCAATCAAATCGGAGGCGCAATGAGGCTCCCGCTGCTTCTTCTTTTGGGATTATGGATCGGTCAATCCTCTGCCCAGCAACCCCGGATCGCATTTCCATTTACGCAGGGCTGGGAAGGCGCGGACGCTGCCTATTCTCTCCCGCTCGGAGCGGACCGCTATCTCTGGCTCTTTGGCGACACCTTCGTCGGCCCTCCGGACGACGCGCAGCGCAAACACATCCTCGCAATGCCGCGAAACTCCATCGGAATCGCCGATTGTGTGCCGGAAAAGCGCTGTAATCTGCGTTATTTCTGGTCAAAAATGGGCACAAATACGCCCCGTGCCTTCTTCGATACCGGCACAGAGGAGTGGTTTTGGCCGCTGGATGGCTTTGTTTGGAAAGATAAACTCTATATTTTGCTCTCCCGCTTCCAGGCCAAAGGCGAAGGCGCTTTCGGTTTCCAGAACATAGGCGTTACGCTCGCGACAATCGCGAATTTTAAAGACTCTCCGGAACAATGGAAAATCCAATACCAGCCAATCCTTGCCAGCACATCAGTGATGCCGGGAAATTCAATCGTAATCAGCGGAGAATACGCCAACTGCTTCACCTTCGTCGACCGGCACGGTACGCGATACACAGCCCTGACACGCATTCCACTGAAAGAATTAAAAAATGCGGCGTTAAGCAGTGGCCACTGGCAGTATCTCAGCGCAAATGGAAGCTGGAAATCCTGGAAAACGGCTACCTTACCGGATGACACAAAGCACGTCATATCAGCCGGTTACACCGAATTCACCGTCCGCTACCATCCGGCAGAGAAGCGTTGGCTGGCTGTTATGCCTGCCAATATCCTCGAAGGTCGCGGCCTCTACAGCACCGCGCCTGCGCCTGAAGGTCCCTGGAGCGAGCCGCAAACACTCTACCGCTACCCGGAAATGCAGCCCGGAAACGCAAATTACACAAAAAATGTCTTTTGTTATGCCGACAAAGAGCATCCGGAGCTCGAATCACCCGGCTCTCTGGTCTTTACTTATGCGTGCAATTCTTTTGTTCTGAGCGAAGTCACCACCAACCCAAAACTGTACTATCCCATTGTTGTGACTATGCCGATGGCGCAAATCAATCCTCAAATCGAAACAAAATAATTTCGTATTGATGCAAATAGAACAAAATTATTGCCAAATAATTCCATAGGAATATATGATCCGCCCATGAGCCACACTTCATTGCCGGCTGAAGTCATCCTGAACTGGCCTGCTGGCGATATGCACGGCCGGAAGGTCATGCAAAGCCAGAAGCGTCTGGGAGACCTGAAGGGAATCTTTGCCGACGAAACCGCGCGATCCTCTGCCGAGCCGGCGACCGTCGTTTACCAGGTGCAATGGTGGCAGCCGGCTGAACCGGGGCAGGAAGGCGGACTCTTCTGGGGAGTTACGACAATCCATCCGGGAACAGTGGGCGGCGAGTTTTATATGACCCACGGCCATTTCCATGCCAATCGCACGCGCGCCGAATATTACGCCACTGCGCAGGGCGAGGGCCTGCTGATGCTGATGGACGACAGCCGCATGACCTGGACCGAAAAGATGTCTCCCGGCAGCCTGCATTTCATCGACGGCAGGCACGCGCATCGGGTCATTAACACCGGCAAAGCGCCACTCATCTTCTGGGCATGCTGGCCCAGCGATGCCGGATACGACTACGGAAGCATTGCTAAAGAAGGCTTCGGCGCGCGCGTCTTCAATCGTGATGGAAGCATCGAGATTCGATCCTGAAATGCCTTTTAATCCTGGACTGTCTATCAATCTATGCCCTGGCGGGATGGCCTTTGAGTACGGCCCGGGCAGCTTCGGCCCGCAGCCGGAGCTGCGGCATCTCGATGCCATCCGTGCCAGCCTGCGTGATCCCTTTTGCGATGGCCCGGACCCGGTCTACACCATCGTGATGGATGTGGGCCTTGAAGAAGACAGAGCTGATCTTATCCGGCGCTCGCTACTCTTTGGCGTGGTGGCATTCGCCGCTGGACGCCTCGGGCAGGAGCCGGTACGCAGCCAGGGACATGTTCACGCCATCGCTCCGCATTGCGGATGGTCCACGCCCGAGCTCTTCGAAATCTGGGAAGGCCGCGCCATCATTTATGCACAGGAAAGCACCGAGGACAATCCAAGGCGTTGCGTTGCCATCGAGGCGCATCCCGGCGAGCAGGTTGTCGTGCCGCCCGGATGGGCGCACTGTGTCATCAACGCCGACCCTCATCAGCGCATGGTCTTCGGAGCATGGTGCGAGCGTCAGTATGGATTCGTCTATGACGGTGTTCGCGCACACGGCGGTTTGGCCTGGTTCCCATTACTCGGTGATAATGGATCGCTCAGATGGGAGCGCAACCCGCGCTATGCATCTTCGGAACTTCATCAGCAGCGGGTACGCAGCTATCCCGAACTCCACCTCCGGCCGGACATACCCATCTACCGCCAGTACCAGGAGAATCCCGACGCAGTGCAGTGGGTTTCTGAGCCTGCACGCATTGCGGAAGTATGGAGCAGCTTCGCGTTATGACGCAATGGAACCGCCGCGATTTCATGTCGCGCTCTCTGGTCGCGGGAGCCACACTTGGGTTTGAACTGCCCGCAGCGCACAGCCTTTCTGAAGAGAATGGTCCGTGTTGTCATCCTGAGCGTAGGGAAGGATCTGCTTTTCTCATTGATGAACAGAACATTTCTAAAAGCGAACGAACCGAAGCAGCCATCGATTTCCGCTACTCTCCGCTGCGCTATCAATCGACATTCTGCTTTCCTGATGATCCTGCAAAGAGCCTGGTGGACAGCGTAGGCAGTCTGCTCTACGACTTTCCTCCTGACCACCTCGCCGCCATCCATCAATTTGGCACCATCGTCTCCTTCTCGCTTGCGGGCATGCAGCCTCAGCCTCAGCGAATTCGTCAGTGGCTTGAAGCGCCGGGCGTTCCCATCATCCACACGCACGTGGAGCAGCCTACAGCCGTCTTTGAATTGATCACCTTCGCGACGAACCGCGACGGAGAAGGCCGCGTAGATAATGTGCTGCTGGAAATAAGGCCGCGACAGCAGACGATGTACGCTTCTCCGCTGATTTCCATCTCCTCATGCAAAAAATTCGATCTCGCACAGAAAGACGGCCTGATCACTAAGGTCCTGCGCGACGGCGTATCTTACATGTATTGCATTCCGCAGCAGCAGTCCTATGGCTGGATTGTCTGGAGACCCGACAACGGCAGCTATCATCTGACGCTTGAGGCAGGCAATTACTCGGGACCACGACCGCTGCGTTATTTCTTTCGACTGCCGCAAAACGCTGCGCCGGAAGACAAACTCGCCACAGACGTATCTCCCGACGATCTGCTCACAGAAGCGCGCACCTGGTGGAAGCAATGGAAAAGCTTTGGAGGCCCGGTCAACTGGAGCATCCCTGGCCGCGAAGGCGAATTCCTCATCGCATGCACGCGAAACATTCAGCAGGCGCGGGAAAGAAAAGACGGTCATCTTGTCTTTCAGGTTGGCCCGACTGTTTATCGCGGACTCTGGATCGTCGATGGCAATTTTCTACTTGAAGCGGCGCGCTATCTCGGCTTTGACAAGGAAGCCGATCAGGGCCTTGAGTCTGAATGGCGACAGCAGTTGCCTACCGGCCAGATCGTCGCCGCAGGAGGCGGCGAGCACTGGAAGGACACTGCCATCGCCATCTTCACGCTCGTCCGCGCCTGCGAACTCAAGCAGGACTTCGCCATGCTGCGCGCCCTGGCTCCTGAAGTCGGTAAAGCCATCAATTTTCTTATTCATCTCCGCGACAGCGCCCGCCAGGGCAACAGTCTCAACGGCAAATATGGCCTGCTCGCCCCCGGCTTTCCCGATGGGGGACTCGGCGGCGTGCGCTCGGAGTTCACCAACACCGCCTGGACGCTCGCCGGACTACGCGCCGTCTCCTCTGCCAACGAGCACTTACAGTTGCCGGAGCTGAGCAAAGCCGCGCCATTCTATCGCGAGCTGCGCAGCGCCTTTAGGACTGCAGCACAACGTGAAATGGTCCGCCATCCCGATGGCTTCAACTATCTGCCCATGCTGCTGCATGAGGATCCGGCGCTCCACGATCCTGACCCATTGAAGCGACCGCGACCGCAGTCAGCGCAATGGGCTCTCTCGCACGCCATCTTTCCAGGAGAGGTCTTTGATAAGAATGATCCCATTGTGTGTGGACACATTGCGCTCATGCAGTCCTGCACGCGCGAAGATGTCCCCACCGAAACAGGCTGGCTCTGGCAGGACGCCGTTTGGACCTATAACGCCGCCTTTGTCGCCGAAGTCTATCTATGGGCTGGACTCCAACAATGGGCCAACCGCACCTTCGCCGGATTTCTCAATCACGCTTCACCTCTGTATGCATGGCGCGAAGAGCAACCGCTGCGCACCGCGCTTTACGGTGAATACTGGGGCGACATGCCGCATAATTGGGCAAGCGCCGAGTGCGTGCGCTACCTGCGCCACATGCTCGTGCTCGAAGACGGCCAGAACCTGCGATTGCTTGCAGGTATGACGGCCTCAGTGCTTGAGTCTCGCCAGCCGTTTTCACTCACGCAGACTCCCACCCGCTTCGGACGCATCTCGCTCACCTTCGAGCCTGAAGGCAGAAACGGCTGGCGTATGGCATTTGCGCGTGAAGGCGCAAACACACCGTCAACTGTGGAGCTTCCCGCTGGACTCGGCGCCGCTCAGACTAAAGTTGAAGGCGCGGCTTCGCACCTCGATAAAGGCAAACTACTGATCGATCCGGCAAGCCGCTCCTGGACAGTCCGCTGGCTCTAGCTTCCTTCAAGCAAGAGCTGCGCATGAGTGCCCCCATTTTTTTTGCAAAATCTCAGAGTACGTGGGTTATTAGGTGATTTGCGACGTGAAGAAAGTGTTTCGTGTTCTTCTGCCCATGTCGCTGCGAGACAGGGGCACCCGCCACACGAGCCCCATTGCACCCGATTGTGTCCTTGATTTTGACAGCTTAAGGACGGGCATGGCGAGTCCGCATAGCCATGCAGCGCACGAGCAGCAGAATGGCTGAGATGAGAAACACGATTTCCAGCAGCGGATGCACGCGCGTGGCAATAGGCATCGCCACGCTTGCTCCGGTCCACATGGCCAAATAGGCTGCGATGCACAGCGGGCACTTCGGCAGCAGCACCAGCAGCGCGCCCGATCCTGCACATCCGCTGATGCTGCGCCACCCGCTGCGCTGCGGTCTTCGATTCGTCTTTATGTAGCAGCATTGCATGATCTACTCCTTGTGAGCACAGCGCGATGCCTTATGAGCAGGCACAACCTTTCTCTTCTTCGCGCCTTCTGCGGGCGGCCCCTTCCGGGTCGGTAATGATGTCGAGCCATCTCGGGTCAGGCGAGGTTTCTGTGGTGTATGTGTCGTGCCAGGTCCACCACTTGTAAGGCGGGGTCTGGGGATAGCCTTCGGGCGAGTCTTCCCAGGTCTCCTGACGACCGAGCGGCGTTATGTCGAGATAACTCCAGATGGTGCCCATCGCCTCATCGCCGCGGTTGTTGATGAAATAGGTGCGGAAAACTTTATCGTCGTCGCGGAAGAATACGTTGTGTCCATGCCACTGGTCCACGCCGAAGTCAGCGTCGAAGCTGTCGGTAATGGTGTACCACGGCATTGCCCAACCCATGCGGGCTTTTAAGCGCGCTATGTCTGCCTGCGGAGCGCGCGAGGCATACACAAGCGTGGTGTCGCGGGCGTTGAGATGAGAGAGATGGGAGACCTGGTCCGCGCCGAGCGAGCAGCCCCGGCAGGCGTGATCGGGCCAGCCGAACACTCCGGGCTCAAAGAAGGCGCGATAGACGATCAGCTGCCGGCGGCCCTCGAATAAATCGAGCAGGCTTACCTTGCCATCGGGACCTTCGAACTCGTACTTCTTCTCGACGGCCAGCCAGGGCATGCGCCGGCGCTCGGCGGCCAATGCGTCACGAGAGCGGGTAAATGCCTTCTCTTTTATGAGGAGCTGCTGCCGCGCAGCTTCCCATTCCTGCGGCGATACAATCGGAGGGGTTTTCATCTCTTTGCTGATTGCCATTTCATTTCTCCTTAAACTGTGATCAGCGTGCGTTACTTGTTTATGGATTTTGTTCGGATTCTTTCCAGCATGGGTCCCCAGCCGTGCTCGACCTTGCGCCAGTTTTCCTGAATTTGCGCATCGAATGCGATGTATCCCAGGGCGCGATGCGAAAACTTCAGCCGCGTGAGGCCGTTCTCTTCTGAGAGCCGGTATTGCACATTGGAGATGGCCGGATAAGACATAAAGAGCGGCCCGCTGATTTCCAGCAAAGATGGCGGCTTGATGGCCTGCACCGATCCCCACCAGTGGCCGGCGCCATTGCCGAGATCGCGGAACCAGCGCCCTCCGGGCCATGCTTCCAGCTTCAGGGGCATTGGCGTTCCTCCCGGCCCATTGAGCTGCTCCATCTCTTCGAGGACTGTTTCAAATACTATGTCCATTGAGGCTGCAATTTCTTCTTCTTTAAAAAACTCCAGAACGTGGACCGCCTGTTCCGTAACCGTTACGGGCATATCATTCTCCTTGTTTAGTTGTGTCATCGCGCGTGGCATTTTCCCGCGCGATTTTCTCCATTGCCTTCTGCTCGGCACGCTCCCGGATGCGGCTGATGTGGTTTGTCCAGTAACGCTCAAACATCTTTACCCATTCATGGATAGGTCTCAGATTTGCCGCTTCCAGCCTGTACATACGATGATGGCCGTGTTTCACCGCGGTCACCACACCCACTTTACGCAACACCCCTAAGTGCTTTGATACAGCTGGTTGGGCCAGCCGCAGACGTATAACTACGTCCTGCACGGCCCACGCCTGACCATCGCTCAACAAGCCGATGATCTCGCGCCGCCGCGACTCCGCCACTGCGTTGAATACGTCGGTGGTGGTCGAAGCTCTTGCCATACGTTCAATTAATATTCCTATATAGGAATATATGTCAAGACAAAATGACGGCATCTACCAAAATTCTTCAAAAATCGTTCTAAAAATTTCCCTAACCGCAATCCCGGGATGCTGTCTAATGCGCTGAATGGGGAATGATGACCACGCGCTGATCCGGGCCGTACTTGCCGGAGATAAGGACGCATATGGCCAGCTTGTAATGCGGCACAGCCAGAGTGTCTTTCGTGTCGCATTCCGTATTACTGAGAACGAAGCAGATGCAGAAGAAGTGGTGCAGGAATCATTTTTTCGAGGCTATCGCAAGCTGGAAAGCTTCGATGCTCGCGCCAGCTTTCAAACATGGATTTACCGGATCGCTATGAATTGCGCGCTCGATGTTCTGAACAAACGCAAGAGCCATGCGGCCATGCCCATTGCCGAGGAATATGACGGCGAACAGGCGACAGTGCAGCTGGCTGATGGCGCAGCAGGCCCGGAGCGCCTGTTGTTGAGCCGGCAGATTGAAGCACTCAGGCAGACAGCCATGGAGAAGCTGACAGCAACCGAACGCGTTGCCTTTGTTCTGCGCCACATGGAAGATCGCTCGACAGAGGAGATTGCAGCGGCTCTTGGAATTGCGCCGAACTCGGCTAAACAAGCTGTATTTCGCGCGGTGCAGAAATTACGCCAATCGCTTGCGCCGCTTTGGGTGAAGTCATGAAGCACTTAACGGAAGAAGAAATGATCGAGCACTACTACTCCGAAGATATGCGCAAGGCTGATGCCGAGGCACATCTTCGGGTATGCACGCCGTGCTCGCGCGCATATGAAGAGCTCGGTAAGTTGCTTGGCAGCGTTCGCGCGCCGGAGACGCCGGAACGTGGTCCAGAGTACGGCGCGCAGGTGTGGCAGTCCATTCGGGGATCGTTGTTGCCTTATGAGGCAAAGAAAAAGCGCGGCTTTTTTTATTGGCCGCAGATGGCATTCGCTGCTGCTTGCCTGCTGCTGCTAGCCGGCGCATTCCTGGCGGGAAGAATCTGGGAGCATGCGCATACCAGGCCTACTCTGGCCAGCAATCCGCAGCAGACGAAAGAGCGCGTCGTTCTCTTTGTACTCGACAATCACCTTGATCGTTCCGAGCGGCTGCTGGTCCAGCTGAATCACGCCGCCGCAGATGGCGAGCAAATTGATTACCCATTGCAAGGAGAAGCCCGGCAGTTGCTTACCGACAACCGGTTGTATCGGCAGAGCGTTGCGAAGAGCAATGACCCTCTTCTGGCGGCTGCGCTCGATCATCTCGAACGCGTGCTTCTCGAAGTGGCGAATTCGCCCGATGGGTTGAACAGCGCCGACATTGTGCGCATTGAAAAAGAAATGAACACGCAAGGTCTGCTCTTCCAGATCCGTGTTCTTCGCACAAAAACAAATGCTCAGGTTGTTCAGAAAGGAGCAACTCTCTAATGAAAAAAAGACAATGGTTTTATCTCACTGCTGTCTGCTGTTCGTTAGCACTTCCGATTTCATCTGCCGCGGGACTCGTATTCCAGCCCATCGAGGGCGATGCTCAGGCAACGAATACGCGCGAAGACCAGCTCTACTCCGATGCGACGCGCGCCATCAATGAGAGCCGCTGGCAGGATGCGGAGTCGCTGCTGAATCAGGTCATCGACCAGCATGGTCGCCGCGCTGATGGAGCGCTTTACTGGAAGGCTTATGTAGAGAACAAGGAAGGGCGCTCTGCCGATGCGCTGAAAACATGCGCCGATCTTCGCCAGACTTACCCGAAGAGCAATTGGCTTAAGGAATGCAGCGCGCTGGAGATTGAAGTGCACCGCAAAAGCGGGGACCCGGTGCAGCCGCAAGCAGAGCAGGATGAAGATCTCAAGCTGCTTGCGTTGAATTCGCTCATGCAGAGCGGGGACACCGATGCTCTGCCAATTCTTCAGCAGATTTTGGAAGGACAGCATTCTGAACGGTTGAAGGAACGCGCGCTCTTCGTCCTCGCGCAGGATCAATCCAAACAGGCGCAGGATTTACTCGGGCAGATCATTCGCGGAGAGAAAGATCCCAATCTGCAGGTGAAGGCCGTCCGGTTGCTGGCAGTCACAAAAGGAAATAAAGCTGCCGATACGCTTGCGGACCTCTACAGCAGATCAATCAATCCATCCGTGAAGAAGGCCGTTTTGGAGTCGTATCTGGTGATGGGCGCTCCTGACAAACTGCTCCAGGTTGCGCAACACGAATCTGATCCTGAGCTTGCCCGGCATGCTATTTCCGAACTTGGGGCCATGGGAGCGGTTTCGCAGCTGTCGAGCATGTATCAGGCGAACAGCAACAAAGAAGCGAGAACGGCGATTATCAATGCGTTTGTTGCCGCGGGGGGCAAAGGGGCAGATGCTCTCAGCTCGATTGCCTCGTCTGAGCAGGACCCCGATCTACGCCGCAGGGCCATTCGCAATCTGGGAGTTGTTGGCGGTTCTTCGGCAATTCCAACACTCGTGTCGATCTATTCAAAAAGCAATGATGAAGAGTCGAAGAAAGCCGCCCTCGACGCGCTGTTCGTTGCCGGAGACGCGCATGATCTCGTCGCGCTCGCTCGCGCTGAAAAAGACCCCTCGATGAAGCGGAACATCGTCGGAAAGCTTGCCATTATGCACAACAAGGAAGCTACCGACTACATGATGGAAGTCCTCAAGTAATCAAAAGGAGCCTGGTTATGAAGCAATATTTGGCTATTATCGCTATCTGTGCGTCCACATTCGCCGTGCCGGCCCAGCAGCCGAAGGTCAGCAATACGCATTTCACCAACGAAGCTGTAGGAGGTGCCCTCACCGCTGCGGTGGAGCGATTTCGCCACTCAAATGAACCGCTCTGGCTTGGATATGAGGTGGCGGCTCTTCCACAATCGCATCTATCTACGTGTTCGAACTGGTCGGATACATCACAAATGGACGATGGATGTTGCGGTGAATATCGACTGGAAGACGATCACAACCGCGGCGTGAACAACAACCATGCGCCGTCCCCGCAAAACATCTACATCCTCCTCCGATTCGAGCAGGGGCAGCTGATTAAGATTCGCCCAGTGATGGCCGGTTGCCGACTCGATGCCGGTGGAGTTGCGTTTACCTGGCTTACGGGAGTGCAGCCGGAAGACAGCGTCTCATTTCTTTCACAACTTGTGATGCAGCCATCCGGACCGAACCCTTCGCGGGTCGTTGAGGGAGCATTGTTGTCCATCAGCTATCATGCAACGTCTGCGGCCACGGATGCTTTAGGGAAAATCGCGTCCTTTGCTGCGCCCTTACACACGCGAGAGCAGGCTGCCTTCTGGCTGGGCGTGCAACGCGGACATGAAGGCTTTCTTGCTCTGCAAGCCCTGGAGAAGAGCAGCACCGACGCGTCCTTTCGCGAGAAGCTGCCCTTTGACTTCTCGCAGAACTCTGATCCCGCTGCGCAGGATGAGTTGGTGCGCATGGCCAAATTCGACGCAGATAAGAGAGTTCGCGAACAGGCAATTTTCTGGATTGCCCAGAAGGCCGGCAAGAAAGCTACAGCGGCGATCACGGATGCTATTCAGAATGATCCTGAAACAGACGTAAAGAAGAAAGCCGTTTTCGCTCTCAGCCAGTTACCGAAAGACGAAGGCGTCCCGCAACTGATACACGTGGCAGATACCAACTCGAATCCAGCGGTGCGCAGAGAAGCATTTTTCTGGCTGGGGCAATCTCACGATGAGCGCGCGTTGGCATATCTGGAGCAAGTTCTTAAACGGTAAGTAACTCAACCGTCGCCGGGGTGTCTCGATGTTTGATCAGAAATTACTGGAGCTGACGTCCGCCGCATTCTGATCTCTGTTCTCAGATGTCCAATGAGCTGCTCATCCGCAACCCCTAACGGACGAACAGCTCGTCGGATTTCATTCCGGTTTTTTTCAGGCATGTGCCCTGGCAGCCCGTAAGTCAAAGCGGTCCAGATTCATCACCTTGGTCCAGGCAGCCACGAAGTCCTTTATGAAGGCCTGTTGTCCGTCGCTGCTCCCGTACACCTCGGCAATGGCGCGCAGTTGTGAATTGGAACCGAAGACGAGATCAACGACCGTACCCGTCCACTTTAGCGCTCCGGTCCGCCGATCGCGTCCTTCCAGCGCGCCGTTTGACCGTTCCCACTTGGTGCTCATGTCCAGCAGGTTCACAAAGAAGTCATTCGTCAGGGTTTCAGGCCGCTTTGTAAAGACACCATATTGCGATTGCCCGTAGTTAGCGCCCAGCACGCGCAGGCCGCCGATCAGGACCGTCATCTCCGGTGCAGTCAGAGTCAGCAGCTGTGCTTTGTCCAGCAGCAGATCGGCGGCATGTCCCTCAAGCCCTTTGCGGAGATAGTTGCGGAATCCATCCGCCTTTGGCTCCAGCACAGCAAAGGACGTGACGTCGGTCTGCTCCTGGGTGGCGTCTGTGCGGCCCGGCGTAAAGGGTACCTTCACATCCTGACCAGCTTTCTTTGCAGCAGCTTCGACAGCCGCTGAGCCTGCCAGTACAATCAGGTCCGCCAGAGAAACTTTCTTGCCATTCGACTGCGAGTCATTGAACTTTTTCTGGATGGCCTCAAGCTTCGAGAGCACTTTTGAAAGCTCGGCAGGCTGGTTCACCTCCCAGTCTTTCTGCGGAGCAAGCCGGATACGCGCGCCGTTCGCGCCCCCGCGCTTATCACCCCCGCGGAAGGTTGAGGCCGATGCCCATGCGGTTGCGACGAGTTGGGCGATAGACAATCCCGACGCGAGGATCTCTTTCTTCAGCGCTTCGATGTCCTGGTCATTGATCAACTCATGATCGACTGAGGGAACCGGGTCCTGCCAGATCAGCACTTCTTTCGGAACCAGCGGACCAAGATAACGATCCACCGGTCCCATGTCGCGATGCGTCAGCTTGAACCAGGCACGGGCAAATGCATCCGCAAACTCCTCAGGATGCTCGTAGAAACGCCGCGAAATCTTTTCGTAAGCCGGGTCGTAGCGCAAGGACAAATCCGTGGTCAGCATGGAAGGAGCGCGACGCCTGGAGGAATCGAATGGGTCAGGCACGGTGTCGACGCCTGCGTCGCCCTTTGGCTTCCACTGGTGCGCGCCGGCAGGACTCTGAGTCAGCTCCCATTCATATTCGAACAGGTGCTTGAAATAATCATTGCTCCACTGTGTCGGTTTGGTGGTCCAGATGACTTCCAGGCCACTGGTGATCGCGTGCGCGCCGTGACCATTTCCATAGCTGCTCTTCCAACCGAGCCCCTGGTCTTCTATGCTGGCCGCCTCCGGATCAGGCCCAACATGAGACGTGGGTCCTGCGCCATGCGTTTTACCGAAGGTGTGGCCGCCTGCAATTAATGCGACGGTTTCTTCGTCATTCATTGCCATACGGCCAAAGGTTTCGCGGATGTCTTTGGCTGCGGCGACAGGATCCGGATTGCCTTCCGGGCCTTCCGGGTTTACATAAATCAGACCCATAGTCGTGGCTGCGAGCGGATTTTCGAGTTCGCGGTCGCCGGAGTAGCGTTTATCTGTCCCAAGCCAGCTGGTCTCGGCACCCCAGTAAACGTCCTGGTCCGGCTCCCAGACGTCTTCACGTCCACCGGCAAAACCGAAGGTCTTGAAACCCATCGATTCCAGCGCAACGTTGCCGGCAAGAATCATCAGGTCGGCCCACGAAATCTTTTTGCCATACTTCTGCTTGATAGGCCATAGCAACCGGCGCGCTTTGTCGAGACTCACGTTGTCCGGCCAGCTGTTGATTGGCGCGAAGCGTTGCTGACCTCTGCCTGCACCGCCGCGACCATCTCCGATGCGATACGTGCCTGCGCTGTGCCATGCCATGCGAATGAACAAAGGCCCATAGTGGCCGAAGTCCGCCGGCCACCAATCCTGCGAATCTGTCATGAGCGCGTGGAGGTCCTTGATTACGGCGTCGAGGTCAAGGCTTTTGAACTCCTCAGCGTAGTTAAAGTCCTTCCCCATCGGATTGGATAGTGAGGAGTGCTGATGGAGGAGTCCCAGATTCAGTTGTTCCGGCCACCAGTCCCGATTGCCGTGAGGCCTTACTTTTTCCTGCTTGAGCGTTTCGCCCGAGTATGGGCACTTTGCTTCGGTCGACATTCTATTTCCTCCAGCTGCAACTGGTCAGCGGAGTCAGTATAGAATTCGGGCGGCGCTCCTGGCCAAGTCCCATTATCTATCGCATCGATAGGTTTTGACTATAGAAGGTGAAGCATTCATTCACAGCGCAGGCCGCACATAGGCCAGAAGCGTGGCGCACTCCTTTCCGATGGAAGGCCCGTGGGGGCGAATCGTGTATGCTCCGACGGCGGCGGGCACGATGAAGGTTTCAGCGTAGTGAACGATGAATGGAGCAAAAGCGCGTGCCGGGCTTTCCACGACAGCTTCTTCGCCTTCTACTAGGTTCAGGACGTGCAGGTTGCCCTTTGTGTAATGCGGCACAATGCCGGTGAACCAGTGCCGGCGCGTTTCGATGAACTCGAATGCATGCAGGCCGGTTCGCTCTTCACGCCAGCCGGGGCCCTGCGCTACCGGCTCAATCCGGTTGATGAGTGATTGCTTCACCCACTCGGTGGTGCGGTCCCATTGGATATTCACGACGCCATGGTTGAGATGAATCGGACGCGGTGCGCCGTCGAGACCGACGCGGCCCCAGTCCCACAGCTTGAACGTAAAGATGTAGGGGGTGGCGCTGATTTCCAGAACCATGCTGTCCTTGCCCGAGCAATGGACCGTGCCTGCCGGAATCAAAAAGTGGTCGTGCTTCTTCGCCGGAAAATTGTTTACGTATTTTTCTGCCGGAAAGCTGCCGCATTCGCCTTCCTGCGCGCACTCAAGATCGCGCAGCATCTCTTCCGGATGGATTCCCTCTTTCAACCCCAGATAAACAGAGGCCCCGGGCGCCGCGTCGAGCATGTAGTAGCTCTCGTCCTGCGTATACTCCATGCCGAACTTCTCCCGGATATAAGCGGTAAGGGGATGGACCTGTAACGAAAGATTGCCGCCTCCCATAGTGTCGAGAAAATCGAAGCGGATGGGGAACTCGGCTCCAAAGCGCGCGAAAATATCTTCTCCCAGCAGCTCGCGCGGATATGAGAACACCAGATCGATTGCAGGAATCTCTACCCGCGCATCGCCAAAGCCGAGCAGCAGGCTGTTTTCTTCCGGCACGCAGTCGAAGCACCAGGCATGGTTCGGAGCGCCATCGTCCGGCAGATTGCAGACTTTCTCCATCCAGTGACCGCCCCACGGTCCCGGATCAAAAAACGGAACTACGCGAAAGGGTTGCCCGATCGACTGCCGCAGCCCTCGATCGAAAGCAGCGCGGGAGATCATCTTCGGTTGACCGGGCTGATTAGTATCGAGCAGGAAGTCAAATTTTGAAAGCAGCTTTCGTTTCAAGCGGTCCGCGGCGCGCCAGTCCACAAAGAAACTGCGTTTGTACTTGAGCGCAGGACGTTCAGACAAATTGTCCGCTCCAAAATTGCCGACCTCGTTACGTCGTTGGCGAAGCTGAATCTCCCAGCGCGCCAGATCAGCATAGATAAGCAGCGTGGGATGCTCGCAAAGCAGCGAAGCGCCCGTACCCAGGATGAGAAGCACTCCAGACGCGTGATTGGATACGCACGCGCGAGCAGCGGCGAGTTTGTCAGGATCGAAAAAGTCCTCAATCTCAAACGCATTCATCCGCCCGAATACGGGATCGTCCGTCAGACACGGAGCAAGCCGTTCTTCCAGGACAGCAGGGCTGAGTAACAGATCCTCTGTGAGAATTGTCTCTGAAATTTTGAGCCGCGAACTCAGCTCGGCCAGTACTTCGCTGACGAAGACGCCGGGATAACACTCCACGCAGATCACGGCAGTCCCAGAGTTCAGAGAAGATGCAATGCGGCCAACAACCTGCTGCCATCCAGTGCTGCATTCGTCTGCGCTTCCGGCGGCCACAAACGGGAACTTATCGTACATGATCGCGCTCCGCAGAAAGTGATCCGGTCAGCAGCGGCACAGCTCCAAGAAGCGGAGCGGCATCGCCGAGTTCTGCTGCCTGAACATCTACCTGTCCCCACGGTGTCCACGCATAACGCGTCAGGTGTTCGCGAATGTGGCGAAGAATGATCTCGCCGCTTCTCATGATCCCTCCTCCATAGATCAGCACATCAGGATCGAAAGAATGAACAGCGGCGACCGCGACCATCGCCCATACGTCGAGACAATGCCGACGAATCTCAAGCGCGACGCGATCTCCACTCTCAGCACATGCGAACAGGTTTCTGAAATTGATTTCGCCGCGGGCGAGGGCACTCTGTTCAAATCCGGGCCATTCCTTTGAAACCAGCGGCAATGACCATCCACCGGCTTCCGTCTCCGCGCAGCCGATGCCGCCGCAGGTGCAGCGACGTCCACCAACACGCACTGGAATATGTCCGCCGAGAACGCCTGCCTGTCCATGCTTTCCCTGAAGGGGGCGGCCATCCATCATGGCAACGCCGCCGATGCCGGTGCCTAACGTGAACATCACGACATCGGTTTCTCCGCGCCCCGCTCCTGCGAAACACTCTCCGAGGAGCGCCATGCGGGTGTCGTTCTCTAAACGAAGAGGCAGCCCGAATTTGCTTTTGGCCCAAGCTTGAAGGTCAGTCTCCGGGGCATCGACATACTTGCCGTTGGTCGCGGCTATACGATTGTGACGCGTATCCACTATGCCGCAGAATCCGACCCCAATACCGGCAATGTGTTCGCAGCCCGAATCAAAATCGCGCAGGAGACTCCTGAGGGCGTCTTCGATCCTGGGCAGCAGCGGAGTCAGCTTCAGAGTGTCTTCAAAGTCGACCGTAGTGGAACTGATAACTTTCTCGTCGGATACGAGGCCGCAGGTCGCATGTGTTCCCCCCAGGTCAATTGCCAGGACATTTTTTGCCATATTTCAGTCTTTCGCGTCTTTCGTTATTTTACCGATTAAAGGCAAAAGGAAAACAGAAAATACTGTATTGACTTAAAAAATAATTGATAGATACCATTCTGCTTTGAATAAGCTCGATTCGATCCAACATCAAAGGATTTCCAAAAGTGAAGCAGTTCCTGTTGACAGCCATTTTCTGTCTGAGCACGTTTGCCGGCCCAGCACACGCCCAGGTTTCTACCGTCGATTGGGCGGCAAGCTTCAGTGACCATTACCTTATGTATCCGGACCGCCAGTATGGCTTTGCTTCCGGCGTTCCTCTGAAGCTCGATGTATGGCAGGCGCAGACGACTCGGTCGGTGCCGACCGTGATCTACATTCACGGCGGGGGATGGCTTTTTGGTGATCGTGCCGGAGCTGTGGTGCTGATGATGCCGTGGCTGGCGCGCGGCTGGAATGTGGTGAATGTCGAATACCGCATGTCCGGAACAGCGCCGGCTCCGGCGGCGGTGGAAGATGCGCGTTGCGCGCTGCGATGGGTCTATCGCAATGCGAAAGAATATCACCTGGATACTGACCGCATCATTGTGACCGGGCACTCTGCCGGAGGACATCTTGCTCTGATGACCGGCATGCTGCGTCCTGAGGATGGTCTCGACAACAACTGCCCCGCTGATCCGACTCTCGATGTTCCGATGAAGGTTTCGGCCATTGTCCAGTTTTATGGAATTTCTGATGTCGCCGGTCTGCTGGATGGTCCTGATCGCAAGACCTATGCGGTGGAATGGCTGGGCGGACAAATAAATCGCGAGGCCATCGCAAAGCAGGTTTCGCCGCTTACCTATGTGCGGCCTGATCTGCCGCCGATTCTTTCGATCCACGGCGATCATGATCCGGTGGTGCCGTATACCGATTCTGTACGGCTGCACGAGGCGCTTACCAAAGCCCATGTTCCTAACGAACTCTATACCGTGCACGGCGGACAGCATGGACAGTTCGGCGCTGCTGCTGATATCGCCGCGTATCAGGAAGTATGGAAATTTCTGGCAGCGAATGTGCCCTCACTGGGATTGAAGTAATCGAACTATACATTGACACAATGAACAACGCATCTTAAAGTGAGGCAAATGCCGGCACGCGATTTCAAGCTACGCATCAGTGCTCACGTCCCATGTCTCCGGACGTGTTGTAGCCGCGTGTAATCCCTTGCAGTTCTTGTAAGCTGGTACGCTTTCCAAACTAAAAACACAGCTCTTTGTTTCAGGCCAGAGAGGGTTCTCCAATGGTTAAGTTCAGGCTTTTCCTGCTCCTTCTGTTGTTGCTCGCATCCACTGCTCCATTCGCTATCGGACAGGCCGTCTTCGGAAATATCGACGGTACCGTCTTTGACGCAAGCGGCGCAGCCATTCCATCGGCCAGCATCACCATCACAGATCAGGACCGAGGCGCTGCCTATCACACGCAGAGCAATGAGCAGGGCAACTACTCGCAGAGCCGTCTGCTGGCGGGAAGATACCGTGTTCAGGTTGAGGTTTCCGGCTTTGCCGCATTTATTGCCGATGCCACGGTGCAGGTCGATGCAACCACGCGCGTGGATGCGACTCTCAATCCGGGCACTGCTCAGAGCACCGTCACGGTCACGGGTGAGTCGCCTCTACTGATGACCGACCGTGCCGAGGTCTCCACCACCCTTACGGGCCGTGAACTTGGCCAGCTTCCTGTGCTTGACCGCAATGTCACCAATCTTCTGCTGGTCATTCCAGGCGTGCAGCTTAATTCGTGGCAGCATGCAGCCAGTGAGAATCCGCAGCAGGGCATTCAGGCGAACGTCAACGGACAATTCTTTACTGCGAACGGTTTTCTGCTTGACGGCACGGAGAACCAGAGCGCCATTCTCGGCATTGCCGTCATCAATCCGAACATTGACGCGCTGCAGGATTTCAAAGTCAGCACCAGCAACTACGATGCGGAATTCGGCTCCGCTTCCGGCGCGTTGATTCAGGCCACGACACGCTCCGGCTCGAATGATCTGCACGGCTCACTCTTTGAATATCTGCGCAATGACGTGATGAACGCCAAAGATCCGTTCACTCTGCAGAACCCGCCCATTCGCTGGAACCAGTTCGGCGGCTCCATTGGCGGCCCGCTGCTCAAGGACAAACTCTTCGGCTTCTTCGATTATCAGGGAACACGCCGTCGCACCGGCGGCTCGCTCATCACCACTGTGCCCACAGCCGCAGAACGCACCGGTGATCTCACTGCGCTGCTTGGCGACTACATCTGCGCCGACGGAACAACATCAAGCTCAGCCTGCGCCAACCCTGCTTATGTAACTACAACGGAAGGTAATCAAGTTCCGGCGCAAGCAGGCATGGCCTTTGATCCCTCATCTGGCAAAAGCGACGGCACCGGGCGACTCGCATACTCCACCGGCGGGCAGGTCAATGTGGTTCCCGTGGCAGCTCCGATTGCAAATCTGTTGAAGGATCTACCGCAGCCGAACCGCAACAACGATGTCTATAACAACTATGTCAGCTCAGGCAGCCAGCGCTTCGACAGCGATCAATACGACGGACGCATTGATTTCAACCTTTCCACCAACTCGCATATCTTCGGACGCTATACGCTGGCTAACTTCAATAACTATTCGCCAGCCGCTTTCGGCGATCTCGCCGGCGGCCCATCGGCTTTCAACTTCTCCGGCGATTCGGTTGACCGCAACCAGAGTCTCGCGCTTGGCCTCGATCACGCCTTCAGCCCCACACTTGTAGCGGATGCGCGTTTTGGTTTCTTTCGCTATCGAATCCGCGTGCAGCCAAATGGCGTCGGCACTACTCCCGCGAGCAATGCCGGACTGACCGGCCTGAACACCGGCACGCCGGAAACCAGCGGCATGCCCGCCTTCTACATCAATGGCAACGGCGGTTTTGATTTCGGTTATGCGCTCGGCATCAACCAGTGCAATTGCCCACTCAAGGAAACAGAGAACCACTTCCAGTGGGTCACCAACTGGACAAAGCAATGGCAGAACCACAGCATCAAGTTCGGCGCAGATGTACGTCGCGCCCAGCAGCAGCGTATTCCCAGCGATTCGCATCGCTCCGGTGAAATCACCTTCAACGATTCGACAACCGGAAACTCCGATCTCGACACGCTCGCCGGCGGGGCGGTCAGCACCGGTTCCGCGCTCGCATCATTTCTGATCGCGCAGCCCTCTTTCTTCGCACGCTACTTCACCGGACTCGGCTATCATCCCGGCCTGCGACAGACCCGCATCTTTGCCTATGGGCAGGATTCGTGGCGCATCACGCCGAAGTTCACTCTGAATTATGGCCTTCGCTGGGAAGACTACCTGCCGCAAACCGCAGCCAGTCCCGGCGGGGCAGGCAGCTTCGATCCCACGACTGGAGAAGTGCTTGCTGCGGGCATCGGCTCTGTTCCTTCGAATATGGGCGTCAAAGCTTACAATCTCGGATTCGCGCCACGAGTCGGCTTCGCCTACCAGGCGCTGCAGAACACAGTTGTGCGCGCAGGCGCAGGACGCAGCTTCAACCCCTCCGGTCTTGGCGCGGTCTTCGGTCAGGGTGCAGACTACAATCCGCCTGTCACCAATCCGCAAAACGTCGGTCAGGTCAATCCCTACACGCCAGACTTCAACCTGCTCAACGGTCCGCCTGCAGTGCCGAATCCGCCAGTCGGTCCGGATGGACGTTACCTGTTGCCCGACGGCATCAGCGTCTACTACTACACGTATCCGGCCGACTCATACCGCATCCCCGAAGTCTATTTTTGGAACTTCGCTGTCGAGACTCAGGTGACGCGGTCGATGGCCTTTGATCTGGCCTACGTCGGCAACGTCGGTCGCCATCTCTTTCTTTCAGTGAATGAGAACCAAGCCGTCCCCGGTCCCGGCGACTTCGATCCGCGCCGTCCCTTCTATCCAAAGTTCGGCCTGGAGCAGGCGCTCTATCAAACCTGCAACTGCGATACCTCCAGCTATCACGGGCTGCAGGCCAAGTTACAGCAACGCCTTTCGCATGGCCTCGACTTTCTGCTGACCTACACCTGGTCGAAAGCCATGGATAACTCCGAAGGTGGCGGCGGCTTTGCCAATAACTATGACGTAAGGGCCAGCCACGGCCCAGCTTCATGGGACCGCGCCAATACCGTCACCTTCGATTACAACTGGGACCTGCCCTTTGGCCACGGACGCTGGGTGTCGCTCGACAGCAGCCGCATCCTCAATGCCATCGCAGGCGGCTGGAGACTAAGCGGGACTAATACCTTCAGCTCAGGTCTGCCTTTCACGCCTACTGTGTCGAATGCGCCGCTGCTGAATGCGGACTTCAACTCCGTCTATGCGGATGTAGTTGGCGATCCCATCGTTTCGCATCGCACCCGGGATCTCTGGTTCAACCCTGCTGCATTCTCCGAGCCGCAGGAGCCATACCGTAACGGCAACGCGCGTCGTGACTCACTTCGCGGTCCGAACTTCTATGTCTCAAATATGTCGATTGCCAAAAACCTGCTGCCATCAGAGCACAAAGTGCTCGAATTCCGCGCAGAAGCCTTCAACGTCTTCAACCACGTAAATCTGGGACTCCCCAATTCCACCATTGATAACTTCGGCGCTGGACAGATCACCAATACTCAGGTAGCCATGCGCCAGATGCAGGTTGCGTTACACTTTCAATTCTGATTATTTCGTCTGAGGGGACCATTGCGAAAATTTATTCTCGCTGCAGCTGCTGTTTTGTTTTCTACCACCAACCTGATCGCACAGTCTCAGCCGCGCACCGCGCCTGTGCCGGACGACCGCTTCAAGACCGACATTCTGGTGATCGTCGCACACCCCGACGACGAGACGGAGGTCACCGGATATCTGGCGCGCGCCATCTACGATGAGCACAAGCGCGTTGCTATCATCTTCGGTACGCGCGGCAACTCCGGCGGTAACGCAGCCGGCGCGGAGCAGGCTGCCGCGCTCGGAGCCGAGCGTGAAATCGAAGGACGCCAGGCAGCAGCTGAATTCGGCATCACCAATGTCTGGTTCCTGAACGGCCCCGATACGCCGGGACAGGACGTGCTGCGCTCGCTCGAAACATGGAACCACGGCGCATCGCTCGATCAGGTTGTCCGTCTGGTGCGACTCACGCGGCCTGAAGTCATCATTACCTGGCTGCCCGATTATGTCGCCGGCGAAAACCACGGCGACCATCAGGCTGCGGGTGTCCTTGCGACGGAGGCCTTCGATCTCGCCGGTAACCCGACTGTCTTTCCTGAGCAGGTAGCTGCGCCGCGCAATGCTGACGACGTTGGAAACCTGACCGAGGGCCTGCATCCCTGGCAGCCGAAAAAAATCTACTATTGCAGCGATGCGCAGCATACAGATTTTCTTCTGAACCAGGGCCCGAAGTATTCCACTGAAGATATCTCGCCCGCAAAGAAACAACCTTATTACCTGCTCGCTGCCAATGAGATGAAATACCACCTCACGCAGGGCGACACCGGGCAGATGGCGAAAAATGCTATCGCCAACGGGAGCTTCTCCTACTTCCGCCAGCCGGTGTTGCTCGTGCTGGGTAAATCGCATGTTCAGGGATCAACAACCGGCGATGTTTTCGAAGGCATCACGAACGAACCGATCCCCTTCACGCCTGCCTCAGGCTATCGCGCACCCTCGCGAAGCGGCCTCTCCATAGAACTTGGCGGGCCATGGAACTTCTACAGGCAGTTCTGGCAGGCGCACGGCATCGATCAACTGGCAAAGCTTCTTCCTGACGCCGAAACAACTCTCAGCGCCGGCGAAAGAATCTTCCTGCCTGTTCTGGTGCACAACGACACAACAAGCGACACGCAAGTCGATCTGGCGGCCAATCTCCCTGAAGGCTGGACGGAGCTGAATGGACCGGGCACGCTGCTGGTCCACGCGCACGAAACTTTTCCTGTCTACATCACCGCCCGCGCTCCGAAACAGGAAAGCAAGAACGCATCGACCATCACAATTCGCGCCACCGCCAGCGGAAACGCGATTGGAGATATTCCGGTAAAGGTCTATCTCACGCCAGGATCACTCCCGCAATAAACAACAACTCAACCCCCGAAAACCTCCACTCGCTGCTGCGTCGCGCCCCCGCGCCGCTTGAATCCGTAACCGTGCCGGCGATCGAAGCCGAAAACGTCTGCGCCATGCAGAAATGGCCCGCCATCATCAGCAGGATCGAGCGGAAACAGAACCGTGCAGTTAAAGCCATGCCGCACCATCAGAATCTTCGCCAGTTGCAGAAGCGCTACACAGGTTTTCCGGGACGGCATATCTCCCCTGCGCGTACCATAAAATAAGTCTGAGATTCGGTAGAGTTCAATGAATCCAGTCACGACGCGCCTTTCATCCCGGGTTTCGTTTGAGAAGACACTGGCCAGCGCCAAGCGCACTATGCTTCTCAGCGAGATTGTGCGTCTGGCCATCGACAGCTTTCGCGCGAGCAAGGTGCGTTTCATGCTCACCGCGCTTGGCATGGTGATTGGCTCTGCGTCGCTTATCCTTGTCGTTACCATCGGGCTTACCGGCAAGCAGTACATTCTCAATCTGCTGCAGAGTATCGGCACCAACATGGTGTACATCGAGTACTCCGGCGGCGGAACCGGATCGGTCAACAACTTCCAGAACGACTACCTTACGCGCGAAGATGAGCGCATTGTCGATGAGCAGGTCCCTGCTGTTATGTATTCCTCGCCGATGCTGGAGATGCATGATCGCATCAGCATCAGCGGCCTGGAAAAGCAGCTGCTGGTTCTTGGCGTGAGCCCGCAATACAAACAGGTCCGGAACCTGAAAGTCATTGCCGGACGTTTTTTCGACGATCAGGATGAGACTACGCACGAAAAAGTAGCTGTCATCACGCAGGCTTTCGCGCAGGAGATGTTCGGCAGCCAGGATGGCGCTATCAACCAGCGGTTCAGTCTCAGCGGTATTCCTTTCACCATCATCGGCACGTTCAAGGAAAGCGTCGATACCTTTGGGCAATCCGAGATTGCTGATCAGACGATCCTCATTCCTTATTCTGTCGCGCGATATTTCAGTGGAACTGACAACGTTAAGCAGATTTTTTTCACCATCCGCGACAAGGCTGATGTGGAAGAGGCCGCCCGCCAGATCAAAGACGTGGTCAGCGCCCGTCACCGCAGGAACTCGGTTTATAAAACCAGCACGCTTACGGAGTTGCTCACTACTGCCGCCTCCATTGCCAACGCTCTCACCATCGTTCTACTGCTGGTCACGACGGTTACGCTGGCGGTTGGCGGCGTCGGCATCATGAACATCATGCTGGCCACTGTTCGATCCCGCATCCGCGAGATCGGCATTCGCAAGGCGCTGGGCGCAACCGCGAGAGAGATCAAGCTTCAGTTCCTCATCGAGGCCATTTTTATCTCACTCAGCGGCGGGATTGTGGGAACCGTTCTTGGCCTCGCCATTCCGATATCGATACGCATATTTACTGACTATCGGATTCCTATCAGCGGCCTGTCGATCATCATTGCTCTTGCCACGTCTACGCTTGTCGGCGTTCTTTTTGGAACGCTGCCGGCGAATCGCGCTGCTCAGCTCGATCCGGTGGAATCACTTAAGTACGAGTAGCTGGTCCCCCCTCCCCCCTCTCTTGTACGGAGATCCTTTGTTTTCAGCAGCTTACAGCGTTGATTTTGTACGGAGATCTTTTATTTTGTGTGACTTACACTTCACAAGAGAAAAGGCATGGCTTACGGGCCATGCCTTTTCTGCTCCTTTTTCTATTTTAGCAAATTGAAGGTAGATTCCATGCAAGGGTAAGTTATTGATGGGATATATGTTATACGCTACAGGACTTGACAAGATTTTTCCACAGGGCGCCTGATTCAAGAGCTACAGTGGGCTTCCATTCCATCTCAGGATACTCACTCGGCTTTTGGTTCCGATAAATACGTCGAAATAGTTAAATTTGCACCGAAAATATTTTATGCACTTATTTCAAATAAATGTATCATTTATCGAATGAGGGCAAATATCCATCTTGACGCAGATGCTTACACATTTGCCTCGGTGTATGCGAATGCGAAGGGAATTCCGCTGGGAGCCGCAATTAGTGAACTGTTGCGGCGAGCGGAGCATGCGCCAGAACCACCTTCCCCAATGCTGACAACAAACCGGCGCGGATTGCTTGTCAAGGCGAAGGGTAATCGGGTTGTCACTCCTGAGATGGTTAAGGAACTTTCCGAGGATGAATCTTGACCAGGAATCCGGTATATCTGCTGGATATAAATGTACTTCTGGCTCTGTTGGACCAGGCCCACGTTCACAATCAAGCGGTAACAGACTGGTTCGATATCCCCGGCCTGGAATGGGCACTGTGCGCTTTCACTGAGGCTGGAATTGCGCGGTATCTAAGCAGGCCCAAGACAGGCGAATTGACCATGGAACAAGTCACAGCGATGCTGGAGAGATTGAAACAAGAACCGGGATATCACTATCAACCAATCACAGTTGACTGGCAGACTTTGACCAAACCATTTTTCAAACGGTTACACGGTTACAGGCAGATAACCGATGCTTACCTGCTGGGTCTGGCGATACATGAGGGACTTATCCTGGCAACTTTGGATAAAGCCATGCTGCATATGGCTGGGGAATACAGTCAGCATGTATTTGTTCTTGGTTAGGTTTTTATCGCTGGGCTACATGGATAAAGATCCGTGGCTTTTCGATCATTTTCTCCACAGGTACAGCCCACGACAGAGTGATTATTCTGAGCCGGGCGAAGAATCCGCAGCCAGTCCAGCTTGAGCTTCTTCCTCCCCCCTTCCCGATGCTCAGGGTCAGTGTCGTCAGAATGACGGCGGTTACACCTATATGAAAATACCGGATTAAGAGATGGCAGGGCGGAACAAACTACAGGTCCCTCCACTACGTCATTGCTACTCCACCCCGGTGTGCAATGACTTCGTTCGGGATGACAAATGGTTTTTACATCTCCACGTCATCCTAATGCTGTCAGGCTCATGAAGGACTGAACTCGGTGTCTCTTGCGACCCACCAGAGGACCTCGCCGAAGACTTTCCACTTTGAGGCGTTGCTGATATCCAGGGGCAGGTATTTGTGGTTGGCGGAAACCAGCAGGTCTGAACCTGAAAGACGCTGGAGCCGCGCCACCTTAAACCCCATGTCGCGATGCGCAACCACTGTGAGCTTTTGGTTGAGGTGATCCCGATCGGTCGATGCAGTGTCTACAAAAATGAGGGCACCTGGAGCAATCACGGGGAACATGGAATCTCCCGCCAGGTGCATGCTGATCATGCTTTCCGGATGCGGGCACCAGGCGAGCGGGGCCAGCAGAATGTCCACGACTTCGACTTGCGAAAGGGTTACATTCTCCTCCGGCGGGATTTGGTCTCCATAGGCGGTGATGTTCAGGAGAGGAATTGCGACCGCATTTCCCTTATCAGAGAGCTGACGGGAGGTCCTGCGACTGGCAACCAGCTTAAAGTCCCGCAGGCTTACCTGTAGAGAAGACATCACTTTGTGCAAACTGGCATCGGGAAGGCCGGTCGCGTTGATTCCGGCGCGTTCCCAGAAGTAGTTTCCGTCCGGCTTCGGGGCAAGATTCCCGAGCGCGATGTAGGTCTCTGCGGTAGGCTCGTGCTTTCCCTGTATCCAGCGCGAGACAGTGGCAGGCGATACGCCCAGGCGCTCGGCCAAACCGGCCTGCGTCAGATTCAGGTCTCGAAGAACCTGGCGAATCCGACCAGACCATTGCGGGTTGGCGGCTTGTTGCGGCCCCATCGCAACTCCAATCCAGAGTTTCATTGGTGCAATTTCCCCAATGAAATCAATAATTTAGCACCTTTCAGGTATCCTAGCAGGAACCTGCGCGCATCGAAGAATTGTGACCGGGCGACTTTGAGGCTAAAACTAAAGACTGGAAATCAGCCCGGGTTGCATGAATCAGGAATAACTTATGCCCGAGGCTGTGAACGCTTACAAAATTCTTATCGTCGACGACGAAAAGCCGGTTGCCGATACGCTAGCCTTACTCTTTTCGACGCGTGGTTATGAGACGAAGGTTGCGTATTCCGCCGAACAGGCCATTGAAATTCTGGCGCAATGGGAGCCTCACCTGGCCATTATTGATGTAATGCTCCCGCGGATGAACGGGATCGATCTGGCCATTGCGCTGAAAGCAAATTATCCATTCTGCCGTTCTGTTCTCTTTTCCGGTCAGCCGGCGACATCGGAAATCGTTGAGCAGGCTTCGAAAAAAGGACATCTTTTCGATGTTCTGGCCAAGCCGGTTGAGCCCGGCTTTCTGCTGGAGGCGGTGGCCCGCCTGCTGATGCCTGAAGGAAATCTTCCGCCTCGTGGTTCTCTGCATTAGTTGAAGCTCTTATTTCTGCAGATTCGACGCAAGCTAAAGCTAATCAGGAAAATAGAAATCGGGAATATAAACTGCAGGTCCTCACAGAGGAATCAACTTTACTCGTAGTGATTTTTCACACTTCCCTCGCTGCCGGTTTTATCGTACTTTCTTCCTTAGTACTATGGTCAGCTTTACAGTACGCATGCGCTTCGCGGATGAAGACCGCCAACAAATCTCTGAGATACTCGAAAAACTGGCCCATGCCTCGCGGCAGGAGCCGGGTTGCGTCTCCTATATCCCACACTGGGTCGAGGACGATCCCAACACAGTCCTCATCTATGAGCAGTACAAAGACGGCAAGTCGCTTGATGAGCATCGAGCCACTTCCCACTTCCAACAGTATGCGGTTGCAGGACTTTACCAGATGATGCGCGAGCGCAGTGTCGAAAATCTGACGGCTGTCGTCTAAAACTCTTGGACCAGCGCCCAACATTCTCCTCCTTTGCCTGCATCGCAACCAACAGCATGCCAGGACAATTCCATCCAGTTGAAAGAACGAAGGTTTTAAGGCGAAAAAGTGGCCGTTCAGGCATTCTTTTTGACTCATGGTTTCAAAGCGGAATACCATCCAGTACGCACATGAGCAGATATTTACGCGTCCGGACTTCGTTTTCGGTTCCCGCAGGCGTGTGTCTTCTGCTGCTGTGTTTTGCCCTTTGGATGGTGACGCAGCCGGCATTTGCAGCCCTGCCCCACCACTCGAGCCATGAGCTGCACAAGGAAATTGAAGCCCTGGAAATGCAATGGCGGCAGGCCCAGCTCAACAATGACGTAGCCGTTATGGACCGATTGCTGGCCGACGATTACATCGGCATCAGCGCCAGTGGAATCATTGAAACCAAGCCCGAAGCGCTGGCGCTGCGCCGCGCCGGGACACTGCACATTACCGAACTGGACCTGAATGACCTGAAGATCCGCATCTATGGCGATACGGCTGTTGTGACTTCACGCGCCGACCTGCAGGGGACAAACGGGGCCAGTGATATCAGCGGTAAGTATCGCTACACGCGCGTTTACAACAAGCGCTATGGACAATGGAAAATTGTGAGCTTTGAGGCTAGCCGCATTCATGATACGGGCGAGCGAGAGAAGCACTGAATTTCCAGACTCGTTCCTGAACCCACTCAAGCCAAAAGAAGACTTAATGGGCCACCACCAAAAAAATCCTTCGCTGCGCTCAGGATGGCAGCATTCAGCTGCGAAAATTTGAAAACACGAGACTAGAGCTTGGGGAGCGGACTGATTTCTGTCTCGTTGGCTTCGAGGATGTCCGAGGTGGAGGGCTGTGGGCCTCGCGGAGAGGACGCTACGAGTCCGAAGATGATGAGCAGCGATACGGCCAGCAATCCGAACTCGATGAATTTCAGCATGTGACCTCATTCTCCGGCGTCTGCCAGCATGGCTGCCAGCAATGCCGTGCGCGGCGCCATGTGCTCGAGGAGCAGGGATTCATGCGCGGCGTGCGCGCCTTCTCCTACGGCTCCCATTCCATCCAAAGTAGGCACGCCCAATGCGGAAGTGAAGTTGCCGTCCGATCCGCCGCCTGTTGCAGCTTCTTCCAGCCTGAAGCCAAGCTCGCGCGCATACTTCGCGGCGCGTTTGTAGAGCGCGACGGTACCGCGCGTGCGCTCCATCGGGGGACGATTCAATCCGCCTTCAACGTGCAGACTACACTTACTATCAAAGACGCGAAGCGAGCGGAATTGTTTCTCCAGGCGCGCTTCATCTTTTGTTTTTGCGATGCGGATATCGACTTCCGCATGCGCTTCTGCTGCTACTACGTTAGAGCGCGTTCCGCCCTGAACGGTTCCAACATTTACCGTGATGCCGCGATCGAGTTCCGTGAACTGTGTGATGCGCTCGATCTGCCGTGCAAGCTCAACGATTGCGCTGTGGCCGCGCTCGAAATCCACTCCGGCATGCGAGGCTATGCCGCGAACGCGAATGGAATAATTCCCGACTCCTTTGCGCGCGGTTTTGTATGCGCCTGCTAATCCTTGTGCCGGTTCCAGTACATAGACAGCTTCAGACTGCAGGGCCAGCTTTTCTGTTATCGGACGGGAAACATTGCTGCCCACTTCCTCGTCGCTGTTTAGCAGCAACACAACCGGCCGGGTGAGTTTCTGTTGTTCTTTCAGAATGGCGATGGCAGTTAAAGCCATGGCCACGCCGCCCTTCATGTCGAGCACACCGGGGCCCCACACACGTCCACTGTCAACGCGGCAGGGCATGTCCTTTAGTGTTCCGAGAGGCCAAACCGTATCAAGATGTCCGAGCAAAAGAATGGGCTTGCGCTTACTTTTTTGCGGGCCGAAGCGGGCCTCCAGCAGATCGCCGAATGCCTTCTGGCGATGCCGGCGCACCCATCCTCCGAGCGCCGAGCAGCGGTCGGCGACGAAGGTTACGCATCGGTCAACCGCTTCCTTGTTGTCGCTGGGAGACTCAAATTCGACCATCGAGCGAAGCAGTTTCAGCGTAGACGGAACTTGGCGTTCGGCGATTTTTGCCAGTTGCTCGATCATGTAAATACCTTTCTTATCAACTATTTACTATATGTATACATCCTCGGATGCGATGCTGTTTTACCACCAGATTGTGGCAAAGATACCACATCGAAACTTTAATCCCTGCAAGTAGTCTATGACGTTAGGAAATCGTTTTGTCAGATTCATCGCATTTTGAGCAGACCGTAGCATCGGTGATTGAATTTTCAGGCATAGGCCTGCACAGCGGCGCTCCCGTTCAGATGCGTCTGCTCCCTGCTCCTGCCGGATCGGGCATTGTCTTCCGGCGCACAGACCTCGATAATTTTGAGATTCCTGCCATTGGACGCAATGTCGCCAAGGTAAGTTATGCCACCAGCCTGATGCGGCAGAGCGTTTTGATTTCGACAACCGAGCACCTGCTTTCGGCGTTGATCGGCATGGGCGTCGATAACGTGATTGTCGAGCTGGACAACCTGGAATTGCCGATTCTTGACGGCAGCGCGTTGCCGTATGTCGAGGCTTTTCAGCAAGTGGGACTGAAGACGCAGCGTCGGCGCCGCGAGTATATGCGGATTCTGAAGACGGTCGAAGTACGCGAGGGCGATAAGTTTATCGGCGTTTACCCGGGCGAAGGCTACAGCGTCTCGTATCAGATTGATTTTCCTTCGCCGATTGGCAAGCAGGGAGTTATGGTCGATCTGGCCACGCGAAACTATGGCTCGCAGATAGCTCCGGCGCGTACTTTCGGGTTCAAGGAAGACGAGCAGATGCTGCGCAATATGGGACTGATTCGGGGCGTTTCTGAATCGAGCGCAATTATTCTTACGCGGCGCGGCGTGGTGAATGGGCCACTGCGCTTTGAAGATGAATTTGTGCGCCACAAGGTGCTGGACCTGATCGGCGATCTTGCTCTTGCCGGTCACCAGATACTGGGCCGCGTGATCGCGGAGCGGGCAGGACATGCCATGCACACGGCCCTGGTTGCGAAGCTGCTTCGGGACCGGTCGGCGTGGAAGCTGGTTACTGTTGCGCCGGAGAAGATGAAGGCCGTAACGATGCCTGCCGGTTCGTTAGTGACTGCCTGATTCAACGTTCCGCTATTTTTTTTGTTCTTCTGTCCGCGAGTGGATATGTATCCTTGCGGCAGTTCGTCTCCAGGAGCTGGCGCAATTTTGTTGGACGGATGAGAATTTCAAACGCACGCGAAATTCGGGTTGCATTTCGTTTGGCCTGCACGCCATCTATTCATCGGGCAAATCTGAAGATTTCTTAGCCATTAAACAAACACCAAACATTGTGGCTTCACCAGCGGGAAGCTGTTGCCTGTCTGGGCCAGTTTGCCGGTCTGATTGTCTCTATGGATTACGGCGATATTATCGGAAGCCTGGTTGGCGACCAGCAGCCATTTCTCCGTTGGGTCGAGAGTCATGTGACGCGGCACTTTGCCGCCGCAGGATGTTGTTCCAATTGGCGAGAGCTTGCCGGTGGATGGATCGATGCTGAAGGCGACGATCTTGTCCCAGAAGCGGACCGCGGCATAGGCAAAGCGGCCTGTACTGTCGATGACGATTTCAGAGGCTGCCGTTTCGCCGTGGTAATCCTTGGGCACAGTGTCGATGTGCTGCAGCGAAGTCAGCGCGCCACTTTTGCCATTCCATTCGAGGACATCGATGGCTGATGAGAGCTCGTTAAGGCAATAGGCCCATTTTCCGTTGGGATGAAACTGCAGGGCGCGTGGACCGGAACCGGGCTGGGCCGTCCATTGTGGCGGATTGGCGGCGGTGAGCTGGGCCGTAGCCGGGTCGAGGCGGTAGATGTGAATGCAGTCAAGTCCGAGGTCGTTGATAAGGACATGATGATTCTCCGGCGTGACGGTGGCGCGGTGCGCGTGCGCCTTGTCCTGTTGTGGACGCGGGCCATGTCCTTCATAGTGGAACTGCGAAACAGCAGCGCTTAGTTTGCCCGTCTCGTCAACATGGAAGGATGCGGCGCTGCCTCCGGCATAGTTGGCGCAGAACACTGCGCGTCCGCTTTGATCAGTGCTGACGTGGCAGGGGCCGGTTCCGGCGGAAGTAACGGTGTTGATTGGCGTAAGTTTGGCTGCGCTGCGGTCAATGCTGAACGAGCTTACTGATCCGGTTTTTTCGCCCTCGTATTCTTCGATCTCGTTGACGGCATAAAGATGCTTGCCGTCTGGTGAGAGCGCGAGAAACGTCGGATTGTTGCTCTCAACTGCCAGGCCGGTCTCATTCAGTTCACCTTTGGATGGGTCCCATTGAAAGGCATAGATGCCTTTGCTGGAAGCGCCGGTCTGGGTCCCGGCAAACATAAGCCGGCTGTCTTTCTTGTTCAGTGAGGTCTTGCCTTCGGCCAACCACGTGTTGGTTGCGACAGACGAGATGGCGGCAATTTTCATAAAGGTGCGTCGGGAAACGGGGTCAATCACGCAGACATCCTCAATTGAATTGGCGTTGAATGCAGGGTGTGCATCAGGCGACAGCGACCGGATGCCGCAGCCATGCATAGAGCGGGAACTGCTCGGCCAGTTCCAGCACCTGCCCGCGAATACGCGCAAGCGCCTGCGGGTTGGCGCGCTCGTTCAGAGCCTGGCTGATCCATTTGCCGATGACCCGCATTTCCGCTTCCTTCATGCCGCGCGTGGTGAGCGCCGGCGTGCCGATGCGGATACCTGAGGGCTTGAGCGGCGGGTTCGTGTCGTAGGGGATGGCGTTCTTGTTGACCGTAATGCCGGCTTCGCCGAGAGCGGCTTCGGCTTCGCTGCCGAGCATGCCTTTGGCGAAGACATCGACCAGCATGAGGTGGGTGTCGGTGCCGCCGGAGATGATGCGGAAGCCCTCGGCCTGCAGCGTCTCTGCCAGCACCTTTGCATTGGCGACGATCTGCGCCGCGTACTGCTTGAAGTCGGGCTGCAGGGCTTCGCGAAACGCAACGGCCTTGGCCGCCATGATATGTACGAGCGGTCCACCCTGATGGCCCGGGAATACAGACTTGTCAATGGCTGCTGCAAATTGCTGCTGCGAAAGGATCAGTCCGGAGCGCGGGCCGCGCAGCGTCTTATGCGTGGTGCTGGTAACGATATGGGCGTGCGGCACAGGCGAGGGGTGCGCGCCGCCGGCGACCAGTCCGGCGAAGTGCGCCATATCGACGATGAACACGGCGCCTACTTTGTCTGCGATCCGGCGCATGCGCGGAAAATCGAAGGTGCGCGGATAAGCGCTGCCGCCACCAATGATGACCTTCGGTTTTTCGCGCTCGGCTGTCTGTTCAAGCTCGTCGTAGTCGATGACTTCCGTGTCCCTGCGCACGCCGTAGGAGACAACTTTGTAGAGCTTGCCGGAAAAGTTCAGCTTGTGTCCGTGCGTCAGGTGGCCGCCATGCGCGAGGTCGAGGCCGAGAATGGTGTCGCCGGGGTTCAGCACGGCGGAATACGCACCGGCATTGGCCTGCGAGCCTGAGTGCGGCTGCACGTTTGCATGTTCGGCGCCGAAGAGTTCTTTGACGCGATCGCGGGCAAGGTTCTCGACGACATCGGTAAACTCGCATCCGCCATAATAGCGGCGTCCTGGGTAGCCTTCCGCGTATTTGTTCGTGAAGACGGTTCCGGCGGCCTCAAGCACAGCCTCGCTGACGAAGTTCTCGGAGGCGATCATTTCGAGGCCCTCATGCTGGCGGCGAATTTCGTTTTCAACGGCGGCGGCGATTTCAGGATCGGCCTGCGAAAGCGGCAAAGACATGCGGTCGGACATGCTTCGATTGTAGCCTCACCGCATGCAGATTTTCTCTGCTTTGTTGCACAATCATGAGACAACCCTATGCGTTTCTTTCGTCCTCTTTTGCTGACGCTGGCCTTGCTGAATCCGGCATATTGTGGATTGGCGCAGGATAGCGGCATCTTCAAGAGCGTTCACTGGACTCCATCGGAATTATCCAGCGGCTCGCCCTGCTTGTTGACGGTGGAATTACAGAGCGCGGCTGCCGACCTGCATGGAGAATGGTTCGGACATAAGGTTGATTTCTTTGCTTCACGTAGCAAGACCGTCTGGCAGGCGCTTGCCGGCGCTGATGTGGAGACGGCTCCAGGGAATTATCCTCTGACGCTTCATGCGGTCATGCCGGATGGTAAAGCGGTGGATGTAGTTCGTGAAATCCCTATCGGGCCGGCACATTACAAGCAGATTGATCTTCATGTGGCCCAGAACTTTGTGGAACCGGATGCGGCAAGCCTGAAGGAGATTGCCGCAGATAAGGTGATCAAGGACCGGATTTTTGCTGAGAGCGCATCTGCGCCGTTGTGGCGGGGAAATTTTCGCCTTCCGGTCCAGTCCCCTGCGACAGACTCCTTCGGAACCCGCCGGGTCTTTAACGGAAAGCTGGCCAGCGTTCATCGCGGAATGGATTTCCGCGCGGCTTCCGGAACGCCGGTCCACGCGGCCAATTCAGGACGAGTGATCCTCGCCCGCAAGCTGTTCTACGAAGGCAATTGCGTTGTCATCGACCACGGCCAGCAGTTCATGACGATCTACATGCATCTCTCGAAGATTCTGGTTTCTGAAGGTCAGAGCGTGAAGACACATCAACTGCTCGGCCTGAGCGGCGCCACGGGAAGGGCCACCGGACCGCATCTGCATTTTGCTGTGCGCTGGCAGGGCGGTTATCTCGATCCGGCTTTGCTGTTGAAGTTGCAATTGCCACCCAAACCCTAACGCTGTTTCTTCTGTATCGATATATCTCTGAGATTCTTCTCCGACGGCTCAGAATAACGATCTAACTAACGCGATAGTAATTCCTCATCCCGTAGATTCTCAATGACAGTCATTGCAGGTGAAGGTTCCTCAGCGAGCTGTTTGAATGCGTTGTAGACAAACGAGCCCAGATACCAGCCGTCGATGAATTTGTATGGAGTCTCGCCGGTGGTGTAGTGCCCGCAGGGCAGCACTTTTGAAATGAAATCCACACCCAACGCGGAAAAGCTGCGCAGCACCTCCAACGAATATTCGCGCAGGAAAGTCAGGTCATAGGTCGCGTGGACGACGAGAACTTTCTTCGGCAGCGCGGCGAAACGCTCCATGTAGGACACGGGGCTGATTGAAGCCCACAGTTTCTGCAGTCGCTGCTGCGTCATGCCTGCATCTTCAAATGCTTTGCGGATATGCCGCGTGCTCTGGCCGGTCCAGACCACATCACCGAAAGCAGTCGACGCATGATTGAAGGCGTTCACGCGCAGACGCGAATCGTGCGCGCTGGCGATGAATGCATAACAGGAGCCGAGGCTTGTTCCGAGTATGCCGAACTGCTCATAACCCTGAGCTTCGAGCCAGTCGAGGCAGCAACGGATATCGACCACCGCCTGACGACATGCGGCAATGGTGCGGCCAATGTTTGAGCTGACAGCATAATCAGACCGTTCCAGCTCAGCCGGGCGGCGGATGTCATGGTATGGCTTACTCAGACGCAGCGCTGAAATTCCGAAGCGATTAAAGAGCGAGCAGAGCGCATTGTGGCTGAAAGCGTCCGCATTCCATTGCGGCATGACGATAATAGCCTGCTTCGGCTTGCCGGCCTGCTTGTCCGCGGGGGCAGGATACCAGCGCGCATTCACGAGATCATTTTCGGGATAAGGGGTTCTGATCGGCGAGGTAAAGCGCAGAAACTGAGCAGTCTTGAGCCTGCCGTTTGCTGCCATTTCCTTGAGCTTCGCATCGTGCGCCAGCGTTTCGGGACGCACGTTTGTAGGAAAGAGCTGCGGGTATCGCTCTTCAAGACGGTAATCGACAGGCGCATCGTATCCAAAGAAGCTATCGCTCTCGCGCACAATAGCTTCATTGAGTGCCATCATCCACTCTTCGGGCCGTCCCGCATCGACCGGCGCATGTGACGCGCATCCAAGACGGTGAGAACGCAGGAAGTCATCCAGCCATTCAAAACCCCACTCTACAGGCCGGACGACCCGGTTCTCGTCGCGCGTTGTCAGCGCCGTCTCCCACGCGAACATCCAGCGCGCATACCACTTACGAAGCATACTTCCAGTTTAATCAACCAGCAGGCGCGGGACACGCGCGCTGATGGCGCAGGTGACCTCATATGGAATAGTCCGGGTTGCATCGGCGAGATCACAGGCTGTGATGCTTTCGTTCGCCTGTGAACCGATCAACACAACTTCATCGCCAATGGCGACGCCGGGAACATCTGTGACATCCAGAACTGTCTGGTCCATGGAAACACGTCCGGCGATAGGAACTCGCCTTCCACGCACCAGCGCATGGCCGCGATTGGAATGCAGGCGGTTGAGCCCATCGGCGTAGCCCACAGGAATGAGCGCCAGCCGGGTCGGTCGCGCTGCGCGAAACGTGAGATTGTAGCCGGCGCCTTCGTTTGTCTCAATGGTCCGCAGTGAGCAGATGAGTGTTTTCAAGGCGAGGACAGGCCGCAGTTCGTCCGTTTTTGCAATACTGTCAGGTGGCGAGAATCGGGGCAGATAGCCATAAAGGGCAATCCCCGTCCGCAACATCAGGCGGGCGTGATGCTTCAGCGCGAGTCCCCTCAAAGCAAGCACATGCTGCGGCACAAACAGCGTTGCCGAGTTTCCGGCGTGTATCCACTTTGGATGAATGCCTTGCCCGGTAATTACATCGAGCGCGGCGGCAAAGCGCCACAGTTGTGCTCGCGTCTCATCGGGATCGAGTACTTCGGGCGAGCTGAAGTGCGTCATCACGCCTTCGATGTAAACCGGCGAATCCGCGGCACGATTTTCAAGCACTGTCTTTAAATCATTCAGCGAACGCACGCCCTGGCGCGACATGCCGGTGTCGATTTCGAGGTGCACCGGAACAGATTGCGGAGCAAGCCTGCGCCTCTTGCCTTCCTCCTCCAGCAACTCGAAGTGATACGGCTCCCATACCTGTGGAGTAAGCCGATGCTCGATGATTGCTCCTGGCTCGCCTTCCCAGAATCCTGACATCAGCAGGATGCGTGGCTGCTCGCAAATTTGGCGGAATGCAATCCCTTCTGAAGCGCAGGTGACGCCGAACCATGTTGCGCCTGCCTGTTCGAGAAGCGGCGCGCATGCGAGCGCGCCGTGTCCGTATGCGTCGGCTTTGATCACGGCGACCACATCAGCATCTTCCGGGGCAGCACTTCGCAGCAGGTTCCAGTTGGCAAGTAGAGATGAGCGGGAAATCTCCGCCCACACAGGACGAGTCGGCATCATAGGGAATGCCTCTATCCTAAATTGCGCTGGGATGGATCGTCAGGCATGGTTCGAAATGGACACAGCTGCGGGCAGCTTTGCGCTCATGGATGGACGCTCACAATAGCGGCCAAGCTGAATTGCCTGCGCCAAAGTAGTTGCCACAGATTGCGGGCGGCCAGCGCCGAAGCGCTCGCGCAACATCTCATTGTTTCCTGTTGCGCCCCAGAGACCGATCAGAATCCGGTTGTCAGGCAGCGCCTCTCGGACTCGCAGACACAGGTTACGCGCGTGGACGAAGGCAAAAGGAGGAAGAGCTGAAATGCAGATCATCGTGCTCGGCTCCTCTCTGAGACGCTCGACAATTTCCGGAGTAAGGGCCTCCTCATGCAGCAGCATCGTCTTGTGACCGCGCTGTTCAAGCAGTTGCGCCAGCATCACGGCTGCTATCTCGTCAGCCTGGTCATTGGCCGGAAGGCAAACAACAGGACATGCGCGGTCCATTTGCTCCGGCGCTTCTTGCGATGTGTCCGGGGGCGAATGATAATCCGTCAGCTCAACAATCATTTCTGTTGCGCTCTGGAAGAGAAAGGCGCCGCGCGCGTCGTCCAAAAAACCTTTGTGCCGGTCCTGCTCGGCAAGGCTTAATGCAGGCAGCACAACGTTGTCATAGAGATCGACCAGGCTGTGGCCTTCAAGGAATTTGTCAGCGATGTGGTGGGCCTCTGTCTGGTCCATGGCCAGCAGGCGCTCATAGAAGTGCGCTTCAGGAGCTAATTCGGCCTCGTCGCCAAGCAGGATATGCAGGAAGGACATCTGCGGCACGTAGCGACCCATTACGATCAAGCAGACTGTAAGCGGCGTGGAAAGAATAAGCCCAGGGATTCCCCAGAGGAGCGTCCAGACCATGGCTGTCGTCACCAGCGCGAGTGCTGAGATGCCGGTATGGCTTCCATAGAGCCACGGCTCGATAAAGTTGCTCACCGCTACTTCCAGCACCGCGAAGAGCAGCAGGACAAACAAAGTCGTCCACCATCCGGGAAACACAGCGAACGTAAAACAGATGGGCAGCGCGCCGCCAATGATCATGCCGGCATAAGGCACCATGCGCAGAATGCCCAGCAGCACGCCCCACAATGTTGCGTTGGGCACATGCAGAAAAAACAGGCCCATGCCGAACACGATTCCATAGCTGGCATTCACCAGCACATTCATCAACAGGTAACTGCTGATACGCTGGGCGGCGTCATTCAGCGCCTGCGACATAACGTTCAGGCGGCTCATTCCGGCGAGCAGCAGCAGGCGATTGCGCAGGTCTTCGCGCTTGATCAGCATGTAGATGGTGAAGATCACCACCATGCCGAGCATGCCCAGAGGCTTGAGGACCGGCCTGAGCAGCTGTTGCACATATTCTCGGTTGCTGATGGGAGTCTGGATGACTTCTACCTGCGTCGGACCGCTCTGCTGCTGTTTTTCACGCTCAGACTCGCGCGTGCGGCGGCTCCGCGTTTTGTCCAGCTCGGGAGGTGGCGGCAGTGGCTGTGGGGCTCGGGTTCCGGTCAGTTCCTGTCGCAGGACCTTGATCCCATTCAGAGCGTTTCCCAACGGGCCAGTTGTTGGAGCATGAATCGCCGACAGCTTGTCATCGATGTTCTGGCGATAGCTGGGCAGGTCGCTGGCAACGTCGAGCAGTTGCCGCACTACAATCCATCCGCCTATGGTGATGCATGTGGAAGCCAGCAGCACAACCACGATCACAGCCGGAAGCCGGCGGAGTCGCAGTCTTTCCAGTTGAATCACGGCAGGCGCGAGCAGAAAATTCAGCGTGAGCGCCATGGCCAGCGGAATGAAGAGATCGCGGGCAAAGTACAGCGTCAGCAGCACCAGTCCAAGCACGAGCAGAGGCTCATTGTTGAGCCACCCACGCTTATTTCTGTTTATGGGGCCTGCGCCGCGTTCCGTGCCATTCATTGTGACTCTCGAAGTAAGGCTTTCCCGATTAGAGACTGAGCGCGGCCAAACGCGCAACACTTCCTGAGATGCGCCCTGAGGCAAATGACTATCCGGAACCATCTCATATATGCATGCGTATACTTCTTTGCAAGCGGGAAAGAAAGGAAGTCGGGCCAAATGACCACGCCATGGATTGCCGCGAACCTGAACGATGAGCAGAAAGCCATCTTCTACGCTCAACTGTCTGCGGTACAGAAAGATGAGGTTGTGGGTGTGCTGCTGGCATTATTTCTCGGCACCTTTGGCGCTCACCACTTTTATCTTCGCCGCAATGGTCTCGGCATTATGTATGTCCTCTTCTTCTGGACCGGCATCCCAACTCTTGCAAGCCTGATTGAATGCTTCTTTATGCCGGGCCGCGTGCGTCAGTTCAACGCCGAACAGGCAACGATTTTGGCGGCAAGCCTGCAATATGCCGGACCAGGAGTGGGTGTTTTACCCTCGAAGTCCTTTGTTGCGCCTGCCTGCGCCTCCTGCGGAGCCCCGCTGGTTCCGGGCGTAAAATTCTGCAGCCGCTGTGGGACTGCCGTTCCGGGCGTTTCTTAAGACAGAGCCTCTGTTGCTGTTTTAAGAATGAAGTCCGCGCGCTCATTTACCGTAGCTCGCGGAATTTCCACTGTGTCGTATCCGTATTCGCGATAAACATCGGCATTAATCTGGTACACGATCAGCGATTCGTCGAGAGTCTGTTTGCGCTCGGTGTCCGTGGCATAAATCTCCGGCCATGGCGGCGCCATGAAAACAACTCGATTGTAACGGTGCTTCTCTGCCTGTAAGTAGGCTTCTTCCGGCAAGCGAAATCCGTTCACGCGAGCGTGGGTCAGCGTGTCCAGAATGCCTCGATCAAAGAAGGTGATGCGCTCCGCGTCGGCATGCGCCCGATAATCTTCGATTGATTTTTGCAACATCAACGATGCATAGCGTTGCGTGTCCCGCCAGGGAACAGCATCGCCTCCAACACGTACCTGCTCCTGAATGATTGCGCGCGCAGCTTCCGGAACACAGGCATATCCGCGTCGTTGCAGCTCTTCGAGAATAGCGGTCTTGCCAGCTCCGGGACCGCCTGTGATGACAAAGAGATTTTCGTTTGTGAGTTGCTTCAGCATGCTCACATGTTGGTGTGGCCGGCGCGCATCTCTTCATTAAACGTCGGCTTGGTGATGTCGAGCGCGGCGTGCAGCTTTGCGTTGTACTCTTCGGCGCGGGCCAGCAGGGCTGGAGTTGCAGCAGCATAGTCTTCGGTGAGAGTCAGCAGGTTCTGCTTTGCCAGATCACCGGCCATGCGCGTCAGCTCTTCCGCCGTCGTATTTAGATATTGCGCGTCGCGCGGATCTGCGATCCATACCGGCTGGTCAGATCCCAACACGTGTGAGAGCCAGTAAGTTTTCAACTCCAGGAATTCCATGCGCGAGGCATCATCGGTGTCGGTAAAGATGAACTTCTTCTGCCAGCGGCTGTAATAGCGCGTGGTGACGGGGACGGGCTGGCGATTGCCGCTCTTGAGCAGTTCCAGCTGGCCCTGATCGAAGGTCTTGCGGATGGCGTTATAGATGAAGGTCTCGGCGTAGGGCTGCTCGGGAGCGGGAACGATCTCGGCAAAAGTGACAGTCATGCTGGCCGAAATTTTTGCATGCAGCGGCGAATTCGTTCCGTCTTCAAGGTGTGCGACGCCGTGGACGATGTATGTGTCTGCCCCGGACGTGGACCGGTGAAAGGGCCACGCGAACTGGTTCAGGCTGATGGACAGGCCTGCGAGCGTCACATAGGCATCGGGGCGCGGATTGCGCAGGCGCTTTGCCGCTTCACGCAGGTGGCTCGTCATCTCCGGAAGCAGGTCGGGCTTCTGGAAGTCAAAAGCATCGCTGAGTTCCAGCTGGAGGGTCTTTGCCGGAGGCGCATCAGGCGAGAGCGCCAGCTTGAATTTCGCCGTAGGCCGATTGCTGAAATCCGTGCCTGCTTCGGCAGAAAGAACGGTCAGTCCGGCTTCGCGGGCAGCCTTGCCCAGCATGGCCGTCAGTGCTGTTTCGAGATTCGTGCTCATTGTACTTATTTTACCGGTTCAGAGAGATCGGCAATCTCCCCTCCCCATGTTTGTGCGGAGATCATTTATTTTCAACTATTTACAGTATTAATCCTTTACGGAGATCTTTTGTTTTCAATAGTTTGCTGGTTATGCACTCTAAGTTATTGAAAATAATAAATTCACCCGTTACAGCGGCTGATAATAACGTTCTTCCGGAGCGGCGCAGCTAAGACACAATATCTGGCCATTACGGCGTACAAAACGGTCATAGTTGATACCTTCGCCGCATATATCGCACGCGATGCGCTCGCCTTTGAACCCCGGCATTTCGTTTGGCCCGACTGTAACGCGCACCCAGTGCTCATCAAAAAGGTGATTGTCGTTCATCTCGCGATAAGCGCGCATTTGCTGCTGGTTCTTGTTCTCAATTTCGGGATACATCTCGCGGGCCAGCGCCTTTGATGACTCTTTTGCGGCGATGCGAATCGCGCGGCCTGATTCCAGGTCGACGAAAGTCGCCGCCATTTTTCCCCAGTCACGAAACTTGAGCGCGCGCTTGCCCAAACGGCACCCGGTAACAACGCCAATTGCGTCGGTGGCGCAGCGGTCAATCTCGACATACGTAACCAGTCGCTTGCGATCCTTGCCGCGCGGATCGTCGATATCAAGCCGCGAGCAGCCGAGCATCGCCATGCGCACGCCGAGTATCTGCCCGGCGCATAGATGGCCGTGCGCGAGTTCCGCCTGCTTCAAAAGATCGTCAAAAGCATCCATATTTGTATGGTAGTCCCGTAGCCCTGACAAGGAGGAGCATGGGCACTGTTAAAACCACATGCTGCGTTGCCGGAGGCGGCCCTGCCGGAGTCATGCTCGGATACCTGCTGGCCCGCGCCGGCGTTCGCGTGATGGTTCTTGAGAAACACAAGGATTTCTTTCGTGACTTTCGGGGTGACACCATCCATCCCTCAACACTGGAGCTGATGCACGAGCTTGGTCTGCTGGATGAGTTTCTGAAGCTGCCGCACCAGGAACTGCATTCGGTAGGAGGCATGTTTGGGGATTTTTCTTTCACTGCCGCGGATTTTTCACATCTTCCTGTGCAGTGCAAATTCATTGCTCTTATGCCGCAGTGGGATTTTCTCAATTTCCTGACCGAACACGGCAAACGGTTTTCTACGTTCGATCTGCGCGTGGAGCACGAAGTCATCGGCTTATTGGATGAGGACGGCGTGATCAAAGGCGTTCGCACAAAGACGCCTGAAGGAGAAATCGAGATTGCCGCTGATCTCGTCGTCGGTTGCGATGGACGCCATTCCACCGTGCGCGAAACAGCAAAGTTCGAAACCATAGACTTTGGCGTGCCTGTGGATGTGCTCTGGTTCCGCATCAGCCGCAATACCGATGATCCGTATCAGGCTCTGGGGCGCATAGATTTTGGAAAGATGTTGATTCTGATCAACCGCAGCGAATACTTTCAGGCAGGATTAATCATCCGCAAAGGCGCTTTTGATGCTGTGAAAAACGCTGGAATTCCCGCTTTTCGAGATTCTTTGCTGCAGATTGCTCCTTTTCTCGGCGACCGCGTGGAGGAGATCAAAGACTGGAACCAGGTAAAACTGCTCTCTGTCCAAATTAATCGTCTGCGCCAATGGTACAAACCCGGCTTGCTTTGCATCGGAGATGCGGCGCATGCTATGTCTCCAGCCGGCGGAGTTGGTATCAACTTTGCGATCCAGGATGCAGTGGCGACTGCGAATATTCTTGCGCAACCTCTGCGCGAGGGCCGCGTCACTGAAGACCTGCTGGCAAAGATACAGGACCGGCGCGAGTTTCCTGTCCGTGCCGTTCAATCCGTGCAGGCAAGAATTCATAATGCTTCACTCAACTTTCTCGGGCCGCCGAAGAAAGCACATGCTCCCTGGCAGCTCCGCGTGTTTATGAGTATCCCTGGCATCCGAAGAATTCTCGCGCGCGGCGTCGGACTCGGCATACGCCCAGAGCACATTCATTCGCCGGTAGACAAATCCGCAGTCCGCGATAGTATGTAGGCCATATGCGGAGACTCCTGTTGATCGCGCTCCTTCTCTCAGTGGTTCCCGGCCATGCCGACAAAATCAAGAACTTTTATATGGGCAGCGGCGGATACTCAGCCGAAGTGCATCGCGTTATTCTGCTCACGCTGGCGAAGGACGGCACGGCAGTTCTGCAGCAGAACTGGCACGGCAAGGATCCAGAGGTGTGGCATGTACACTGGACGCGCGATGGCAAATCGCTGGTGTTGAATTTTGATCCGGCGGAAGGTAAACCAACGCCTTCTCCGGCCACCTTCGCGCTCAAGAACAATTCTCTTGTACCTGTGAAATGGGACAGCCGGTTTCTCGGAGTGCTGGGGCCGCCGACGCTGATGCCGTTCAGCAGCAAGAACAAGGCTCCGGGAAGTGTCTCCGGCTGCCAGATGCTCGATTATAGCCAGCCCACCGGCTGTGTTCAGTGGGATTCGCGCGACGTTAAGAAGTGATTTCTTTCTTCAGTAGTGGAAGCGATAGCGAACCTCCGCGTAAATCTGGCGCGGGTCGTTGTAGTGGAAGCCGCCAAAGGTCAGGCTGTTGTCCTGCAGGACCCACCGGTTAGCGACATTTAATGACGTAACCGATACGGTTACGTTTTCTCCGAATGTCTTGCCCAACGAAAGATCGAACGTCGTGTGCTGCGGCAGATAATCGTCCGGGTACTGTTCATTCGGGTCGCCATTCACGAAGCCGGAGCCGTAGTAGATATTTGTCGAAGCAAAAATGCGCCATGGCAGAGTTGCGTCAAAACCAGCGTTGAGAGTATTGCGCTGGTCGTGATCGAGGGGCGAGTAGCTGAAGTCTGCACTGCAATCGGGCGAGTTGACTGGGGCGCAGATGAGCCCGCCGGTTATGGCCCCGCGCTGTTCGGCAATCTGGTTTGAGTACGCAAGATGCGCCTGTCCATAGCGCCACAGACGTGGTGAGCGAAGTGTCAGCTCCCATCCGCGGATCAGGGCGCCGTCAATCGTAACCGGATAATAAAGGCTCGATTCTCCAACGTTGCTGTGGTCCAGAAAATTATTCGCTCGCGTTCTGAACGTATCCGCATCCAGCAACCATCCGCGGAAAGGAATCTGTACGCCGAACTGGTGCTCTTCATCCCGCTCGCCATGCAACGCCTCAAACGTTGTGTTCGTTGCATTCGCATATCTGAGAATCGGCCCCGTCGCCGTCAACAGAGGTGGCGGCTGATAATAGTGACCGTAAAAACCGCGAAAAACCCAGTTGAGCTTGGGTATCTGCACTGCAGCGCCAACCCGGGGGCTGGTGGCCTTTTCTGTAAAATTACCGCGAAACCATGACTGTCTTACTCCACCAATCAACGTCAGCCACGGCGTGACCTTATAGTTGTCGGACAGGAATTCTTCCATCAGCCCGCCGGTGGCTGCGTCCGGGGTGGAGAAATCCGGAAAGCTGCCGTCATTAAAGACGCTGCCGAACAGATAACTGTCGTGCTGCCCGAAGGTGTAGACACCTCCCTGAATCGTATTGTGCGCGACCTCAGTAGTGAATGAACCCTGCAACCCGCCGTAGCTGGAAGCGCGTTTGCTCGTTGTGGCTACTGGGAAGTCATACGGTTTCGGTTCATAGTTTGCGCTGTTGTAGTGGTAGAAGGGCGAGATCTGCAGAAGCGTAGATGTGTTGAAGGTATGCACCCATGACAATGTCGCCAGCCCATCTGTCTCATGCTGGCCGTCGCGCAGGCCGCTGGAGTTATACACCTGATTTTCCGGGCTATTCGGATCCGGGTCGTACGGGACCTGGAAATAATCCGCGCGGAGCTGCGTCACTATGCGGAATTGATCTCGCGGAGTGCGGTTATAGATAAGGGACGCAAACCCGCCATAACCGTTGACTGCGTCGTGATAAGCACGCGAAATCGGAGGCTGCAGCCCATAGTTGCTGCGATTGCCGTTCAGGCTTGCATAATAAGCGAATCTCTCGCTGTGGCTCCCCAAATTTAACTGATCGTTCGTCTGGTAAAAATTTCCGGCGCTCAGAACCAGTTCGCCTTGATTATCTCCGGCAAATCCGGTGCGCGGAACAACATTAAAGACGCCATAGGTGCGATCACCCACATCAGCGTTATAGCTGCCGCGCTGCACTTCAAGATAGTCGATGTCCTTAGGATCAATTTGCGCGCCGAGATTGCTGCCGATGTTGGTATTTGGAATTTGCACGCCGTCGATGAGCCAGCTCACCTGGTGTCCGCCGCGCATGTGCAGCATGTCATGTGTCTCATAGGCACCGGGAACGAAATTCGTGATCATTTCGAATCCGTTCGTGCGACTCGCGCCTGGCGTTCGCGCAATGTCTTCGCGGCTGACGAGCGCAGTGGGGGTTACGGAGTCGACATTTGCAGCTTGTGTCTCCGCGGTTACGACAGCTGATTGCTCCACGCTCGCAAGTTCCAGCTCGAAATGCAGGATCGGCGAGGCATTCGATGCCACTGTAATTTGCTGCTTGAGAGAACGAAATCCTTGCTGGCTGATGGTTACGAGGTAATCTCCGGCGGGAACAGCCGTGATGTGAAAATCACCGTCTGCATTCGTTTGTATCTCTCGTACGAAATCCGAATTGGCTGACTTAAGAACAATCTGCGCTCCGGCAATAGGACGGTGCTGCGGATCGTGCACAATCCCTTCCACCTGGCCGAAAACTGTGGCATGAGCGCGCTGGCCTGGAAACAGACATGCAAAGACAAAAAGCAGTGCAATTCTGCGCATCTGCAGAATCCTCCCTTTTATGTAGCTGGAGAAATTTCGGTACTTCGCAAAAATCGAAGTCGGATTGAGCTACACAAGAAAATCGGCAGGAGGGCCGCGCTTCTGTCGCGAGCGATCAAATGAAATACGATACTGTGCCAGCGTCTGCGCGTGAATGGCTGGATGGCTAACAATTTCGGCAAACCCCGCTCCGCTTGACGGTGGCGCAAGGATGGTAAGGTGAAAAGCTGCGGGAGCAGCGGAACCGCACGGGCATTTTTCAGCAATAATGCTGATGCGAATGCTGCGTGCCGCTCCTGTGCCGTCTGACGGGACTCCGCAATGATGGCTTCCCATGCGGCGGCAACACAGGGGAAGATTCGCGGCGGTTGCATTCGGAGCAAAAATTGGCCAGATCAGCGAGAAGCTGAAGAGCCAGAGCAGCCAAATGGAAAGCGCGCGTCGCACGAGAAAAGTGTATCTGAGGATGAAATCGCTATCCAGAACAGAAAAACGACAAGGATGAAATATATTTACTGTGATTGAAACGGCTCCGGCCGGCCGGCATTCTACTCAATTCTCAGCATTGCCTGCATCGCCATCTTCCACCAGTACAGCCGAGAGGCCGACCAGATCAAAACTCACGGGCTCTGCTCCGGCAGGCTGAAAGGTCACGCGCAGCGGCTCGCGTTGCCACATGGAAGCCTCGCAGGCCGGTTTCGGATGGTCTTCGGGATTCCATGCGCCAAGCTTTTTTGCCAGCAACGGTTTGCGCGCAGCCACCTGCGCTACTACGGCATACAGTTGATGTCTGCTCGCATTGAGCCCGCAATATGCAGCATAGTCCCGGAACCACACTACGCTGGAAACTGCCGGATCATAGTCAGGCAGCTTAATGGGAGTGACGTGTCCGGTCGTGCGGTCTACCAGAAGCCACGGTCCGCGCTGCCAGACCCAATGTTCTGTTTTGTCCGTGGGGAGGGCATCATTCAGACGAATTGCGCGGCGTACAGCAAAACTGCGGTCAGTCACGTCATGCGACTCGCCGGTTGTCCATTCCTTGATTTTGGAATCGACGACCAAGGGACGGACATGGAGCTCCTTTTCCTGCGGCAACGCGCCTGCCGGATCGCCGGCAGCGGAGTAAGGGACCTTTCTTGCGGCTCCCAGAGCGATTACGTGCGGCCTGGCAGCAGCGAAGAGGAGGCCTGGTGAACCGATTCCAACAGCCAGGCCCAAAAGTGCTGCATGTATCTGACCCATGGTCAACAGGCTAGGTTGCGGCGCAGAACTGCACAAGACCTGCGCCCATTACGAAGGTGACTTGACTAAAGGCTGTTGGCTGCGGCGAGGAGAAAGACCAACGGCGCCTGCCAGTTGATGGCAATTTCGTTTACCGAGTAAGCGCCGTCCTTATCGACATACATACGCATCGGTGGCCCCAGAGGCAGTGTTTTTGCTGCGGGGTCAGATGGATATGCATTCGGCCCGCCGGAAAGCAGCCCCGGCCACGGCGCAGGCAGATTGTCTGCAATGCTTGGCCGATGGTGCGGATGCATAAACGGACGCGATCCAAGATGCGTGATCCATGAGATTCCGAAGCAATTGCATCCGAGAAAGTAGTGCAGATTATTCAGCGCTGCTTCTACAAACCTGCTGTCGGGATGAAAATGGTGAGCAATGAAGAGCAGCATGGATTGGCTGGCAGCCACACCATTCGACCCCCATACATAGTCCGACCCGGTGAGTGTGTTTCCGTAACCGTTGTTGTTACTATTTGCAACCAGCGCCTCGGCAGCTTTCAGCGTGGCCTGCTGAATCGGGCTTTCCAGGCTGTATGCATCTTTCCTTCCTGAGAGCGCATAGGTCCAGTATGCAAGAGCGGAAAGCGCATTCCACGAGGGTGTGCTGATGGTGATCGAATCAGCCTGACTGGCTGAGGCGATAAATGCCTTCTGGTAATCTGCTTCGCCCGTTGTGCGCCACAGCTCGGCCGCAGCCCACAGCATTTCATCGCTGCAGTTGCTGTCACCGTATGCGCCTGTGCCCACATCGGCCGGATTGTGAAACAGAACATCCGGATTACGCACGCACCAGTCCCATGCCTTGCGAGCAGCCGTTAGACAACGCTTCGCATACGCGGTATCATGCGCGCCATAGCAACGCGCGGCAATCGCCATCACCGCGGCGAAATCCGCGCTGGCCGCAGTGCCTTTATACGCCGGCGCTCCGGTGCCGATTACATAGCTTGTGAGCGTATCGTTCTGCGGCATGATGAATCCACAGAATTGCAGGCTTGTCTGCTTGTGCCACACACCGCCATCTTCATCCTGCAGCGTCAGCATCCAGTCGAGGTTCCAGCGAATTTCGGCGAGGAAGTCCGGGAGTTTTCCGCCCGATTCAGGAATCTGCAGCGATAGCCCGCCGAGCGCGTGCTGATACAGCTCCCACGCCCACAGCAGCGTTCCGGTTGTAATTCCGGAATTGACGATATAACGACCATAATCTCCCGCATCGTGCCAGCCGCCGCGATTGTGCAGCGTGCCGCTCTTTCCGGATGAGGAATGATAGGCGGCGGAAAGATGGCATACCGGATGCACATAGCCTTCGCCAAGATCGACATGGCATCCGCAGCGCTGCCCATAAAATGCGCGTGTTGTGAGCCTGAGAGCATTGTGGTAAACATCCGGCGCAATGCGAAATGAACCGGAACGCTGGCCGGAATCAAGCTCAAGCACGTAGTGCCCCGGCGTTCGCAGCGCAGAGAAATCAGCTGTCTGGAGAGTGTCTCCGGAGGCAGCGTCATTGACAGGAGCACTGAGTTGTCCCCGATGTACGATGTTATTCCCTGTCGCTGATCTGACTGCAAAAGAAGTCGCTTTGCCACGGATGCTCGCCTGCTTAGCTGCCGCAGGCAGATAGCCCAGTTGATTGATCGCAATGGCCTCTGTAGCTGCCGGGGACTCGATATCTGTCTTGCCCCACGCTGAAGGGACGGCACGCGCAAGGGCGCCAGCCCCGAAACAGCAAGCGGAGGAAAGGAGGAACTCGCGACGGCGCATCATCGCATAACATTCTCACACAGAGAGAGCCTTGCTGTGCAATGGCGCCGAACTACATGCAAAGACCACGTGCTGTAAAATCCCTGCGAATGAGCAATCGCGATAGAGCAGCGACGATCAAAAAGAAATGGGGATGGTGGCTGCTTATCATTCTGGCGCTGATCGTATTGTTTTATCCGCAGAAGCTTACAGTAGTTCCTCCGTATCATGTGAAGCTGATAGACCAGTTCGGCGCGCCCATGGCAAATACCCCGGTCAGCGAATTATGGCAGCAGACTTCGGCGCAGCGGATTGAGCAGCTTACACAGGTGATAACGGATGAGCAGGGAGAAGTAGATCTGCCGGAGCGCACACTACGTTCGCCATTGGCCGAGCGCATCATTGGCTGTTTCGCGTATTTAAGCCGGGCTGGTCTCGCAGCAACGTGCGGCAATCGGTTTTCCATCAGCGCAGCCGGCGATTTTAAAGAGCTACAGCGTACTGAAGTCGTTACCGGCGTTCTGAACAGGCGTCATTCACTGCTGCTGACTCTTAAGCATTGCGATCCCGAAGAGCCGTCCCTCTGCTGAGTATTCGTCACATATCGCTAATCTTCTGTAACGATCTTCAGACGCTTCTCACGATGCTTGCGTGAGGAGGGTTTTTAACATGGCAAACTTTGAACGTCTCAGTGTTCTGGTGGACAACGGCGTCTATGAAATCTACATCGGAAGTGACGGAAAGCTGCATATCCGCTGGATTCTTCCCGATCCGCCGCCCGAAGTCTTTTCCGAGCTCAAGGCGGTCACTGCGATTCTTGAGCATGCGGCGCAACTGAAAGATCGCGCCGTTGCGGCAAAGTTTCAGGGCTTCGCAGAAGAAGTTCTGAACAACCGTGCAAAAGAAATCGGCGGATTCCTGGCACAGGCCGGCAAACAAGTTGCAGCCGGACGCTGACAGACATATCCAAATATGATTCAGCATGCGTCCGCAAGGGCGCATCGCTGTTTTTCCCGATACAATCAGGAGTCGCGTATGCCACACACACCTGTACTCCTGGTTCACGGGGGCGCCTGGGCCATTCCCGACGATATGGTCGCGGCGCATGAGCGCGGCGTTTCCAATGCTCTCCATGCCGGATACGCCCTGCTTTCGAAAGGCGCATCGGCAGTGGATGCCGTTGAGACTGCCGTAGCCGTTCTCGAAGACGATGACACCTTCGATGCCGGACGCGGCAGTTTTCTCACCCGCGATGGGCGCGTGCAACTGGATGCATTGCTGATGGACGGAGGCACGCTGCGCGCCGGAGGCGTCGCATGCGTCGAGCGTCTGCGCAATCCGATTCATGCGGCGCGGCTGGTGCTTGATAGAAGTCCGCATGTTTATTTTGTTGGACAAGGCGCAGAAGAGTTCGCGCAGCAGCATGGAATGGAGTTGATCGACAACTCCGAGCTGGTCCTTGACCGCGAGCGGAAGCGCCTGGAAGAAGCCCAGGCGAAGGAGCGCGCTGGATTGCCCGATCTGACATTTGCTGGTGATGACAAGTCTCCGGAAACTGCTGCTGAACTTGCCTCGCACGATACGGTGGGCGCGGTGGCTCTCGACATAAAAGGCAATATCGCCGCCGCCACTTCTACTGGAGGCACTCTGAATAAGGCTCCGGGACGTGTCGGCGATTCTTCACTGATCGGCTGCGGCTGCTATGCGGATAACGCAAGCGCAGCCGTCTCGCTCACCGGATGGGGCGAGCCCATTATGAAACTGGTTTTAGGAAAGTGGGCTGTGGACCGCGTCCAGCAGGGCCGTGCCCCCGAACAGGTAGCCCCGGACGCGATTGCTTACCTCTACAAGCGCCTCGGCGGACACGGCGGCATTATCCTGCTTGCTTCGGATGGCCGTTACGGCATCGCCCACAATACTCCGCGCATGGCCTGGGGTGTTTGCGATGGGCAAGGGACTCGGACGGGTATCGTGATTGAGGACGCCGAACTTATGTGAGGATGTTTCTCACTGTGTAAACTGCATCCATGAATTTGTTGGCCCACTTTCAGATGCTTGCGCGCTATAACCGTATCGCCAACGAAAGGCTATATGAACGGTGCGCCCAGCTTGATCCTGTTGAATACCGAAAACAGAGGCAGGGCTCCTTCGGCAGCATCCATGCGCTTTTGAATCACATCCTGCTGGGTGATCGAATCTGGATGTCTCGTTTAGAGGGAGGGGGTCGCAGCACACCAGCATTGAATACGGTTTTGTTTGAAGATCTCCCTGAACTGTTTTCGGCAAGAAAAGATCTCGATGTCCGGATCGAATCATTCTTTGCCGCTGCAACCGAGGATTTTCTGGGCCACTCCATTACCTACACGAATAGCAAAGGGCTTGAATACCGGGAGGAAATACCTGTCGCCATCAGCCATATGTTTAATCATCAGACGCACCATCGCGGACAGGTCCATATCATGCTGAGCCAGACGGCGGTACCGCCTCCATCGCTGGATTTACACCGCATCATCAACCCCTAGAAATCTATTTTCAGGCAAGCAAACTTAAAGACCGCCTGCCGAATCAAAACATTCGGTGATTGCTGCAGATACCCTGTGCAAGCCATCTCGTCCAAATCCATCCAGGGAATCTGAATGCCTTTTCGCATTTGCAGAAACATCTTTGAGGCCGTGCCCCATGAAGGCTCTTTGTTGCTCGATCATTACATTCCTGATATCTACTGCGTCGGCATTTGCAACCGTTACGGTTACAAGTCCGGCAAACGGGGCGACGGTTACATCGCCTGTTCATTACGCGGCCACCGCCACGACTACAACATGCGCCAAAGGCGTGGCGTCGATGGGAATTTATGTCAATAACAAGCTGATTTACGTGGTCAATGGATCGTCGCTGAACACGCAAATTACTCTCAGCGCCGGTCCGGAGCACACCGTTGTGGAGGAATGGGACTACTGTGGCGGCGCTTCTTTCACGACGATTGACCTGACCGTCGTAGTGCCTGCTCCGCCGACCGTCGGCCTCATTGCCAATCCCAGCACCATCACTTCAGGCGGTTCGTCTGTTCTGACGGTAGCTGCTACGAATGCAACACAGGTTACGGTCACCGGCAGCGACGGCACCAAGTATTCCCTGTCCGCAACAGGCGGCAGGGTGACGATTGCTCCCACAGCGACTACTACCTATACGGCGAGCGCAACCGGTTCGCAAGGGCAGGCTTCGGCAGCAAAGACCGTCACTGTTATTTCCGCCAGCAGCCTGCAGGCGATCACCCATGTGATCTTTATGCTGCAGGAGAACCATTCCTTCGATAACTACTTCGGCATGCTCAATCCGTATCGCAAGGCCAACAAGTGGAACATTGGTGACGACGGCAAAGATTACGAAGTGGATGGCATTGACGATAAGCTCAGCAAGATCACCAATGAAGATGATGAAGGCGACGTCTTTTCGCCGTTCAAGTTCACCAGCACCTGTATCGATGACGAAAGCTCGGCATGGCTGGAGAGCTATGGCGATGTGAACCGCTGGGACTTTCTCTCGAACCGCACCATCCCTATGGATGGCTTCGTTCACATTGCCGAGGGTTATGCGAAGAACTGCTCCACTTCGAACCGATGCTCCGGCAGCTTTACGGATCTAGTCGGCAAACGCTCGATGGGATATTACGATCAGACATTTCTGAATTACTACTACTACATGGCGTCGCAGTTTGCGGTGTCGGACCGGTGGTTTTCGCCAATCTCCAGCAAGAGCATTTCCAACCGCATCGCAACTTTTACCGGAGGAACCACGCAAGGCCTGGTTTTTGATCCCGGCAATGATGACCACCTGCCGCAGCTGAACATCGCTAATATCTTTCAGGAGCTGGATCAGGCGAAGGTCTCGTGGAAAATCTATTACACCGTAACTCAGGGCCTGTGCCTGAATGAAGATGACTGCACGGGTTCATCCAATGCCGCTTACCCGGCCACCAGCTTTTCCAATCTCACTTATTCGTATCAATATCTGTACGAGAACCCGACTCACGCTGCCTGTACGGGCACTACGCAGAAATCAAGCGTGGTTGGCGATTCGACGAACTCGTTCTGCATCGATCCCAACCACATCGCGCCAGTCTCTACGTATTTCACGGATCTCTCCGGCGGCAAGCTGCCAAGTTTTGCTTTCATTGAAGCCGGCTACGGCAACAACGATGAGCACCCCGGCTCCGGCCAATCCATTCTCCAGGGGCAGGCGCAGGTGGCCAAAATCATCAATGCACTGATGGCCAGCACCTCGTGGAAGAACTCTGTCTTTTTCCTGAGCTATGACGAAGGTGGAGGCCCATACGATCACGTCCCGCCTGTGCTGGGCCACTCGAACGACAAGACCAGCGCTTCACTTGGAATGATTCAGGATATTTCCCAGATTGCCGTCAACCCGGATTCGTACAAACCGTGCCTGCCCAGCGGTGGCACTCCCACGCTTCACTGCGATCTTCTTAGCGGCGATCCCGGGGCGAATCCTCAGGATGCTGCCGCTGTCCGCGGATTCGCAGCGCAGCTCGGGTTCCGAGTGCCGAACATGATTATCTCGCCCTTCACCCGGCGCCACTATGTTTCACACACGCCGATGGATCACACCGCAGTCATCAAGTTTGTAGAGAACCGCTTTATCGGCAGCTCTGCCCACCTCACGGCGCGCGATGCTGCTCAGTCCAACCTGCTGGAATTTTTTGACTTCTCTAAAATTCCCTGGGCCGCGCATCCGACGCCGCCCACTCCGGCCAGTCCTTCGTCTCTCGGCTACGACCCGTGCACGCCTATGAGTTTTGGCCCGTGAAGGCGGGAGGGTTGATTACGAACGCCGCAATGGGAACAAGGCGCTCAGCTGTGCATCGCGCAGGCATAGGCCTGCCCACAGCACAATTCCTATATAGACAGGAAACAGAGTCTCTGCGAACAATGGATGCCCCACGCGCCATTGAACAGCCACTGCGCCGCCCAGATAACCTGTCAGCAGCACAGCGCCCAGCACAGCCGTACGCGGAATCGCATAAAGAATCGTGCAGATCAGCAGCACGATTCCGGTTGGAACAATAATATGATCAGGCCAGCCCAGTCCTGCTGAGGCCTTGATCACTGCGGCAGGCTTAATGAGCTTCATCGCGCCATCCATTAACAGGAACAAGACCACCAGCCCGCTCAGAATGCGGCCTGTCCAGAGCCTCTTGCCCGAAACTGTGCTGCGAGCCTCAACCACCTGCATAAACCCTCCTCGGGAAGATAAAAGCAGGCCCTGCGCATTCGGAGCGAAGAACCTGCTCAAGTCAATTTCAGGCAGCAGCCTGATCGGTGTTCACCATCCACGGAATCCCAAAGCGATCGATCAACATTCCGAAGCCGGGTGACCAGAAGGTCTCAGAAAATGCCAGGTTTACCTGCCCATTTTCCGCCAGTGCATTGAATACACGCTTGGCTTCCGCGGCATCTTTCAGGGAAATCGAGATATAGAATCCCTGTGTCTTCTGCTGATACTGCGGCGGAGCATCGGAGCCGAGAATAACATCGTCGCCAATCCGCAGTGAAATATGCATGATCTTGTCGCGCCAATCGGCCTCGACCTGCGCTGCCATGGGCGATTCGCCATGCGTCATTCGGAATTCGATCTTGCCGCCAAAGGTTTTCTCGTAGAACTTGAATGCTTCCTCGCAATTACCGGGAAAGTTTAAATATGGGCTGATCTTCATTTCCTTCTCCTTGTCGTGAATATGTTGAATTCGTTTGTGCCAGCAAAAGACTTACTTTTTCGCGGCCAGCTGCTCCCGCAGCCGCTCTTCCTGCTCCTTGAACTCGGGCGCCAGCGCTTCACCAAAATCTTCCGGCTCGACGAAGGGGCGGATTTCGATCTCCGATTCACCCTTCGGAAAAGGGTTGGGGCAGCGCTTCACCCACTCAATCGCCTCTTCCAGAGAGTTCACCTGCCATATCCAGAAACCAGCCACAAGTTCCTTCGTCTCAGAAAACGGCCCATCGATTACCGTCCGTTCATTGCCTGAAAAGCGCACGCGCTTGCCCTTCGAGCTTGGTTTCAGGCCATCGCCGGCAAGCATTATGCCTGCCTTCACCAGCTCTTCGTTGAACTTGCCCATATCGGCCAGCAACTTACTGAAATCCTCTTTCGGATACTGACCAGCCTCGGACTCTTTGGTCGCCTTCACCATCACCATCACCCGCATTTCGTTTCTCCTGATCGGTTCTTGCCCGGGATTACCTCTCGTTCTATCCCACGCTCTACTTTCACAACGAACGGCGCATCGCAGAATCGACACGCCACGAAACTTTTTTCAAATTTGTTTTGCATCCGGCTCGCCGATGTACCGCGACCCCTCCATCAGCTGCCGAATTTCACACTCTCCATCGCCGGCAAATTGGAGAAAGTTCTTCGAAGCTTCAATTGCCGCTGCCATCGAGTCCAGCTCGAAGAGCGCGAATCCGGCCACGAGTTCCTTGGCTTCCGCGTAAGGACCATCCGTGACAGTGGTTTGCCCTGTTTTCTGCCGCACGCGCACTCCGGCCGGCACCAGTCCTCCTGTGGCGAGCATTTGGCCGGACTTCATCGCTTCATCCACGCGCGTTTCCATCTGCTCCATGTATTCAGGGGCCGGCGGAGCACTGTGATCAGGCCTGTAGAAGATCAAAAATCGCATTGCAATCCTTTCCTTTATGAATGCACAGCAGGTCTCAATCCCGATTCCTGCCTCTATAAACACAACGAGCGAGGTACCTCCGGGTCGACACGCCAGCTTATCTTTTTTCAAATTATTTTGGACAGGGCAGGAACCAGCCGTGATCCGTCCCAAAAGCAGTGCTCAATGTGATCTTGAAGCAAACGGAACTTGGAGTTACTGATCTTAGCTGAAAATGACTGAACAAATATCTCAGAGAGCATTGCGCCGGATTCCCTCAATTCTTGCGCTCAACAGAATTGCCTGAAAGTCTCGGCAATCTTGATTGCGCGACAGTCGTCTACAGATGAGCGCTGCACAAAAACGGAAAAGGCGCCACTCAGGCGCCTTTTCCCAACAGTTCAACTGATTACCAGCCAGACAGTGAAAAGTGCGGCTGCGGCACATACACCGATCCGTTCAGGTCGGCATCGGTAAATCCAAACACAAAGAACTGATTTGGATTGGTGTTTGGGCCACTGAAGTCCTGCAGAAAATCGTTGTCGTTAGCCACCCAGAGTGTGTGTACCGTCTTGCCGTTCAGTTTCACATCGGGACCAAAGGCAACGCCTTCAATCTTCGCTGGAATCTGATCCGCCGTGAAGCCATTCTGTTCGAGTTGCTGCGCGACATCCAGAAAGAGAGTCTTGCTCACAGCATGTGCTGCCGCGGCGGCGCCGTCCATGTCGCTCACGTCTGTCGCGCCCTTCAGGTCGATCTTGAACAGTTGCTTGATTTTTGCTTTGCTGCCATCGCCGAGGCCTTTGCCATCGCGCTCATCCACAATCATTTCGTGATTGTTGAGAGCAGCAATTTCGCTCACGCCTGAGCCCGTGGTCAGCAGATACGCATACTGATGCGTCGTACGACCGGAGAGAATGTCGATCGTCACAATGCGCAGCAGTTTCGCCGCCGATCCTCCTTCAGCGGCATCCTGAATCAGCGAATTCTGCACGATTCCCACAAGCGTACGTCCGTCGGGAGTAATTGCCAGGCCCTCCATGCCCTTGTTGGGAACGCGACCGGTGTTGTTCGCCGCCTGCTCGGCATCGCCCGTCGGCTTCGGGTTGGCTACGTAGAAATCCGCCGGCAGTTTATAGGTGCGGATGCGCTCGCCGGTCGCGCGCAGGAACTGGTACACGTAAGGTCCATATTCGTCGGAGACGAAGACCGTCAGCCCGTCATTCGATACGCGAATGCTTTCCGGGTCGAGTCGCGCATCGAATGGATCTCCGGAGCCATGCTCCGGGTCATAACCATCAGAGCGGCCCGTGAAGTAGTGCTTCAGCAGAGTGTTGATCGGCGGCTTGCCCGAGATGATATCCAGCCCGACGCCCGAACCATAGGTCAATGGCAGTAGCGCGTGCAGCAGGGTCGTCGAACGTAATGTAGGCGTCAGTGTGAATGGAAGCCCGCTGCCGCTGGTATTCGGCGTTAATTGCATAGAAATGGTGTGAAAGCGATTCACATAAGCGACGGTGTCATCAACATTCGAATTGAAGCTCACCGCGTTCGGCCCGCGATCCGGAACAGCGAGGAAAGTATTTCCGCCGGCATAGGCAATGCCTGATCCCAGGCCGCCCAGCAGGTTTGCTGAAACGCCATTCTCCAGGGTGTACTTCAATCCCGACAGGTCCTGATACGAGCCGGCGCTCGACCCGGTCAGGGCTCCTTTCGCCAATAGTGTGATCTGGGCATGAAGCGAAGCGCTCGCGATGGCAATCAACGCGGCACAGATAAATAGTCTTTTCACGACGATAGAATCTCCTCTGCTTTTCTCGAAAAGCAGGGGAATTCTAAAGATGAATTCGTAAACGCTGATTGAATTTATGCGAATAACAGATGAATTTCTCGCAAATAGCCTAAGGTTGGCTTTCTTCCATTCGCCTGACGGATGGTAATAACGATTCCCCTGTGATGTGTTCCAGTGTTTAGCCTCGTGACAATAACCTACCGGATCAACTGCAGCGCCGCCCGAAATAATTCCTCAAAGCTTTCCCCGGCTGCCTTGTTCTTCGCAACAGCCGATTCGATCGCCTTCTGCGCAGCTGGTTTCTGATATCCAAGATTTACCAGCGCCGACAACACATCATCAGCCGCTGGACCAGCCGAAGTCACTGCAGGCGCGGCAGCCATATCTTCCAGCTTGTCCTTCAGCTCGACTACGAGCCGCTCTGCCAGCTTTTTTCCTACGCCTGGGATCCGCGTCAGCGTGGCATGGTCCTGCGCGCGGATTGCTGCTACCGTCCGCTCCGGATTCAGTCCGCTCAGAATCGTCACTGCCAGCTTAGGCCCCACTCCGGAAACTGTAATCAGGCGTTCAAAGAGCCGCTTTTCGTTCAGATCAAGAAAGCCGAAGAGCGCCAGCACATCCTCGCGCACCTGCGTATGAATATAGAGAGAAACCTCAGCCCCTTCAGCGGGCAAGGCCGTGAATGTGGGAATGCTGATGGTCACGTCGTATCCCACGCCTCCGGCTTCGACAATGGCCTGGCCCGGCTGCTTCGAAAAAAGACGCCCCCGCAAATGCGCAATCATGCCGCGATTGTAACGAAAGTCATTGAGAGATCAGCCCCGACGCCGATAGCGAATCTCAAATTCATATCCTGCATTCGGGGGAAACAGCTCGGCCACATGCCGCAGCCGCTCGGCCAGCGCAGGAGCAGCCAGCAGAGGATACTCACGCTCGCGCAAATCTGCATAGTCGAAATCGATGCTCAGTGAAAGCAGGTAAATAGCAATCGCATCCGAAAAAGCCGCCTCGAAGAATGCATTTTTCGCTTTCTCATCCGAGCGCCCGCGATCCATTGCCCGACGACGATTTTCCCAGGCGTCCTGACTGGTCTCGCCGCGTACATCGGCCTGCGCCTGTGACCATGCCAGATCGCTGAAGCTCTGCGGCACGCCCACCGACTCCACGAAATGGTGCCCTACGTTGATGAAGAACTCGAATGCCAGCGCAAAGCGGTCCTGCAACAGCCGCGTTGAGATAAAGATGCACTCCGACCCGCCGAACTGCACATTGCGATGGCAGATCGCGCGGTCGCTGAAGTCAATCGTGAACTCGGGAGCAACCAGCGTCTCGTCTGTCTCACTGATCGTGAGCGGAACGAAGTAATACGCGCGCCGTTTCAGCGCCGCCGCTATCGAATCCGGCACCGCCTGCACGATGCGCTCCAGGTCCTGCGCTGATAAATGCGTGTCGCCAAACTGCGCGTAGCAGACACTGTTTGGCGCCTGCAGCACTTGTGCTTCCTGCGCCACCTTCTGCGCGGGCAATAATTCGATCTGGGCGGCTCCAGCCATAAACCTGTATTCTAGCTGAGGAGCATATTGTTCAGTTATGGTTGCTGCAACTCAGGCAAATCACGGCAGATTTCTTGGTATTCCATTCAGCAATTTTGGCCTCTTTACCTCGGTCGTGTTGTCGCTTGCGTTTGGAATTACGGTCTTCTTTCTCACCTGTTTTGCAGCTATTTTCGGCATCCTGATTTACAACGGTGCTGGTCACCACGTGAATTTTGCGGATAGTTACCGATATTTTGCGTTGCCTGCGGGGCTCGCCGCCCTGGCCCTCAGTCTGGTCGTGCTGATCGGCCTGTGGCTGCGCCGCAAGTTCAGCAACAATTAGAGTTCTATGGCCATCATCCCTATTTCGCTTGCCGAACTGCAGTCACTCGCGCCGGAGCAGCAGCGCGACTGGTGCATTCATCTCGAAGCTGGAGACATCCTCTACTTTCCGCAGACGCCCATCAACATCCCGGAAACTGATCTGCAATTCCTGCTCGGTCAGCAGCAGACCGACAGCTCTTTGCACAAGAACATCGCCTACAAGCCCAACATTGACAAGCTCAGCGGAGTCGATACCAAAACTGCGGACGCAGCAGCCGTAGCGCGCCTGCAGGGCATCATGCGGCAATATTCCAAATGTGTCACTGAATTCTTGACCCGTTTTCTCGCGCCCTACAAGGCCAACTGGCACCTCGATTACGCCAGCTTTCGTCCCCAGGAGGAAGAGGGCCGCGACCTGCCGCAGCGTCGGCGCAACGACCTGCTGCACACCGATGCCTTTCCTACCCGCCCAACATACGGCGCGCGCATTCTCCGCTTCTTCAACAACATTCATCCCACGCGCACGCGCGATTGGGTCGTCAGCGATCCCTTCGCTACCATCGTCAAGCAATTCGTCCCCGCTGAAATTACGCCTCGCGTCGATGGAGCACTCAGTCGTGCCGCCAAATCGCTGGGCAGCAGCATAGGACTCGGCGCAGCTATTCCATCCATCAAGCGCACCGCGTATGACGACTTCATGATGCGCTTTCATAATTTTCTAAAGGAAAACACCGGCTTCCAGGCAAACTGCCCGAAATACGCCTTCAACTTTCCTCCAGGCTCCAGCTGGATGGTCTATACCGATACCATTCCGCACGCTGTTCTCGCCGGCCAGTATGCTCTTGAGCAGACATTCCTCGTCAACCCGGAAGCGCTCGTCGCGCCGGCGACGTCGCCGTTAAACGTATTGCAGGAAATTGCAGGTTCCAGCCTGCTGTAAGTCTGAAAAAAAATTCCGTCAGACCAGACAAGCAAAGGCTATACTTGCTCCCACTTTGAATGACCAGATCATTCGCGGCGTCAATTTCACGGCGGTGCTGCCGGCAGGGTTCACCGTAGTTCCGCCGAACCCCTTAATGCAGTACTCCGCCATGATGGCCCAGATGCGGGGCATTCCCCAGCCGCTGAGCATGTTCATGCTGCTGCCGCCCGGATCGCAGCTTACTCAGTTCACACCGGCCATTGTGATGGTTGAGGAAATTGATCCGGGAACATCGCAGATTGTTCATATGGCGCTGCAGAACCTCGAATCACCGGATGTTGCATGGGGACTGGCGCAGTCGTTGCAGGTGCAGTATGTCTTTAATTTCGCTCCGCTGCGTCAAATTCCTCTGCAAGCCGGTATGGCAATCGGAAGAGAGTTCGACGCTATCGGGCCGCCTCCATTCAACGTCGCCATCCATACGCTCATTCTGCTTGCTCAGGGACCCGCCTCAACCGTAAAGGTCATGGTTATGGTGCAGACGCAGCGTTGGAGCGAGTTCCTGGCTCCCTGCCTGCAATTCGTTGGTGGCATTAACGTCTCCGGCGGAACTTCGATGCCTGTTGCGGTAGTGGCCGTCGCCGATCCCAATCGTCCCGACCAGATGCAATTGAACATCATCAATCCCAAAACGCAGCAGCAGACGCCGGTCATGTCCGTTCCAGCCGGCGCTGTGTACAACGTCACCATTCACATGACTGACAACTCGGTAAAGGTGAACGGAAGCATTCAAGGAGCCGGTATAGCAGTGGGACAGCACAGCCTTGCATCCACTGCAGCACGGGCAGAATCGGGAGCAAATGTATGACAGACAACAGCGGAACCTATGTAGGCGGCGGCATTTCCGGCTTCGGAATTGCCGTGGGCCAGGGAGCAACTTCCAACGTCTCGAACGTCAATGCAAACGTGAATGCAGCCGATCAGCAGCAACTTCTCAAGCTCATCGAAGACCTGAAAGCAGAAATCCAGAAATCCAGCATGCCCGACGCCATGAAAAGCACAATCGTCGAAAGCGTCGTCCAGCCCATGCAGCAGGATGTAAAAGCTCCGGAAGCAAAGAGCAAACTGGAATCAGGATTGGAGAAGCTGAATCTTCTGGTCAAAGCCTCCGGCGCCGCGCAGAACGAGTTGTCAACCATTGGAGCTATTGCCGGCATGATTGCCAAATTCGGCGGCATCGCTTTTCACACAGTCGCGCCGTTTCTCGCCGGCTTTGGACTATAGCAAAATGCCGGCCGTCATCAGGTAGGCGCTTGCTTCAGCCTGCATTGGTTTCGTAAGGGCATGGTTTTTAGCCATGCCATAAATGCTGCCCCCATGAATGGGGCTTTAGCCCCTGAGGTAACGCGATTCCTGGTTACACGCCGCAGAATTTTAATGCTCGAACCCCGGCCTGCCCTCACGGATCTTCGCCGAGAACCCCGGATCCTTGTCCGCCAATTTCGCCGCCGGATTGATATAAGCTCGCTTCATCAACTCATCAAACGGCAACCCATCTCCGGCAAGATTGCCTTCTCGATACTGTTCCGCCGCTCCCTTGCCATTCAGCAGAATCGTCCAGTTGCGCTGGAGTGTGCTCATTGTCTTCAACGCGAATATCTCAGTCGTGCAGTTATGTGTGGCAGCGTTATACCACTTCGGATGATCGTGCAGATAATTTGTGAATCCGATGTAATCCAGAAACAGTGACCGCGCAAATGCAGGGGTTGCCGTAGTGTGAAACAGATACAAATCCTCGCCCACGCGGTAATTCGTGCGTAACCTCACCACGTCGCGTTCATCGCTCACCACAGAAATCAGCGTGAACTGCCGGAAGAACCCGCGAATCGCCGAATAGCTCTGCCCCACATACTTGCGCGCCTCAATCGAGAACGCCACGTGCCGGCCCCCGCCAACGTCAAAGCTCATGATGGTGTGGGCGATCCATGGAGAACCCCAATAGTCCACAAAAACATCCATGCCGCGAATCTGCGACAAATCCACTTCGCGCACCGGCCACGCGCAGGTGTAATCAAACTCCGCGCGATAATCGCAGCTTCGCGTGTGGTAAATCGTGACGTGATCGCCATTTACCTGCCCGTAAGCAAGCTGCGAGACATCCGCCTGCCAGTTACCTTCATTAGAAGGTAGAAGCGAAAGCCACCATACCAGCACAACTACAAAACAACCAATGCAGCCGAGCACGCGATACCAGAACCGCTTCACCTTCAGAACCGCAGCAGATACCGCGACCAGATAGATAGCTACGCATGGGACACGCAGCCATGCGATCCGCACATCAAAGCAAAGCGCAGCAACCGCCCAGATCGTCATCAACAACACAACGAGCCAGACAAAACTACGTCCAACTTTGCAAATCAGACTCTTCTTAGCCATGCGCCATCAAAGCAATCTCCGATGGTACACGGCACAAGCACCAATGCAAATGAATACGTCTCGAAAAGCTAGGCGAAGGATTTTCGTGGCTGTGAAACCTGCGGTTCGTAAGGGCATGGCTTCATGCCATGCCATAATTTGCATCGAATGAACGGGGCTTTTAGCGCCTGAGGTAACAGGATTCTCCAATCAGATTTCTTCCATCTCCTCATTAAACCCATCAAGCCCGCTCAATGCCCCGCTGACCCGCCACCCCCCGGCCTGAAATTGCGCGTGAAAAATACAACCGGAATCCCGAGCAGCGCAATCCATCCAAGCAGATGAAAGCAATCCGTGAACCCAAGCAAACTCGCCTGCTGTAGTAACTGATCGTACATCCGTCCGCTGGCGTGCGAAACAGCATCGACATGCGAAAACCCAAGCTGCTCAAAACTCTTCGTCAGCGAATCCCGGGTCGAATCTACCAGCGGCAATCCATGCGCCAGCGTATCGCCCAGGCGCGCCTGGTGCAGGTCCATGCGGCGCTCATGAAATGTTGTGACAAATGCTACGCCAAAGCTGCCACCCCAGTTGCGCGCCAGGTTGGTGAAGCTCGAAGCCTTGTTGTTTTTCTGCGGCGGCAGATACGAATATGCCATCACGCTCACCGGCACAAACAGGAAGGCATAACCAAATCCCTGAATTGCGCGCGCAAAAGCGTAATGGAAATAATCTGTCTGCGGAGTAAAGCTGCCGTAGTACCACATCGAACACGCCACCACGGCATAGCTGAAGATGATGAGATGCTTCGGATTGACTTTGCCCGACTGCACCAGCCGCGCCACAAACGGCGCAAGAAAAGTAATCACCAGCGCTCCGGGACCAAGCACCAGACCGGCATCGGTGGCCGTATATCCATAAAGCGTCTGCAGAATCTCCGGAATCATCGTTGTGCTCCCGAAGAGCACAAATCCAAAGAGAAAATAGAAGATCGTTGCCGAAGCAAAATTCCGCTCTTTCAGCAGCGTGATTTCTACGACTGGATCCGTGTGGTTCCACTCCCAGTAAATCGCAATGCTGAGCGTGAGGATGGCAGCAATCAGCAGCGCCACAATCGTAGGACTGCCGAACCAGTCATCAATCTGCCCACGATCCAGAACCACTTCCAGGCAGCCGAATCCAACCGCGATCAATCCAATGCCCAGTCCATCGATCCGCAGCTTGCCACTCGCGCGCAGCTTCGCAATCTCCTCCTTGAAACTCGGCGGATCATGCACCAGCCGGCTGCTCAGAATCAGCGACAGGATGCCAATCGGCACGTTGATAAAGAAAACCCAGCGCCACGAGAAGCTATCCGTAATCCATCCACCCAGCGGAGGCCCAATAGCCGGCGCCGTAACAATCGCCATGCTGTAGAGGGCAAATGCAGCCGCGCGTTTCTCCGCGGGAAATGTATCGACCAGGATCGCCTGCTCCACCGGAGCAAGTCCGCCGCCGCCAATTCCCTGCATCACTCGGAACAGCAGCAGAAAGCCAAGCGTTGGCGCAACGCCGCAGAGAAACGAAGTAGCCGTGAACAGGCCCACGCACATCATGTAATAGCGCTTGCGCCCGAAGACACGCGAGAGCCACGCGCTCAGCGGCAGCACCACCGCATTGGCAACCAGATATGAAGTCAACACCCACGTCGCTTCATCGAAGCTCGATCCCAGTCCGCCTGCGATATGCGGCAGGGATACATTGGCGATGGAAGTATCGAGCAGTTCCATGAACGTCGCCAGCGTCACCGTAACGGCTACCGCCCAGGGATTGATCGAGCGCGACTTTTCGGCAACATCAACAGAAAGCTGAGGGCGGGCTAGAGTCGCTGTGCTCATCGCGAAAAGGTGGTATGCTGAACACAGATTCATGCAGAGACCGAACGGTCGCAAATTTTCCTGTTAAAAGTTCCGTGAACACCGTCCTCACCAAAGGCGAAAAGACCCGCGACAAAATCATTCGCAAGGCCGCTGTTGTCTTCAATAAGCGCGGATACTCAGGCGCAAGCCTTTCCGAATTAATGGAAGAGACGGGCCTCGAAAAGGGCGGCATCTACCGTCACTTCGATAGCAAGGAAGACTTAGCCGTCGCCGCCTTCGATTACGCCTGGTCGGAAATCAAGGAGAGACGACGCGCCCGACTTGATCAAATTCCCAGCCCTCTCGGCAAATTGCGAGGAATGGTCGACGGCTTCGCCTCCAAACCATCCGTAGTTCCCGGCGGCTGTGCCTTAATGAACACCGCCATTGATGCCGACGACGGAAACCCTGTTCTCCGCGCCCATGCTCGCGAAGCGTTGCGCGAATGGCAGGATTATCTCGAAGGACTCGTGCGGCAGGGAATCAAAGCAGGTGAAATCGATCCAAAAGCATCGCCTTCTGCCATCGCCTCGACAATCATTTCCACACTGGAAGGAAGCCTGATGATGTCGCGACTCTCCGGCGACCGCTCCGCGCTCGACAACGCCCGCAAACACCTGCATAAGATGCTTGATGATGTCGCGAAATAGCGCAGATATGCACGAATAAGTGAATTGTCATCCTGAGGCGCAGGCGAAGGATCTGCTTTTTTTACAACCCATCAGAACGCAATGGGTGCCCATCCTGAAGCGTAGCGAAGGGTGGTGTCAGCAATAACCATCAACAGCTTTTTGCGCCAAAGCAGGAAACCCGCTCATCTATGAATTAGAGAAATGAGCAAAGACACCGCCGTACTCGACAACCCAATCTGGCACGCACTCTCCACCGCCCACGCCCACTTTGCCGAAGGCGACGATTATGTCAGGCGCTATCCAATAGACATAGGCCCGCTCACCGGAATGAAGGACCAAAGCCCGCGTGCCTATCAGTCACTCGCACAGCTTCTCGGACCGGACGACATATCTGTTCTCTTTCTCACAGAGCCGCCAACTCCGCCTGAAAATCTGCGACTACTGCGGTGTTTCCCCATGTATCAGATGATTTGCCTCGCACCTCTGCAGAGCAACCATCACAGCTTCGCCATTGAAACCCTCTCCACCGCCGACGTGCCCGACATGCGCAAACTGGCCGAAGCAACAGAGCCTGGCCCTTTTCGCCAGCGCACGATAGAACTCGGCGGCTATCGAGGAGTCCGAGTTGACGGCCGCCTCGCCTCCATGACTGGCCAGCGTTGCGGCCTCACAGACTTCACCGAAGTCAGCGCTGTCTGCACCTGGCCCGAATTCCGCGGACGCGGCTACGCCAATGCTCTCGTCGCTGCCGTCGCAAACGGCATCTTCGAGCAGAACAAGACACCTTTCCTCGGCGTCAAAGAGGACAACGCAAATGCCATCCGCGTTTACGAGAAAGCCGGCTTCAAAATAAGGCGTACTCTCTACGTAACCGTCTTAAAGCGCGCTTGATAGACCGCTTCGATTGAAACTAATCACGGCTCCATACGTCTTCAAACTCAATCGCCGTGGAGATATCTGATATTCTTCCACTTTCCTTGATTGACCCTTTTGAGGAGGACATGTACGCATGTTGAATCGATGTCGCCGGCCCTTGTCGGCGCTGCTGCTCGCTATTGCCATCCCGGTCTTTGCCGCAGACAAACCCAAATCCAAACCAGCCGCAGACGATCCTACCCTATCCTACGAACAACCCCAGCCCGCTACCGAAAACCTCGACCTTACGATGTACCAGCGCATCCGTGAAGAGGGCCTTCTGCATTCCCACATCATGGAGTACGCTTCGGCGCTGACTGACGACATCGGCCCGCGCCTGACCGGCTCGCCCAATATGGCTAAAGCGAACGCCTGGACACGCGACCAGCTCACCGCGATGGGCTGCGTGAACGCGCATCTCGAAGACTGGGGCGAATTTGGAATGGGCTGGCAGCAGCTCAACACCTGGGTTCGCATGACCTCGCCCGATACTGCCGTCTTCATCGCGCAGGCCACGCCCTGGTCACCATCGACCAACGGAACCGTGAGTGGCGAAGCCATCTACGTCAACATCGACAGCGAAAAGGACTTCGATAAATATAAAGGCAAGCTCGCCGGAAAAATTGTACTTCTAGGCGAAATGCGCGAGGTCCCGCCCGTCGACAAGGCACTCTTCGAGCGCTACTCCGATAAGGAACTCGAAGAGCTCGCTCAGTTTCCAGTCACCGACCGAGCCGCTGCTGACTTCCAGGCGCGCCTGCAACGCTACCTGCAGCGCTATAAGCTGGTCGACAAAATCGCCGAATTCCTGGCCGACGAAAAAGCTACAGCCGTCATCCGTCCCAGCCGCGACGGTAAGAACGGTGGCGGTTCTGGCGGAACCATCTTTGACGATAACGGCGCAGCGCTTGGCCGCCAGCCCTATCTCGCCGACCACAAAGTCAAAGTCCCGGTCGTCGTCATGGCCATCGAGAGCTATGGCCGCGTCTACCGCCTGCTGGAGCAGCATGTTCCTGTCACGCTCGAAATGGACGTCGAAACCAAATTTACCGGCGACCACGAACACGGCTTTGACACCGTCGCCGAAATCCCCGGCACTGACCCCAAACTGAAAGACGAAATCGTCATGGTCGGCGGCCATCTTGACAGCTGGATCGCCGGCACCGGAGCCACCGACAACGGCGCAGGCTCCGTCGTCGCCATGGAAGTCATGCGCATCCTGAATGCGCTGCAAGTCAAACCACGCCGTACCATCCGTATAGCACTGTGGAGCGGTGAAGAAGAGGGCCTCTACGGCTCGCGCGGATACGTCAAGCAGCACTTCGGCTACGCGCCTCCGCTCAACACTCCAGACCAGGCTCAGCTGCCCGAGTTTCTCCGCAAGACCGGACCGCTCGAAATCAAGCCCGAGCAGAAGCTCGTCTCCGGCTATTTCAACGTTGATAACGGCTCCGGTAAAATCCGCGGCGTCTACCTGCAGGAAAACGCCGCCATTGCGCCCATCTTTGCGCAGTGGATCGCTCCGCTCAAAGACCTCGGTGTAACCACCCTTTCGATGCGCAATACCGGCGGCACCGACCACCTCTCCTTCGACGCCGTCGGCATCCCCGGCTTCCAGTTCATTCAGGACGACCTGGATTACGAGAGCCGCACCCACCACTCCAACCAGGACACCTATGAACGCCTGCAGGCAGGCGACCTCAAGCAGATCGCTACCGTCGAGGCCATCTTTGTCTACAACGCCGCCATGCGCGACCAGATGCTACCCCGCAAGCCGCTGCCGCATCCTGAGCTGCGCGACAAGCAAACAGCCCCGTTGCCAAACCTCTTCCCCGGAGCAGTGCCTCCCGCTGACGAAAAGAAATAGCCAATCTCCAAACACAATGAAAAGCGGAAGTTCCGGCTTCCGCTTTTTCATTTCTCAAAATAAGTCCCGAATAAATAAATCCCGCTGCCGAATGGACGAATCTTATATGACGTATTAAAAATATTTATCGTGGCTGGCTTGTTCCCATCCCGCGAACGTTCCTACGGCAGTTTCGCCCTTCTGCTCTGCATCATCCTGGGAGCTCCCACCATCTCTCGCGCACAGACCGGCACTCTCATCTTCTACGCCGACCGGCAGGTAAGCGAAGCACTTTGGCAGCCGCTCTTCTTCGCCATTCATGAAGACTTTGCTCAGGAAAGCTACGGCCTGATCGAGAGCGATCCACATCTGCTGCGCGCCAGCGAAATCCATCCAGGTCAGGAATTCGGCAATGTTATTGAAGTGAAGTTGCTTGGCCGCTGCGATGTTCCTCAGCAGGCATATCGTCCGCTCAAACCCGGTCCGTTAGGATGGGTGCTCCGCGTCCATGGCGAGATCCAGCCCTATATCTACGTCGATTGCACCCGCATGGCGCAGACCCTCAACGCCAGCACCCTCGGCATGTCATTCGAGCAGCGCACCCGCGCCATGTCCCAGGCAATTTCGCACGTTCTGGTGCACGAATGGATCCACATCGCTACCCAGAACGCCGCCCACACTGAGCACGGGATCACCCAGGCGCAGCTTACGCCATCTACATTAATCGCAGAGCCAGACAAGGTGCCGGGCAGCTTTGGCCTCAATGCGATAGCCGACGAAAAATAAACCTGCCCGCGTATTTTCTCCCGCTATACTGACCGTCATGACGCGCTGCATGATCCTGGCCTGCATCTTCCTGGCCTTCCATGTCCAGGCACAGGAGCACTCTGTGAAAGTTGAAGAGCAGAAATCCTTCAGTGTGATCGGCCTTGCCGTGCGCACCAATAACCAACAGGAGGCCACTGGTCAGGGCGAGATTCCCAGGCTCTGGCAACGCTTCATGCAGGAAGGGACAGCCGATAAAATTCCCAACCGTGCCGACCAGAACCTCCTTGCCGTCTACACTGACTACGAAAGCGACCAGACCGGCGAATACACCTATCTCATCGGCGCGCGCGTCACTTCAACCGCCGATGTCCCCGCCGGGCTGACGCTCAAAGAAATTCCCGCAGGCCCCTACGCCATCCTCCAAAGCGAATCAGGTCCTCTCCAGCAGGTCATGCCGAAAATCTGGACAAAGATATGGTCCATGTCCGCCAAAGACCTCGGCGGCGAGCGCGCTTTCAAGGCGGACTACGAAGTCTATCCGCCCAGCTTCGACCCGCAGAATGCGCAAGTGCCCTTGCACATTGGATTGAAATAGCTGTCATCCAGGGGCGGAGCGAAGGACCTGCTTTCCCTAATGGTCAGCTCAAAAGCGGTGCCCCATCCTGAGCCGCAGGCGAAGGGTGTGAACAAAATCTGTAGCCTTCACCTGCTAGCATAAAAACAAGACCAGATTCCAAACCTTATCTATGAACGCACCTGAAAAATCCATTCGCGTCCAGCTCCCTGACGGCTCAGAAAAACAGCTCCCCGCAGGCTCCACGCCACTCGACGTAGCCAACAGCATCTCGCCGCGCCTGGCTTCTGCCTCTGTTGTCGCCCGCATCAAGCCGTTGCATGGAAACGGCCCCCTAACCGGGGCAGCCAAAGAGGGCGAAGCCGCCATGTACAGCGCCGAAGACATGCAGGCCGAGCGCCTCGTAGATATGAGCACGCCGTTGCATGAAGACGTATCCCTGCAGCTTCTCACCGAGAAAGACCCAGACGCGCTCAAGGTAGTCCGCCACTCCGCCGCGCACGTGCTCGCGACCGCGGTGCTTGAGCTTTTTCCTGAAACCAAGCTCGGCCATGGCCCAGCCACTGACTCCGGGTTCTTTTACGACTTCTATCGGCCCACTCCCTTCACTCCCGAAGACCTGAAGCTCATCGAAGGCCGTATGGCCGAAGTCGTCGCGCGCGACGAGAAGTTCGTCCGCGAATGGGAGCCGCGTGAAGAGGGCCTTGCCCACTTCAAGGCCGAAAACGACTTCATGAAGGTCCACTTCGTGGAGAAGTTCACGAAGCCCGGCGACGAAATTTCGCTCTATCGCAACGGCAAATTCGTCGATTTCTGCCGCGGTCCGCACGTCCCGTCTACAGGTCGGGTCAAAGCATTCAAAGTGATGAGCCTTTCCGGAGCATACTGGCTTGGCGACGAAAAGAACCCGCAGCTGCAGCGTATCTACGGCACGGCATTTTTCTCGAAGAATGACCTGGACGCCTATCTCAACCTGCTGGAGGAAGCGAAAAAACGCGACCATCGCCGGCTCGGCAAGGAGTTGGAGCTGTTTACTGTCAATGAAGATGTTGGCTCCGGTCTCCCTTTGTGGCTTCCCAAAGGCGCAACCATACGGCGCATTCTGGAAGAGTACATACTCGGCCTCGAGCGGAAGCTGGGTTACGAGCACGTCTACACTCCAAGCCTGGCCAAGGTCGATCTGTACGTGCGCTCAGGCCACTGGGAACACTATCACGAAGACATGTTTCCCCCGATGGACCTTGAAACCGAGCAGATGGTCCTGAGGCCGATGAATTGCCCGCATCACATCCTGATTTATGAATCGAAGCTCCGCAGCTATCGTGATCTGCCGGTTAGGCTGGCCGAGCTGGGCACCATGTACCGTTATGAACGGTCAGGCGCGCTCAGCGGATTGAGCCGTGTACGCTGTATGACGCTCAACGATGCGCATATCTTCTGCACGCCTGACCAGATCAAGGAAGAGTTCTCGAATGTAATGAAGCTGGTCGAGCAGGCGTATCGTGATCTGGGAATCACAAAATACAGCTACCGCCTGTCGCTGCGCGATCCTGCAAACAAAGAGAAATACGTTGATAACGATGCGATGTGGGCGCTCGGTGAACGTGTGCTGCGCGAAGCACTGGACTCACTGGGCCTTCCTTACCGGGAAAGCATCGGCGACGCGGCATTCTATGGACCGAAACTCGATATCCAGCTTGCCGACGTAATGGGCCACGAGGAAACCTACTCGACTATTCAGGTCGACTTCCATCTGCCCAACCAATTCGATCTCAAATACACAGGCGCAGACGGCAATCCGCACCGCCCCGTAATGATCCATCGCGCCATCATCAGCACCATGGAGCGGATGGTTTCCTACCTCATCGAGCTGTATGCCGGGGCCTTCCCGCTCTGGCTTTCGCCGGTGCAGATCGGACTGGTTCCCATCAGCGAGCGCCATCTTGACTACGCGAAAAAAGTACAGCAGCAGTTACAAAATGCCGGACTCCGCGTCGAGTTGGATAGTCGCAATGAAAAGATGAACGCCAAAATCCGTGACTTCACGCTGCAAAAAGTGCCGTACGTGTTGGTCATGGGCGACAAGGAAGCCGAAGGCAACGCCGTCAGCGTCCGCACAAGAGGCAAAGGCGACCAGGGCTCTCAGCCGCTCGAAGACTTCATCGCGAAAAGCAAAAAACTGGTAGAGGAAAAATCAATGGAGCTATAAAAGCTCCCATAAAGTTTGTCATTCTGAGCAGTGCGAAGGACCTGCTTTTTCGCCAGCGACCAGCGTCAAAACGGGCGCCCAGAACCTGCCCTGAGCGAGCCGAAAAAGTCTCACAGATGTTCCCCGCTATATTATTGAAAATACGTAAAGAAAGAGGGGTAGGGGTACTCTAACGTCCCTTGGGCTGTGAGCGCCCTCCGCCCTGCGGTGCCGGATGAGGAGTTGAACGGACCTCTTGCCGCATGGCTGCATGAGGCTTCTCCTGCTGCGGATGAGATTGCGGTTCCTGGCGCGGTTCCTGGTGCTGCACGGGACGGGCTTCCTGCTGTGCCCGCTGCTGTTCATGTTGAGCTTGCGGTCGAGGCTCAGGGCGCTGCTGCGGCTGTGCTGCCGGATGCTGCTGCTCCTGCGGCCTTGGCTGCTCATGCTGGACTTCAGGCCGCTGCTCCGGCTGAGGCCGCGATTGTTCGCGCTGCTGGACCGGCGCGGCATGCTGCTGTTGTGGTTCCGGCCTTGCCTGTTGCGGTTGCGGACGACCTTCCGGCTGACGTTGTACCTGAGGCTCAGGCCGAGCTTGTTGTTCATGTTGAACAGGGGCAGGCCGTGTCTCAGTTCGCGCATTATTTTCCGGATGTGTCTGCGGCCGGATCAGATTTGGATGCTGCTGCAACTGTGGCTGAGGCTGACGCTCAGGCCGCGCGGGGCTCACCGCAGCCGGTCGGGCTTCCGGATGTTGTTCCGGCATGTGTTGCTGCTGGACAGTTGGGCGATTTACGGCTGTGCGCTCGACGAATCCAGGATTGGCCACTCCCCGCACCGGAGGTTGTGCGGCCGGCGCATGGAAAGGCGTAGCCAGTGGGCGGTTCAATGCCACCGTCTGCGGATGGCCGCGGTTCACGCTGTAGAACTGCGAACGGTCCTGTGCCGCCTGACGCATGTGTGCGGTCTGCACAGTCAGCGGAGGCAGATGCCGCTCATGTGATGCATACAGTTCCGCCGGGGTAGGACGTGCCTGAATTCCGCCCGGGCCGTTGTAGCTGACTCGGTTGTTGCTGTTGTAGTTGTTGATGGTCACATTGTTGATCGTGACGTTATGCACATAGACATTCTTCACGATCGTTGTATTCACGTTGGTGATCGAGCGGTTGTAATAGAAGTTGTTGTGGTTCCAGTAGCCGCCATAGTATCCGCGGCCCACATAGCCGTGACCGTAATTGATGCCGCCATAGTAGCCGATGTGCGGCCCCCAGTATCCGTGATGCCAGAAATAGCGGTTGTTGCCCCAGCCCCAATATCCGGGCGTCCATAACGCGCCGATATAAGGCGCAATCACCCACACACCCGGAACCCAGTAGTAGCCCACTGGCTGGTAAGCCCAGTAACCCGGCGTCCAGATGTAATTCGGCCCCGGGCACGGCGGCTGTTCGTAAACCGGGAGTGGAGGCGGCGGCTGTGGCGCGTAAACCGGCTGCTCGACTACGGAGTCGTCATAATATCCACTCTGGTCTGAACTGACCTCAGTCGGAGGAACAGTATTGTCCTCCGGATATGACTCCGTCTCATCCGGAGGAGGCGGAGGAACATTGTCCTCTGCGCTGGTCGTAGCCTGCGAAGAAGGCTGTGGCGCTGGAACGCTGCTTCTGGCCGGTGCTGCTGCAGCGCTTTCATTCACTGGCGCAGCCGACTGGTCTGCCGGAGCCATGTTGGCGCTCGCCGGATCGTAATTCGGGTCCTGCTGTTCTTGTGTTTGCGCCGGATTGTCGGCTTGCTTATTGCATCCGGCAGCCGCAAAAACAAGCGCCAAAGCGAGAGCTGCACTCGACTTGCTTAAAATGTGCATCATCATTCTCCGAAGAGCTTAGATGCACTTTCAGCAACAAAGTCGTGGTGCTGCAGGCAGTATTCTGCATTGCATTGAATTGAATCAGAAGCCCTCAATGGGCTGTTCTGTGGGCGTTGTTCTTTTTCGGGCGGCTGACGCGAATAAAACATTGCACAATCCACACCAGCACCATTGCAATGCCGGCCAGCAAAAGCGTCATCTCCTCAGACGGCGACCCCGGCGTCAAATAATCTGCAACCTCATAAAAGACCAGGGTCAGCGCGATACTGCATGCGAGAAAAATAGCTGCTCTTTTCATCGTAACGTTCCAAATCACCGGAACTATTCAGGTAGACGCAAGAATACGCTTATGAGACGCGGATTGAGAAGGCTTGGGGTGCATCCGGACAAAAAAATTCATACATTGATTTGGTTCCCCCAGAACGGCAAGGCGCCGCGGAACTTGATCTCGGTTCACGGCGCCCCGCTATTCAGATCTGCAAAGCCCCTCTCCTCCAGGCGCTGCCACCGATCTGAAACCAATACGGATTTGTTACTTCGAAATACCGTTATATGAGTCAATATACGGACGTAACTGCTCCACAATGGTATTGAGCGGAGCTGATTCCCCCGCCTGCGCCTTCAGGCGCGGATTGTTCGCAATCGGAACCAGCAGGATGCATGCCTCTGCATGCCGGGCAATAAAGTAGAGATTAAAAGCTGGGATGCGAACGACAAATTCACTGGGATCATGCCGGTAAAGGGTTAGTCTCTTCACAACATCAGCCTGGCCGAAGCTTGACGACTCATATCCTTGTTCTTTGTGAATGATCGTAACCCCGGTGCGCACATTGCCGGAGACTGTTACTGGATAGATCGTCTCCGCGCTCGGCACCAGCAAAGTGTTCGGGTCCTGACCGGCTCGATAGTTCTTCAGTTTTTCGAGGCCGATGATATAAACCTCAAGCGGTTCTCCAAGCCGGGCCTGTCTCACTTCATCGACAGTCTGGAATCCCAGGCTTCGGTAGTTTTGATCATTTACCAGCTTCTGTAACGTGACTATGGCGCTGCTTGCCGCTTCCTGGGGCTGTTGCGCTAAGGGTTTCGATTCGTATTTTTCGCGCGAACATCCCGCCAACAAGACGACGCAGAATGCCAGGACTTGGTACCGCACACTACGTCGCATGGCCGTGAAAGCTCCCATCCGGGTATCGGCCTGACCACGATCTCTACCCTGCATTGAGCAAGTTTGTTGACCAGTAGTGCATTCGTTTCCTGAGGCGTTTCATTGGAATGCAGAAATGCCCCCAGTGATTTTCCGCGTCCCGAAATCGCAAATAACGACTCCCCCTGCTGCAGCTGAACCGGCAAAACGAAAGACGGTGACGATCAAAACCAAATTCCTCTTCCGCCTGTTTCCCAAAACGCGGCTATCCTGTTCTGCAATGCACTTTCTGCGATCCATACGTCGGCTCTGGCGAAGACAGCGATGGAGAAGACGCGCCGTATTTACCCGGGAAGAGGGCGATCTGCGTCAGCGCACAGAAGTCTTTGCCAACGCAACCACGTTAAACGCACGCACACGCCGCGCGGCAGCTCTTTTCGCATACATCTGGAATAGGCCGACCGACCGCAGCTTTATTGCTTCACTACTGCGTTGGATCAGGCTTCTCGAACAAGATAAGCTGCTGCGCGAACGCTTCGACCAGACATGGCGCATCATGCTGGCGGAACTTGATTCCGTGCCGCTTTTCGCTGATGCGGGGCTGCCTGCTCGCTATGCGCTTTTGCCCGAGGCTTTCCGCCGTATCTTCCAACGCCTGCTGCCTTCAGCGCGAGAAGAAGCGGATACCGCGCGGCTCTTCACTGCGGTTTTTCCGTCACGCAAAGCAGTCGAGCGCTTTCTTTCGCTGGACAACGTCACCTTTGCGCGCCTGGCCCGTATTCTATGGCCTAAAGGTGGCCTTGATGCTGTTCCGCACGTTGCCGACGATATTTGCCAGTCACTGAGCCTGCTGGCCACGCGCGTTGCCGGTCGCGGCGTTACTGCCGCAGTGCGCCAGCGTGGATCGACGCGCAATGTGGAGGCCTCTCCGTTTTATCAACTCGTTTTCGCCACGCAGACATTTTTGCAATCGACAGAACGCAATGGCGATGCTGCCCACGCGCTGCGCCAGTGGCTCGATGCTGTCCATGCCTGCCGGCGCGAGATGATTCAGGTACGCGAGCACATGGAAGATGCGGGAGTGAGCACGGCTCTGGTCTTCGACCTGAGCAGCATGGACGCGTCGCTCGACCGCGTGCAGCTTCTGGCCGCCAGCATTGCAAGTGATGCGCAGCAATCGTTGCAGCCCGCGCGCCAGTTGCTCAATACGCTTGTTGCCGGACGTCTCGAAGACACGCAGCTCGGACCACTTATCCGCCAAAACCTTAATCTGCTTGCGCGGAAGACAGTCGAACGCACCGGCCACAGCGGCGAGCACTATATTGCTAACAACAGACGCGAGTACTGGCAGATGTGGCTGGCCGCGCTTGGCGGCGGCCTGCTTACCGTTTTTACTGCGGCGCTTAAGCTGCGCATTCTGGAAAGCTCATTGCCCCTCTTTGTCACCGGCTTCTTCGTCGGCACCGATTACGCCATCAGCTTCATTCTGCTGCAGGTCTTCGGTCTGGCCCTTGCCACCAAGCAGCCTTCGATGACAGGAGCAGCGCTCGCCGGCATCGTGCGCGAAAACCGCGGCGTCTCACGCTGGAGCAAGATTGCCGATTTTGCCGCCCGCATCAGCCGCACTCAACTTGCGGCGGCTCTCGGTAATGTGATCGCCGTCTGCATCGGCGCCATCGTCTTCAACCATCTCTGGCATAAGCTTTTTCTTCATCCCTATCTGCCCTCAGAGATGGCGCAGCACGTCTACGAAACACTGCATCCCTTCACTTCAGCCACAGCCATTGACGCGGCTATAACCGGCGTTATCCTCTGGGCCGCCGCCGTGATTGGTGGATGGTGCGAGAACTTTGCCGTCTACAACCGCATTCCCGCTGCCATTGCGCAGCATCCGCTCGGGCTGAAGATTGGCGTGCGCCGCATGCAGCGTCTCGCCAATTGGTTTGAGAACAACATAGCTTCGTGGAGCACCAGTATCGTGCTCGGCTACATGATGGGCTTCTTCCCGGAAGTGGCCCACTTTTTCGGCCTGCCGCTCGATATCCGCCATGTTACGCTGAACACCGGCATGCTGGCCCTCTCTGCGGCGCGCTATGGCGTCAGCTCATTCGGGCATCATTGGTTCTACTTTGCCGTCGCCGGAATCGGGATTACATTCGTGCTGAATCTGGGAGTCAGCTTCGCAGTCGCCTCTCTGACCGCGCTGCGCGCCTACAATGTGCGCCATGAAGAGCGCCTGAAGATACTTAAATACCTCACGCAGCAGGTTCTGCATGCGCCGTTGCGCTTTATTTTTCCGGTCGAAAAGAACGCTCCAGCGGCGCAGCCAACTCCTGCTGCAGAACCAGTCGAATTAGAGAACTGATGCCGGCCTGGCCTTTCCCAGCGCCGTCCGCAGGCTGAATATCGCCAATGCCAGCGCAAGAATCAGATTAATCAGCGCGCGGAAATCCAGCATCCCAACCAGCCGCCCAAATGCCACGGCGGCGACGAACCATCCGAGACATCCGGCAAAACTCACCCACGCCAGCGTGTGGTCTGCGGGTCTGCCTGCGCGCAGCAGATTCAAAGCAGCAAGCAGCCAGACCGCCAGAGTCGCGCATAAAGCCCACAGGAGAGTTTCCTGATTGTGGCCATAGGCCCTGATGCTCCCAAGCCCATGGCCAATCCCGCCGAGAAAAAGCAGCCATCCAAAGATGGGATCGATTGTCTTCATAGTTTCGCGGCGCTCTCGTTGGCGAATTTTGCATAGTCTTCGACTACCCTCACCCAGCCGCCATTCACGCTTTCGCGCATCTTCGCGGCTCCATCGCCATGCCGTTCCAGATTGCGATGCTCCAGTTCCACGCGCGTCGAGGCCGCTGATTCCGCAATGAACCGGACCTCCACTTCGCTTGCTTTCACCGGATCGGGATCATATCCCCATTCCGGCTGAATATGCCATGCGAGCACCACCTTTGCCGGAGGCTCCCACTCAAGGACCCTTCCCCACTCGCATTCTGAGCCGTCCGTCATGCGCTCATACCACCGTCCTCCTGGCTTGCATTCCAGAATCGCGGTTTCAAACGGCTGTTTTCCGATATGGTGCGTTGATGGCCACCATCCGCCAAAAAATTCTGTAAAAATTCTAAAGGCCTTCTCACGCGGCGCGTTCACCACAACGGTTTTCAAAACAGGCGCCAGGGTCTCAGACGTCATGCGGTTCCTCCCATCGCTCCACGGCTTGTTTGAAAGCCGCAAGAGCACTGTTCCAAAGCTGATCAAGCTCCCACCGAAAGCGGGCCATTCCCTCCGGATCGACGGCATAGATACGGCGCGTCCCTGCTTTCCTGTCGCGCACCAGTCCTGCCTGCTTCAGCACACGCAAGTGCTGCGAAACTGCAGGGCGGCTCACCGGAAATCTTTCAGCCAGCTCGCCGACAGCCTGGGGCCGATCGACAAGAGCGCTGAAGATTGCAAACCGGGTCGCATCTCCCAGAGCTTCGCATCCGGATTGAAAGTAAGCATCCACTTACGTAAGTAATAGCTTACCATTACCTGCTTTGTCAATAAAAGCTTTAGGACATTTGTAACGAATCTTGAGCGCGCCTTACGACACGGATACAATTCCCGCATAGAAAAAATCTATTTCCGCGATAACTGAAGGGAAGCTGGAAGCCACTCGTTTTCACGCGTTTTGTGCTTCAGTCACGCTGCAGTTAGAGGAAGAAGCATCTCGAAAATGGACTTCCTGCTTTGCTCCGGCTACCGGTCTTTGTTGCGCGCTCTCGTTGCGCTTCCACTGGTTGTCACCCTCACATGCAGTGGCCAATCCTCCGGCCAGAACGTTTATCCCGCATTTGGGTGGTGCCCAGCTGCGTCGAGCATTGCGGCTTATCCCACTCGTCCAAATTTTGATCTTCCTACCCTGACCACACAATGCGGCATGCTTGAGGCCGATTACGGATGGACGGTGGCCCCGATAAGCAACGGAACTACCCAGAATCTGGCCGGCGCTCTGCGTTACGGAGTGACGCCGCGGCTCGATGTGCGTTGGGGTTCAACAAATTTCATCTGGCAGACCGGCGATTCATCTACCCAGGGACCAGGCGACCAGTGGCTGGGAGCGCGCTACCGCTTTCATGAGCAGACGCCCATAACTCCGGCCTTCGCGCTGATGTACAACATCAAGCTGCCGACTGCGAGCCAGGACAAAGCCCTGGGATCGGGTTATGTAGATCACAACTTTCTGTTCATCGCCAGCAAGGACATCCGCAAGTTTCATTTCGACTTCAACACCGTCGGCAGCCTCACCGGCAGCAGCACGGGAAATGATGGGGCCGTGCAGTTCGGGCTGGCGCTCTGGCGGCCGGTGAATGGAAAGCTGGCCTTCGTCTTTGAAAGCTATGGCGGAACTCAGCCTGCCACGTCGAACCGTCTCGGCGTAGCAGTTGCCGGAGCAACATATAATGTCACTCCCCGGCTGGTGCTGGACACGGCGTTCTACCAGGCCTACACCGCCGCGTCACCACGGCAGCAGTTCACAACTGGCTTTACGTATACACTCGGCCCGATACTGCGACCCGTTATACGGGCACTTTCGCCGATTAACTAGAAAAATCGGTAACATGCTTCTGAACCGCTCGCATCAGCGATAATCTAGCCCTATGCCGGAAACAATTGGATTTGTCGGTCTCGGAATTATGGGCTCCGGGATGGTGAAGAACCTCGTGGCCAAGGGACATTCGGTCCGTGTGTGGAACCGCACCGCCGCTAAAGCAGAAGAGCTCGCGAAATCTCTCAAAATCGAGCATGCAGAGACGCTCAAAGCCCTCGCCGCGTCGTCCTCCGTGCTGATGCTCTGCGTCACCAGGACTACAGATGTGGAACAGATCGTAGATGAAGTGGTTTCCAGCCTGAAGCCAGGAAGCCTGGTTATTGATTGCAGCACTATCAGTCCGAAAGCCACAGAAGGGCTTGCGGCCAGGCTTCAGGAGAAGGGTATCGGCTTCGTTGATGCTCCCGTCTCCGGCGGTAGCGAAGGCGCGCAGCAGGGCACGCTCGCCGTCATGGCCGGAGGAGCCGAATCCGACTTTAACCGTGCAAAACCCATCCTTGAAGCCATCGGAACCCGTATCACTCATATGGGCGCGGCAGGAAAGGGCCAGGTCACCAAGCTGCTGAACCAGATCCTCGTCGTGGTAAACATGCTGGCGGTCAGCGAAGCGCTGCTCTTTGGACGCGCTGCGGGTCTCGATCTGAAGAAAGCCGTCGCCGCCGTTGAATCAGGAGCCGGCGGCAGCTGGATGCTCTCGAAACGCGCACCGCAGGTGCTCGACAATTACTGGGAGCCAGGATTCATGATCGACCTGCAGCAAAAAGACGTGGACCTGGTTCTTGAATACGCGGGCGAGCTGGGCGTCCCGCTCATCGCAACCGGGATGATCCGCCAGCTCTATGCGCGTTTGCAGAAAGAAGGCAAAGGACGTCTCGGCAATCACGCGCTCATTCAGGCTTTGGAACCGCTGCTGCCGTAATGGGCGAGCCAGGATACTGGTCGTTATGGCTATACTTGACGCATTTCTCATGGCGGATGAACAAATTCGGCAGCGCAGCGGCCTGTCCTGGGGCATGATGCTGGTTCTGCTGTTTCTGGGGATTCTGTTGGCTGCGGGTATCGCCTTCTGGATGATTTATCCCTTCTTCCATCCTCATGCGCATTAATGCAGCTTAAGGCAACTAGGAAATACTGTGGTCGGAATAAACTGCAGGTCCCTCCGCTACGTCATTGCTGCCCGCCACCGCGTCAAAATCGCGCGGGCGGGGACCCTGTTCGCAATGACTTCGGTCGGGATGACAATTCCACATGAGATCACAGAGATACGAAAATTGCATCAGGGCTGCCGGGCGCGGTCTGCCAGCAGGATGGGTATTCCGTCTTCAATGGGATACAGGCGTTGGCATTGAGTGCAGCGGATCGAACGATTGCCTTCCGCAGCCAGAGTGCCGTGACACACGGGGCAGACCAGCATCGAAAGTGTTTCCTGATTCATGTTTGTATTCTACGCATCCTTTACCATGAACTTAGATGACAACTCCACGCGTACTTGATGGAAATGCAATCGCCGCGCAGATCAAAGCTGAAGTCGCGGCTGAGGTTGAGCAACTGGCGGCGCAGGGGATTCGGCCCGGGCTGGCGGCGGTGCTGGTCGGCAATGTGCCGGCTTCTGAAATTTATGTGCGGAATAAGGTGCGGACGAGTGAGCAGCTTGGCATTTATTCCGACCTGATTACACCGCCTGACACCGTTACGACCGAGGAAATGCTGGAACTGGTCGCGCAGCTGAATGCACGCGACGACATTGACGGCATCCTTATTCAGCTTCCGCTGCCGAAACAGGTGAACGCGAAATTGCTGCTCGAAGCGGTCTCTCCGGCGAAGGATGTCGATGGCTTCCATCCCGTGAACGTGGGCCGCCTGCAGGCTGGTCAGCCTGCGCTTGCGCCCTGTACTCCGGCGGGGATGATCCAGATGCTCAAGCGCAACAATTTGCCGATTGCTGGGCAGAATGCTGTCGTGATCGGACGCAGCGATATTGTGGGCAAGCCGATTTCGATTCTACTGCTGCATGAAAATGCGACCGTGACCATCTGCCACAGCAAGACGCGCGACCTGGGCAGCTTCACTCGCAATGCAGACATTCTGGTGGCTGCTATTGGCCGCCCCGGATATGTGACGCCGGAAATGGTCAAACCCGGCTCGACCATCCTTGATGTAGGCATCAATCGCATCACCTCACGGGAAGAATTCGACAAGTATTTCGCCGGGAACAAGAAACGGGAAGAGGGGTTTGTGCTGAAGGGCTCGACGATTGTCGGTGATGTGCATCCGGATGCGTTTAAGGTCGCGGGCGCGTATACGCCGGTGCCGGGCGGAGTGGGACCTCTGACGATCGCCATGCTGATGGCGAACACGGTGCGCGCGGCAAAGCTGCGGCGTGGACTGGCAGCCTGAAGAACCGATGCTGCGCGTAGGACTTACCGGCGGTCTGGGCAGCGGCAAGAGCACCGTCGCGCAGATGTTTGCCCGGCATGGTGTTCATGTCATCTCGGCGGACGAGGTAGGGCGCAAACTCATGCAGCCCGGGGAAGAAGTCTATCGGCAGATTGTTGAGCACTTTGGGCCGGAAGTGCTGCGCAATGATGAAACCCTGAATCGTCCATTGCTTGCTGAGATTGCCTTTCGCCAGGGCAGGCTGGATGAGCTGAACAAGATTGTGCATCCGGCGGTGATTGCCGCACAGGAGCGGTGGGCGGAGGAACTTTTTGCCCGTGAGCCGTATGCTATCGCGATGATTGAATCGGCGCTGATCTTTGAAGCAGGCGCTTCAGGCAGCGTTCCAGGGTGGCGCGACCGTTTTGATCGCGTTGTGCTGGTAATTGCTCCGGATGAGCTGAAAGTCCGGCGATTTCTTGAGCGGCTGGGCAAAGCCGCAGATACAGGCGCAGAACAGGATGCGCGTGCACGTCTGGCTGCGCAGATTCCGGATGCGGAAAAAATTCCTCTCGTTGATTACCTAATCGATAACAGCGGTACATTGGAACGGACACAGCAGCAGGCAGATGAGGTCTGGCACAAGCTGCGGGAAGCTGCAGGCCGATAAAGATAAAATAGAAAGAGGCGTGGAGCTGTGGGAGAACAAGTATTTCCTTCAGGGACTCATAAACTGCGGGAAAGTCAGATGAGCGAAGATTTCATTACCTCAGAGGCTAAAGCCGCATTGATTGACTGTACTTGCGGAAGACTAAAAGTCGTGCCCTGATACAAACCAAACAGTGTTTTCCTGAAACCGTCCACTTCGAAGACAGCGGCTTTTACACGGTATCGAGCAGGATTTTCACGCGCAACAACTTTTGAACGGATGATGTGGCAATGATTTTTCGCAGGATTGTTTTGGTTCTTGTGCTGGTGGGCGGGTTCTGGCTGCTCCTTAATCGCACCCGCCCGGTGAACCAGGAACTGGCGCCGATTGCTCCGAGCTCACTTCACCTGACCGAAGCGCATGCCGCTCCGGAGTACGATTCAGAAGAGCTCAACAACATTTCTGTCTATAAGAAGGCGCTGCCCTCGGTCGTGAACATCACTTCAACGACGGTGGCTTTTGATTTCTTCTATGGCCCGGTACCTCAGCAGGGGCAGGGTTCCGGTTTCATTCTTAATAAAGAAGGACAAATCCTTACCAATTTCCATGTAATTGGCGATGCGCAGCAGGTGGAAGTAACCACTTACGACAAGCACCGCTATAAAGCGCGCGTGGTTGGCAAAGACCGCCATCATGATCTGGCGTTGTTGCAGGTGAATGCTCCGAATCTGGTGCCCGCGGTGCTGGCCGATTCGCGCAACCTTGTCGTCGGGCAGAAGGTATATGCCATCGGCAATCCATTTGGGCTGAGCGGCACGATGACGACCGGAATCATCAGCGCGATGCGTTCGATTCGCGGACCCAGCGGCGACCTGATTGATAATGCCATTCAGACGGATGCGGCGATTAACCCCGGCAACTCCGGCGGGCCGCTGCTCAATTCACGCGGCGAGGTCATCGGCATTACTTCGCTGATTGCTACGAATCCGAACCAGGATGTAGAGCAGAATGCAGGCATTGGCTTTGCCATTCCGATCGATACGGCAAAAGCCGTGCTGAGCGACTTCCAGCGTTATGGCCGCGTGCGCCGGCCCTCGCTGGGCATTATCTCCTATCCCATCGGGCCGGATCTCGCGGACCAGATGGGCCTGGCTGCGGATTATGGTGTGCTGATCCAGCGCGTATTACCGGGCGGCCCGGCTGAGCGCGCAGGCCTGCGGGGAGGCAATCAGCAGGCATATCTCGGCAATGTGCCGATTTATCTTGGCGGCGATTTGATTGTCGGCATTGACGGCCAGCAGGTTATCAACACGCAGGACATCGATGAGATACTGGTCCACCATCAGGCTGGAGATACCATTACGATCACCTTTTTCCGTGGACGCCGCCGTCTCACTACCCGCCTGACTTTGGGAGAAGCCGGAGAGCGGACAGCATAGGACCACTCATGACACCGCGCGACCAGCTCGATATTGCAAAGCTCCGCATTCTCGATGGCGGCATGGCCACTGAGCTTGAGCGGCGCGGCTGCAATATTCAGGGCCCGCTGTGGTCGGCCCATGTTCTGGCTGACAGTCCAGAGACGATTGAGGCTGTCCACCTGAGCTATCTTGAGGCCGGAGCTGATTGCATTCTTACGGCCAGCTATCAGGTTTCGGCAATGGGCTATGCCGAGATTGGACAGCCGCCGGCGGCAGCGGCGGCAGCTCTGCGGCAGTCTGTTGATCTCGCTGTCGCTGCGCGAGAGCGCTACCGTCAGCAATCGTCAAGGCCGGTTTGGATTGTGGCTTCCCTGGGTCCTTATGGGGCAGCGCTGCATGACGGATCGGAGTATCACGGCAACTATGGCGTGGATTTTGCAGAGCTGGTGCGATACCACGCGGAACGGCTGGCGGTGATTGCAACAACAGACGCCGATTTTGTCGCGCTGGAATCGGTCCCGTCGCTCAAAGAAGCGGAAGCGATTGTCGAGGCGCTGCATCAGCATCCGGCAGTTTCGGGCTGGATTTCTTTCACCTGCAAAGATGCCGAGCATGTCTCTCACGGGGAGAAACTGGCGCGTTGCGCCGAGTTTCTTGACAGGCAGAAGCAGGTCATCGCCATCGGAATCAACTGCACGCAGCCGAAGTTTATTCTGGCGCTGATTGGGGAGATGAAGAAGGCGACGCGCAAGCCCATCGTGGTCTATCCCAACTCCGGCGAAGGCTGGGATGCCGAGCGCCGCTGCTGGACCGGGGTCTCGGATGCGGCGGGTTTCGGCGATCTTGCTCGCGAATGGACCGGGGCGGGAGCGCAGATGATTGGAGGATGCTGCCGCACGGGGCCGGACCATATTCGGGCGATCCGGGAAGCTATAGAGGGCTTTCCAGCCATGCGACAATAGAAGCAGCCGCCATGAAATCTGAATCTCTACCCGTAGCTCCACAGGCTGCTTCCATTACTCCTGAGCTTCTGGCCCAGCACGGCATTACGGCCGAGGAATACGAGCGCATTTTGGCCGCGCTGGGACGCACGCCCAGCCTTACGGAACTGGGCATTTACTCCGTGATGTGGAGCGAGCACTGCTCGTATAAATCGTCGCGCGTGCATCTGCGGCGGTTGCCGACAAAGAGCGATCGCGTGGTGCAGGGACCGGGCGAGAATGCCGGCATCATAGATGTTGGCGATGGCTGGGCCTGCGCCTTCAAGATTGAGTCGCATAATCACCCGTCATATATTGAGCCGTTTCAGGGAGCGGCCACCGGCGTCGGCGGCATTCTGCGCGACATCTTCACGATGGGCGCGCGTCCGCTGGCTGTGATGGATTCGCTGCGCTTCGGTCCGCTTACGGAAGAAAAAAACACGCCGCGCGAAATTGTCCATAAAAACCACTCCATCGTTGAAGGCGTGGTGCATGGAATCGCCGGATATGGCAACTGTTTCGGGGTGCCGAATCTTGGTGGCGAAACGCGTTTTGAAGAATGTTATTCGGGCAATCCGCTGGTGAATGCGTTTGCGCTTGGGCTTGTCCGGCGCGATGAGATTTTCTATGCCAAAGCCACGGGTGTTGGGAATCCTGTGATCTATGTCGGGGCGAAAACCGGGCGCGACGGTATTCATGGCGCGACCATGGCCAGTGAAGAGTTCAAGGAAGGCTCGGAGCAGAAGCGGCCTAATGTGCAGGTAGGCGATCCGTTCATGGAAAAGCTGCTGCTTGAAGCCTGCCTGGAAGCGATGAAGACTGGTGCGATTGTCGGCATTCAGGACATGGGCGCTGCGGGCCTGACCTGCTCAACCTGCGAGATGGGCGCGCGCGGCGGCGTTGGTCTTGAAGTCGAACTGGACAATGTGCCCCAGCGCGAAACCGGCATGAGCGCTTACGAAATCATGCTCAGCGAATCGCAGGAGCGCATGCTGCTCGTCGCCGATAAGGGACGTGAGCAGGAAGTGCTGGATGTGTTTGCGAAATGGGGGCTGGATGCGACGATCGTCGGCATCGTGATTCCGGAGCCGCGTCTGCGCATCCTGCATCACGGGGAGCTGTTCGCGGATATTCCGAACCAATCCCTGACGGATGATGCTCCGGTGTATCACCGTCCCGTGGGTGAGTGGAAGGCGCCTGTGCCTGTTGACCCTCCCCGCAGTGCCCTCGACAAACTGAATTACGAAGACAAGATTTCGACGCGCGACTATACCGATGATCTGCGGCAACTGCTGGCTTCGACGAATATCTGCTCCAAGCGCTGGGTGCATGAGCAATATGATTCGATGGTCCAGACCAACACCGTGCAGGGCCCGGGCGGTGAGGGCGGCGTGATGCGCATCAAGGGCACGAAACGCGGCCTTTCTATGGCGCTCGATGGCAATGGACGCTGGTGTTATCTCGATCCGAAACTGGGCGCAAAGCACGCTGTTGCTGAAGCCGCGCGTAAGGTAGCCTGCACCGGCGCAATTCCCATTGCGGCAACCAATTGCCTGAACTTCGGCAATCCGGAGAAGCCTGAGATCATGGCGCAGCTTTCTGCGGCCATTGACGGTATCGCGGAGGCTTGCATTGCGCTGGGCACGCCGATTACCGGCGGCAATGTTTCGCTTTATAACGAGACGCGCGGCGAGGGGATTTATCCGACGCCTGTGCTTGGAATTGTGGGCCTTCTCGAAGACGTGACCAAGACGGTTCCTGCGGCGTTTCGGCAAGAGGGCGATGTTGTTCTCGTCATTGGCCCGGCGAAGCTTCCCACCATAGAAGAGCGCCTGCGTGAATTCGGGTCCTCGGAATACTCTAAAACCGTTCTCGGCGAATTATGGGGAACGCCGCCTGCGCTTGATCTCGATGCGGAAGCATCATTGCATAAATGTCTGGCCGAACTTGCAGACGCGCGCCTGCTCCATTCCGCCCGTGATGTCTCGGACGGCGGCATCGCTGTAACGCTTGCGGAGAGCGCCTTCGGCAATGGCATTGGCGTCAGCGCGCATCTTCAGGAAGGCCCGGACCTTCCGCTCGCATGGCGGCTCTTCGGTGAATCTGCCACGCAGGTGATTGTCAGCTGCAGCGCGGCGGCGGTCCAGCGAATCAAATCCATCGTCAGCAAATATGCGGGTCTGGTTGTCCAGGACATTGGCGAAACAATAAAGCACAGCTTCCGGGTCCAGGTAAACGGCGAAACAGTAATTGACGAAACTGTTCAGGGATTGCAGCATGTTTGGGCAAATGCTCTCGAAGCCAAACTCTACGACGAGGTGCTCGCGTGAGCCGTCTGCTGATCGAAGGCATCCCGGATGAGAAGACCCAGGTCCTCTACGCGGACCTGGGGCACCCATACGACGTCTTGAAAGGATCCGCGATTCAAGACGACCCCAAGCTGCGCGAAGAGTGCGGCGTCGTCGCCATTCACGGGCATCCTGACGCAGCGCGCCAGGCTTACCTCGGTCTCTATGCGTTGCAGCATCGTGGACAGGAATCGGCCGGGATCGCGACAGCCGACGGCACGAATCTTTCTAATATCAAAGGCATGGGTCTGGTCGCCGACATCTTCACCGAAGAAGTGCTGGCCAAGCTTCACGGCGACATGGCCATTGGTCACACGCGCTATTCGACTACGGGAGATTCGGCGCTGCTCAACGCTCAGCCCATCCGCGTCGATTCGACAAAAGGCCTGATCGCCATTGCGCACAATGGAAACCTGGTGAACCTGGGTACAGTGCGCGCGAAGCTGGAGCGCGAGGGCGCGTTCTTTCAGACCACGAGCGATTCTGAGATCATCGTCCAGCTTATTGCCCACTCAAAAGAAGGCACGCTGGTGGATGCCATCGCTGATTCGCTGCGTCAGGTCGATGGCGCTTTCTCCATCGTCATGATGACGCGGGATCGCATCTTTGCGGCGCGTGATCCGCGCGGCTTCCGCCCCCTTTCCATGGGACGCATTGAGAATCCCGACGGGCCGGATACCATTGTCTTCGCCTCGGAGAGCTGCGCCTTTGATTTGCTGCGTGCAAAATTTGAGCGCGATGTCGAACCCGGCGAGCTCGTCATGGTTACGCGCGACGGGGTTACCTCGCGGCGGTATGCAAGCGGCATCCCGCAGTCAAGCTGCATTTTTGAGCATGTTTACTTTGCGCGGCCTGACAGCAGGATCTACAACCGCTGGGTGCAGGAGAGCCGGGAGGAAATGGGCCGCCAGCTTGTGCGCGAATCGCACGTTGATGCCGATCTTGTTGTGCCTGTCCCGGACAGCGGCGTGACGGCCGCCATTGGGTATGCCGCTGAAAGTGGCTTGCCATTTCGCTTCGGCCTGATCCGCAATCACTATGTGGGTCGTACATTTATTGAGCCGGAGCAGCGCGTGCGCGACTTCGGCGTCAAGCTGAAGCTCAATCCGGTTCGCAATCTGCTGGAGGGCAAGCGCATCATTCTCATTGATGATTCGATCATTCGCGGAACAACGAGCCGCAAGATCGTTCGCATGGTTCGTTCAGCAGGCGCAAAAGAAGTCCATATGCGCATCAGCTGTCCGCCGACCATCTCCCCCTGCTATTACGGAGTTGATACGCCGCGCAAACAGGAGCTGATTGCCGCAAACAATACGATTGAAGAAATCCGTCAGTTCATCGAAGCTGATTCGCTGGCTTATTTGTCGCTGGAAGGGTTACAGAAAGCCTGTGATGGCGGCGAAGGCAATCATTTCTGCATCGCCTGTTATACCGGCGACTATCCAACATCCTGGGTCGACGTTGAGGATATTCTGCCTGCGGCAGTATCTGCACCATAAATAATCCCGCACAACCCTCGCCACATCTGCTGCTTCCCATTTTCAGGAGGTATGTACGATGGCGACAAAGAAGAAGTCGAGCGGTCGCAAATATAGCAAGGCAGCATCGAAATCTGTAGAGCGCGAAATGCGCGCGATGAAAAAGGGCAAGCTGAAGAGCGGCCGCAGCGGCAAGAAAGTCACCAACCGCAAACAGGCCATCGCCATTGGCCTTTCTGAAGCGCGTAAATCGGGCGCAAAGGTCCCCTCAAAGAAGAAAAGCGCCAAGAAAAGCAGCAAAAAGAGTTCCTCCAAGAGTTCCAGCAAGAAGTCCTCGAAGAAATAGCAACCATTGGTCTTATCTACCGGCTGTGTTTTGATCTCCTGAAAATGGCCGACTCGGCTCAATTACCGCGCCGGGAAGATGGTTATTGCTGTTCTCCGTTGGTTCTTATGCGTCCAGACGGTTCGCTTTTCGTGATTGCTTTGCGCTACAATTCTTCGCCAAAGGCCGGGTCTACCCGGAGACGCGCCTCTGCCATCCAAACAGGTGGCGGCGGGCCCCAAAGTGCCGGATGCCTGGCTGGATGCAGAATGGTTTGCCGCATCCGTCTGGACAACTGGTCCGGAGGAGGCTCTCATGAAAGCGCTTCACTTCTCGCTCACTTCCCACACATTCGCCGGAGTTGCTCTCGCTGCTGTCTGCGCATTCACATGGGAGCTTATGGCGCAAACTCCCCTTTCCTTTCTGGCCCTGGGCAGCTATGGACAGCAAACGCCGGTAAGAGTTTCGGAAGAGATGCCGCGCTTCGAAATCACTCCCGAAATGCAGGGTGACATCCTGATGGCGCATCAGCGATACATCGCCGCAATCACCGCGTATAAGCAGGGCCCTCAGGACTCAGCCGTGCTCTGGAACAAAATGGGGATCGCCAATCATCACATGTTCAATCTGCGCGAGGCGCAGAAGGACTATGAAAAAGCCCTGAAGCTTAATCCCCGCTATCCGGAAGCCTTGAATAATCTCGGCGCTGTTTACTACGGACAAAAGCAATTTCACGAAGCCGAACGTGCCTATAAAAAGGCCATCAAGCTCAGCCCTAAATCGGCCATGTTTTACAGCAACCTGGGCACAGCTTATCTTGCGGAGGGCAAATACAAAAAAGGCGCGCAGTGTTACACCACTGCTCTGGCTCTCGATCCGAATGTCTTTGACGGAGATCCTTCTGCAAGAATCGCGGAAACCGGTCCTACGCATGAAATTGCAATCCTGAACTATCTGCTGGCCAAAACCTATGCGCAGGCGGGCAGAAAAACAGAGGCGCTGATCTACCTGCGCAAGGCACTCGACGAGGGATACAGCGATCGCAAGAAAATCCTTGAAGAAAAAGAATTCGCCATACTTCATGATGTGCCCGAATTCCAGCGCATGGTCTCCGACAAGCAGCAGTAGATGCGCTCTGGCCTCGAAAGTTCCTGAAACGATATCCTGCTGAGAGTGAAATCATCCATCAGCGTCTCCAAAGAGGACTACCTCAAGGCCATTCTTGAAGCTGAGAGCGAAGGCCAGACAGTCATCTCGGCCACGCTTGCGCACTGGCTGTCTGTTTCGCCGCCCGCTGTGTCTATGGCCCTCCGCCGGCTGAAACGGGATGGCTACGTCGATGTAAAAGCGGATGGTGTTGTCAGGCTTACAGCAAAAGGCAAGGAAACAGCCTATCGAACCGCGCTCCGTCATCACCTGATTGAGCGCATGCTTTCGGAGATGTTCGGAATGCCCTGGTATGAGGTGCACGATGAAGCTGAACGGCTGGAGCATGCTGTATCTCCAGCCTTTGAAGCATTGTTGCTCGAAAAGCTGGGCGAGAAAGGGACCTGTCCTCACGGCAATGCCGTTTTGCCTGAAACTCCAGCCCAACGAGGAAAGCAAGGCGTGACTCTGCTTTCCGACGCGAAAGAGCTGGCCGAATACACGGTGTGCAGCTTGTATGAGCGTGACCCGAAGCTGCTGCGCTTTTTACATGAGGTTGGAATTGAGCCTCAGGGCGCGGTCCTCATCACGAAGAAAAACTACGATCAGACGGTTGCCATCGAGACGGAGAAAGGCAGCTTTACCATCGGAGCCCCGGCGGCGGAAAAGGTCTGGGTAAAACGCCGACGAGTACGCGCCTAGCTGCATTCTCCACCTTTTGATGGAGTGCTTTCCCCGCCCATCGGTGTGTAGTATTCGTTGTAGTCCCAGGAATGTCCATCCATCGCCATATTCTGAGCATCGGCTGCGCGGCGCTACTCCTGTTTGTCCCTATACGCGTCTCGGCACTCGATCCGCATCCTGCTCTTGAGCATTATGGGTACCAATCGTGGCAGACGGATGATGGACTTCCTCAGAACACCGTGCATGCCGTGGTGCAAACGCGGGATGGCTACATGTGGTTCGCCACGGAAGCGGGGCTCGTGCGCTTCGATGGCGCGCAGTTGCTGGTCTTCGACAGGAAAAACACGCCGCAGCTTGGCAGCGACCTGGTTTACAGTCTGTTGGAAGACCGCAATGGTGTTCTTTGGATCAGCACATCGGGCGGCCTGACCAGTCTTTCTAATGGCGTATTTCGGTCCTATATGACAAATGACGGTCTACCCGCCAATTCTGTCTGGGCTGTCTATCAGGACCGCGCGGGCACCATATGGGCACTCACCACAGCCGGTCTGGGCAGATTCGCCCACGGACGCTTTCAACCGCTTGTTCTTCCGCAGGGGCTCTCAGCAGTAAGCACAATTGTTGAATCATCAGACGGACAGCTCTGGGTAAATTCCGGAACCAGCATTGTGCGCGTTGATCCTGCGCGCCTTTCAATGACCGCTGTTCTCTCCGGAGGAGAACAGATTCAGGCTCTTGCGTTGGACACAGCCGGCAGAATATGGGGCGGCTGCCATACAGGCTTGAAAATTGTATCGCCGGACGGCGCGCAAAGCGCATTTCATTTGCCCGATCAGCTCGGCTCCGACGTTACCAGCCTGCTGCGCACCTCGGATGGCCATATGTGGATCGGCACTGCAAGGAGCCTCGGTGAATTCGATGGAAAAAGCACACGCGCTTTCACCACTCAAAATGGATTGCCGGGAGGCGACATCACAAACCTGTTTGAGGACCGCGAGCACGCCATCTGGGCAGCAACAGATCGTGGAATTGCCCGAATTACTGGTGGCAACGTATCTGCGTTGACTTCAAAAGAAGGATTGTCCGGCAATCTTGTGCTTGCTTTCTATGAGGACCGCGAAGGCAGCATGTGGCTTGGCACGGAGGCAGGCGGCGTCAGCATCCTGCGTGATCGCAAGTTCACCACTTACACGACGCAAGACGGATTGACGGACGATCTGGTCCGGTCCGTATATCAGACCAGCAAAGGCGCTATGCTGATCGGGACCAATGGCGGTGGCGTGAATCTGTTCGAGAGCGGCAGCTTTTCTTCTCTGTCCACCTCGAATGGCCTATCGAGCAACGTGGCCCTTGCGTTGGCCGACGATGCCGCTGGCGATATCTGGATCGGAACACCGGATGGCCTGAATCGCGTGCATGGCAATCGGACCACGATATTCACATCTGCTGATGGACTCGCCGATGACTTTGTTCGCTCACTTTACACCGACCGCGAAGGAGCACTCTGGATTGGCACTCGTCACGGTCTTTCACGTTACAAGGACGGTAAGTTCACCTCGTATTCAGCCATGGACGGCCTGGGCAGTGATCTGGTGGGCTCTGTTCTTGAAGATAAAGATGGCAGCTTCTGGATCGGGACGCTCGGCGGCCTCACGCATTTTGCGAATGGCGTCTTTACGAATTACACGATGCAGCAAGGCCTTTCGAGCAACATCATTACTGCGCTCTATCAGGATGATGATGGGCTGCTCTGGATCGGCACCAATGGTAGCGGCCTGAACGCCAGAATGAATGGAAAATTTGTAAGCTTCTCCGGCGCAAAAAATCTACCGCTGGACATTTACGGAATTCTTGAGGACGGAGATGAGAACCTCTGGCTTAGCTCCAGCCATGGCATTTTCAGGATAAGCAAAAGACAGCTTATTGCCAGGGCGTCTGGCTCTGCGAAGCAGATCACAGCAGACGTCTACGGCACGGCAGACGGTATGCGCATCAGCGAGTGCAGCAGCGGTGGTCACCCTGCCGCATGGAAGTCAAACGATGGCACTCTCTGGTTTGCGACTCTTCGCGGGATAGCTGCTGTGAATCCTGCACACATGCCTGTGAACAGCGTGCCTCCGCTGGTGAATATCGAACAGCTGTTAGTCGACGATGCGTCACTGCCGGTGAAAGGGGAAGTGAAGATAGCGCCGGGCCATACCCGCTTCGCGTTCCAGTATGCGGGGCTAAGTTTTGTCGCCCCGCAGAAAGTCCGCTTCCGCTACAAGCTCGATGGACTGGATCATGATTGGGTCGATGCTGGCGCAAGGCGAGTGGCCTATTACACGAATATTTCATCCGGACGGCATACTTTCCACGTGATGGCATGCAATAACGACGGCATCTGGAGCGAGCAGGATGCCGCGCTGGCTTTCGTGCTTCGCCCGCACTTCTATCAGACGTACTGGTTCTATCTGCTTGTGGTCATCTCAGGCGTTCTGATCACTTACGAAGCGTATCGCTGGCGCGTCCGCGCGGTGGAATCGCAGTTCAATGCCGTGCTCGCTGAGAGAAACCGTATCGCGCGTGAAATTCACGATACCCTGGCACAGGGTTTCGTCGCTGTTTCTACCCAGCTCGAAGTTGTGGCCCGCCTTCTTACAACTTCAACCGATGCTGCGCGTGAGCATCTGGAGCAGGCGCGAACGCTGACACGTGAATGCCTGGCGGAAGCGCGAAGCTCCATCTGGAACCTTCGCTCGCAATCCGCCGCACAGAACGATCTTGCTTCGGCATTGACTCAGGCTGCGGAGCGGATTACCGCCAACAGCGATGTGAAGGCCCGAGTGCAGGTAAGCGGAACATTCCGCCCTATCGACGCGCGCACCGAAGCGGAGTTGCTCCGCATCGGACAGGAGGCGCTTACAAATGTAGTGCGGCATGCGCAGGCGCAGCATGCCGACATCACTCTGCTCTTTCAGGAGAAGCTGCTTCGCATGACCATCAAGGATGATGGCCGTGGATTTGAGGGCAATCCCGATGAACTGATGCGTAATGGGCATTTTGGCCTGACGGGCATGCGCGAACGGGCGCAGCAGATTGGCGCCCGGCTTACTGTAACCAGCGCCGCTGATAAAGGGACTGAAGTACAGGTAGAAGTTTCAATTTAAAAAGGAATGTATGGCTGAACCAATTCAGATCATGGTCGTTGACGACCATCACATAGTGCGGCAGGGTTTCGTGGCGCTCATTTCCACGCTTCCTGACATGAAGGTTGTGGCCCAGGCCGCAGACGGCGTACAGGCAGTGGAGCTGTATCGCAAACACCGTCCGGACGTGACATTGATGGACCTCCGTTTGCCAAATAAAAATGGCGTCGATGCAATCACTGAGATTCGCCGGGAATTTCCCGCCGCGCGCATCATTGTCCTCACCACCTTCGACGGCGATGAAGATATTTACCGCGCTCTGCAGGCCGGAGCGAAAGGATATTTATTAAAGGGCATGAATGCTGACGAGCTGATCGAAGCAATTCGAACTGTTCATGCCGGCAAATCGCGCATTCCCGCTGTCGTGGCCGAACGTCTTGCTGAACGCATGGGCGGCCCGTCTCTCACCAGCCGCGAACTGGATGTTCTGAAGCGGATTGTCGGAGGCCGCAGCAATAAAGAAATCGCGAGCGAGCTGTTCATTTCCGAAGCGACAGTAAAGACGCATATCAACAGCATTCTCAGCAAGCTGGGAGTGAGCGACAGGACGCAGGCTGCAACCACAGCTCTGCAACGGGGGATTGTGCATCTTGATTAGGATCAGAAAAAAACTCGCAGGACTATTTGCCTTGTTTCTAGCTGTCGCATTCGCGCAGGGGACCTGGCGCGTGGCAACCGACGTCGAACTGAAGGCGCTTATTCCCCCACGCGCGCCCGTGATTCAGGAGCGCATCGAAACGGAACTACGTACCGCTTCCGGCATTACTGACGGCAAAGGAAAATATATCGCCGGCGTCGTCCTCATCACCGCGGGATATTCCGCAGAAGGTAAGTACTCGCACTACTTCATCGCGCAGGCGCCGATAAAGATTGGTGACTTCCAGCTCAGCGCTGGAGAGTATCTCATTGGCTGGAAGCACAACGAGGATTCGCTTACTGTAAATTTTTACGAAGCCGCCACGGGGAAATTCCTCGGCAGTGTGGAAGCGGTCAGGAACGCATCTATCACGCGGGTTGAGTCTTTCCGTATCTGGCCGCCGACGGATAAATCTCTCATCCAGATCGGCAGATTTACGTTTCCTTATCAGATAGGAAGTTGAACTCAATAAATCATCTTGAGCGGCGCGGAAAAAATAGATCTTTCGCTCCGCTCAGGATGACAGCAAGAATTCATATCTACGGCTGGGGCAATACGAGCACTTCAACGCCCGATGCAGCTCCGTGATCATGGAACACAGTCTCCGTCGCCTTTTTGAAGTCCTCCGGTTTCGCATGGGGGATGTCCGTAAACGTTTGCGGATTGCGGTCTACCAACGGGAACCATGAGCTTTGCACCTGCACCATGATGCGGTGCCCCTTGCGGAAAGTGTGATTCAGATCCGGCATGGTGAAGTCTACTTCCGTCATTTTGCCCGGAGCCATGGCTTCCGGCTTCTCCCAGCTGTTGCGGAACTTCGCCCGCATCGGTTCACCGCGCAGCAACTGCTGATACCCGCCCATGCGCAGCGGCGGTGTATCAATCACTCGCTTGCCGGTGTGCGTGTCTTCTTCGGGGTCGGGATAGTCATTCGGATATACATCAATCAGCTTCACTACGAAATCTGAATCCGTGCCCGTGGTTACGACTTTCAGCTTAGGCGAGATCGGTCCTGCAATCGTGACATCTTCCGTCAGCGGGTCGGTCTGGTAGACAAGCACATCCGGGCGTGATGACGCGAAGCGCTGATCATCGACCATATAGCGTTGAGGCACTGTGTCCGTTGTGTATCCAACAAAGGGAACCGGATGCGCCGGATCGCTCACGTATTCGTCTGACCCCTCTTTGTCCGCAGGGGGATCGAAAGACAGTTTCCCACCCGCGTGGAAGTACAGCATCTTGGGTTTTGCCTGGGCCGGAGGCCACGCATCATACGTGCGCCACACATTCGTTCCTGTCTCGAAGACGTATGCCTTCGGCATGGGCGATCCTTTGCCCTTCAGGTAATACTCGAAAAACGGAAACTGAATGTTTTTGCGGAAGTATTCGGAAGTCTTTGCGTTGAACTGAACGTCACCCAGATGATCGCCGTTATTGCGCGCCCATCCTCCATGCACCCACGGACCTTCTACCAGCGTGGTCGTTGTCTGCGGATTGAATTTGTTAATCGCGTAAAACGTGTTGTAGGGACCCGATAAATCTTCGGCGTCGAACCATCCGCCTACCACTAGAACCGCGCATTTCACATTCTTCATGTGCTGCGAAAGATCGCGCGCCTTCCAGTAGTCGTCGTATGTCGTGTGATAGAGCTGGTCATTGAAGAGCGGATTCGAGCCCTTCAGATACTTCTTGTCCAGATTTTCCGTAGGGCCAGCCTGCAGATAAAACTCATACGCGCTGGGTGTGCCCATGTCGAAGGTCACAAACTGTTTGGGTGGCAGCGACGGCTCATCGAATGGCTTGAAGAACGTATAGAAGCCGAAGTTCGCGTCCAGCATGAAAGCGCCCCCATGATAGGCATCATCTCCCATGAAGAGATTCGTCATTGGGGCCTGTGGAGATGCTGCCTTCAGCGCGGGGTGCGAATCGATAATGCTGGCCGAGGTATAAAAGCCCGGATACGAAATGCCCCAGATACCGGCCTTTCCGTTGTTGTTGGGCACATGCTTCAGCAGGAATTCCAGCGTGTCGTACATATCGGAGCTGTCATCCACATCCTGCGGCGACTTCTTGTCATCGATATGCGGATGCATCTCGACAAATTTGCCTTCGGACAAATAGCGACCGCGCACATCCTGATAGACAAAGATGTAGCCGGCCTTCTCGAACTCCTCTGACGGCCCCAGATTCTTCTTGTATTGATCTTCGCCATACGGAGCCACACTGTAAGGCGTGCGGTCGATCATAAAGGGATAACTCTGCGAAGTGTCCTTCGGGACGTAAACCGATGTGAACAGATGCACTCCGTCGCGCATCGGAATGCGATATTCGTATTTTGTGTAATGCGCTTTTACGTAATCTTCTTCAGAAGCAGATGGCTTGTCCTGGGCAAATGCGGCGGCGACCAAACACAGCCAGAGCAGGGGAAGCAGGTGAGCTTTCTTCATAGGACCTCGACGTTCGGTAGATGGAGAAGAGACAGTCTACTCGATTGTGCCCGTCGCAGGTTCTTTTTTACGCGGAGTGCCCAGCCGGAACCGATTCGCAAGGTCGAATTCGTCGCGTAGCTCGGCTGTCTTCAGATGCTCCCGCAGATGCGTCAGCCGTTGTTCCAGAGCCAGCAACGTCGTAGCAACGGCCTCGGTATTTGTGTGAGCAATGTCGCGCCACATGGAATAAGGACTTGCTCCAAGCCGCGTCATCTCGCGCAACGCGCGCCCGCCGATAGCGCGCAGGTCCTCGTCGTGCGGAAACATGTCTTCCAGCATCGCGCTCAATGCCGTAGAAACGAATTGAGGTAGATGGCTTACCCAGGCGCACAGCTCGTCGTGGCGCACCGGGTCAAGATCAAGAATGCGGCTCCCGAATTTCTGCACCCACTTTCGCCATTCTGTCGCTTTAGCACGCGCCCCCGGTGACATACCCTCGCCGCATTCGGTAAACAACCAGACAGCGCCACGGAAAATTTCACCATCACCGTTGGCTGAGCCGCTTACTTCCTTGCCTGCCATCGGGTGGCCGGGAAGAAACCCGGGCTTACCTGCTTCGTTATACAGGCCCGCGGCGCGCTCACAGAGAATGCGTTTCACACTGCCGACATCTGTGACAAGCTGGTCCGGCTTCAGAACTGGAGCCAGTTCCTTAAGCCATTCGAGAATGCTGAAGACCGGGCCGCTGAGCAGAACGACGTCGCTCTCCGTTGCAGCCGTCAGCGGATCGTCGGCAATCTCCGTAATGGCCTCACGGCCCAGGGCAATGGCCGCCTGCACGACTTCGCGGTCCCATCCGAAGATGTCCCCGGAAAAGCCGCTTTCGCGCAGCGCCATTCCTACTGAACTGCCGATCAGTCCTGTTCCAAGAATGGCGATACGCTCAATCGGCATGATTAATCGATGGTCCTCTCGACAGCGGAGGCAATCACCCGAAGCTCCTGCATCAGCTTTGAAAACTGCTCAGGGAAAAGCGTCTGCGCGCCGTCGGAAACCGCCTTCTCCGGATTTGGATGCACCTCGATCAGCAGCCCGTCTGCGCCCGCCGCGACTGCTGCCCGCGCCATTGCCGGAACCTTGTCGCGAAGACCCACTCCATGTGACGGATCGCCAAGAATCGGCAGGTGCGACAGCTTCTTAATCACCGGAATGGCCGAGATGTCCATCGTATTGCGAGTATACGTTTCAAAGGTGCGGATGCCGCGCTCGCACAGCATTACCTCATAGTTGCCGCCTGAGAGAATGTATTCGGCTGAGAGCAGCAGTTCTTCGATAGTAGCAGCGATGCCCCGCTTCAGCAGCACCGGCTTACGCACCTGCCCCAGCTCACGCAGCAGATTGAAATTCTGCATGTTGCGCGCGCCTACCTGGAAGACATCCACGTACGGCATCATCAGCTCGATCTGTGAAATCTCCATCACTTCGCTGATGATCAGCAGCCCGGTTGCGTCGCCGACTTCACGCAGCAGCTTCAATCCTTCCAGACCCATGCCTTGAAACGAATAAGGCGAGCTGCGCGGCTTGAATGCGCCTCCGCGGAGAAACTTTGCGCCTGCGGCCTTCACCTTCTCCGCTGCGGAAAAGATCTGCTCTCGGCTTTCGACCGAACATGGCCCAGCCATTACGACGACTTCCTTGCCGCCTACGGTTACTCCATTGGGAAAGCGGATTATGGTCCCTTCAGGGCGGAATCCGCGGCCTGCGAGTTTGTAGGGCGATGAAATACGGTATGCATCAGCAACGCCGTCAAGTACCTGAAAGTCTTTCACGTCGAATGTTACCGGAGTTCCTACTCCGGCAAGGATAGTCTGGACTGTGCCTGTGGTGCGGTGGACCTTGAAGCCCAATTCCAGCATTCGCTCGGTTACGTGTTGTATCTGCTCTTCCGATGCATGCTCCAGCATGGCAACGATCATGATTACTTTCCTGTCTCCCCTGCTTCTTTCGCGGATCTCTGTGAGGCCAATTCATCCGACTGCAGCGCCCGCATCACATCGATGATGCGTTCATAGATGTGCACCAGCTCGATATCGGGCAGGGGCCCTTTGTTCGCTGCTCGCACTCTTTCAAAAATCAGCCGCTCGCGGTTTGGCTCGTACACGGGCAGATCGGTGGCTTTTTTCAGCTTGCCGATGGCCTGCGCTGCAACAGCACGCTCGCTCAGCAACGCCACAATCTGCAGGTCAATTGCATCGATCTTCTTCCGCCAGTCTGCAATGTCCATGTAGTCCTTTCCATCGAGCGCATGACTGCAAAATGCCCTGCGCCGGAGTTGAATTGCCTGGAATCGAAACGGAATTAACGGGCCAGCGCCACAGGTTGGCGCAGACCCTTGATAAATCGCGCGATGGAACTCGGCGCTTCCGCAGGCGTGGACTGCTCAATCAAAGCCACAATCGCGCTGCCGATTACTGCCGCATCTGCAAATTCACCTACAGCCGCAAAATGCTCCGCGTTCGAGATGCCGAAGCCGACCGCGATAGGAAGATCAGTAAATGCGCGCAGCCGCTTCACCAGATCCTGCGCGTCAGAAGCCATCTTCTGCTGTGTGCCGGTGATGCCGGTGCGCGAAATCGCATAGACGAATCCCTGCGACGACTGCGCGATGCGCTGCAGCCGCTCATCCGGGCTGGTGGGCGCCGCGAGAAAAACGGGGGCAAGCTGATGAAGGCGCAGATGCTCCAGATATTCGCCTGCTTCCTCAACAATCATGTCGGTGATCAGCACGCCATCCACGCCGGCTTTTTTTGCTGCCGCGCAAAAGCGCTCAAGCCCATAACGCAAAACAGGATTGAAATACGAGAAGATGACGAACCCTGCACTCGGTCGCTCTCGGTGCAGATCGGCAGCCAAAGCCAGGACATCCGCGAGCTTTGTGCCGTTGCTTACAGCGCGCTCGCTGGCACGCTGAATCACCGGGCCGTCCGCCAGGGGATCGCTGAACGGCACGCCCAGTTCCAGCACATCCGCCCCAGCGTCAATCGCGGCCAGCGCAATCTCGCGCGTGGTCGGCAGATCAGGATCACCGACTGTCAGGTAAACCACCAGTCCCGGCTTGTTGTCGAAACAAATCGGCATTACGCGCCCTTGAGCTTCAGTTCGCGCGAGAGAATGCCCATGTCCTTATCGCCGCGTCCTGAGAGGTTGACTATTAGTATGTCATGCCGAGACAGCTTCGGCGCAAGCCGGATGCACTCGGCGACAGCGTGCGCACTTTCAAGCGCCGGCAGAATTCCTTCTGTGCGCGCCAGAGTTACAGTTGCCTTCAGCGCGTCTTCATCCGTCGCCGAAGTATATTCAGCGCGCCCGGAATCATGCAGCATCGCATGCTCCGGGCCAATGGAAGCATAATCCAGTCCCGCCGAAACAGAATGCGTCAGCGCAATCTGCCCTGCTTCATCCTGCAGCACATAGGAAAATGTCCCCTGCAGCACACCCGGCGATCCGCCCTGAAAACGCGCCGCATGCTCGCCCAGCGCTGCGCCACGGCCGCCTGCTTCTACGCCGATCAGGCGAACGTCCTTGTCCTCGATGAATTCATAAAACGCGCCAATGGCATTTGATCCCCCGCCCACGCAGGCAACGACTGCATTCGGCAGCCGTCCTTCCTTGTCCAGAATCTGCTGCCGCGCTTCTTTGCTGATCACGCGATGAAAATCGCGCACCATCATCGGATATGGATGCGCTCCCAGCACGCTGCCCAGCAGATAATGTGTCGTGCGCACATTCGTCACCCAGTCGCGCATCGCCTCGTTGATCGCGTCTTTCAGCGTGCGTGATCCCGAGCTGACCCCGCGCACCTCCGCCCCCAGCAGACGCATGCGGTAGACATTCAGCTCCTGCCGCCTCATGTCCTCTTCGCCCATGTAGACCACGCATTCCATGCCGAACAATGCGCATACAGTCGCCGTGGCTACTCCGTGCTGACCTGCGCCGGTCTCGGCAATGATGCGCTTCTTGCCCATGCGCCGCGCCAGCAGTCCCTGCCCGATGCAGTTGTTGATTTTGTGCGCGCCTGTGTGCAGCAGGTCTTCGCGCTTCAGATAAATCTTCGCTCCGCCAAGCCGTTCCGTCAGACGTGAAGCAAAATAGAGCGGCGTCGGGCGCCCGGCATAATCGCGCAGCAGCAAGTCAAGTTCCGCATGAAATACCGGGTCAGTCTGTGCTTCTGCATACGCATGCTCCAGTTCTTCCAGAGCAGCCATCAGCGTCTCCGGCACATAGCGCCCACCGTATGCGCCGAAGCGCCCTGTTGCACTCGTTGCTGAATGTGTTGCCGTGCTCATGCCCGCCCTCCTGTTTTCAGGCTTACGTTGTTATAGCGCCGCCGTGGTCTCTCTGGTCGCCGCCTTCGCGGCCTGTACAAATGCCTTTACCCGCGCCACATCTTTTTTTCCCGGCGCCGATTCCACGCCGCTCGATACGTCCACGCCCCAGGGGCACAGAGTATGAATCGCTATGGCCACGTTCTCAGGATTCAGCCCACCGGCTACAACCAGCCGCAGGGGCGACTCCCGGAAACTGCGCTGCGCTATCTGCCAGTTGAACTGAATGCCGGTACCGCCAATCACCATCGCCGTGCGCGAATCCACCAGCACAGCATCAACATTTGAATCATCCTGCGCTGCCTTCAATTGCAGGCCCAGATCACCGCCATAATGAATAACACGCAAAATCTTCAGCCCGTCCCCAAAGCGCTCACGCAACTTCGCTGCCATAGAGGCATCTGGAGTCGAATGGAGTTGCGCCCCGGTCAACCCGCTTTTTTCAATGACACGCGCAATCTGCTCAAAATCCCAGTCAACAAACACGCCGAATTTTTCCAGCGTTCCCGGCAGATGCGGCGTAATCGTTTTCACTTGTTCGACCGTTACGCGCCGCGGACTTTCCGCAAACACAAAGCCCACTGCATCCGCACCGGCTTCCGCTGCAGCCAGAGCATCTCCGAGGTTCGTATTGCCGCAGATTTTTACCCACATCGCATTACACCCGCGCAGCCGCAGGCTGCAATAGCTGCGCCAGCGCCGCACCCGGCGAAGACTGCCGCATCAGCGACTCGCCAATCAGGAACGCGTGATATCCCGCCGATCGCAGCCGCTGAATGTCCTCCGCCGTATGAATTCCGCTCTCGGCGACATGTACCGCGCCGGGAGGCAGCATCTCTGCCAGTTCTAATGAGTTTTCCAGCCGCACTTCAAAGGTCTTCAGGTTGCGATTGTTCACGCCATACGCTTCGCAGCCCAGATCTTTGGCCCGGGCCAGCTCTTCCTTCGAATGCACTTCACACAGCACGTCCAGCTCATAGCCATGCGCCGCGCCCCGCATCTGCTTCAGCTCAGAATTCGTCAGCGCGGCCACAATCAGCAGAATGGCATCTGCGCCATGCGCCCGCGCTTCCACAATCTGATACTCATCTACCATGAAGTCCTTACGCAGGCATGGAATCGTAACCGCGTCAGACGCAACTTCGAGGTTTGTAAGACTCCCCTGAAAGAACGGCCCATCCGTCAGCACCGACAGGGCCGTCGCTCCAGCATCTGCCAGCTCAACCGCAAGACTGCGAGGATCAAATTCCGTTCGGATCAAGCCTTTCGACGGCGAAGCCTTCTTCAACTCCGCGATAATTGCCGGTCCTTCAAGCGCCCGTTTGCGCAGCGCCTGCGCAAATCCGCGAGACGCATGCCGCGAGGCGCGCTGCTCCAGCTCGCGCAGAGGCACTTGTTTTTTGCGCTCGGCAACCGTTGCACGGGTTTGTCTCAAGATATGGTCAAGATGCACGATAAGTCCTGGCAAGGTGTCTCCGAAGTTAGCAGCCTAAATACTGTCATCCTGAGCGTAGCGAAGGACCTGCTTTTCCTCCGCATTCACCATATCGTCTCGCAGGATCATTCATGCCATAAGTTTTTGAGACACCGCTCTAGCTAGTATAACTTTTGACAGAGGAATTCCCGTTATGCCCTGGCTCTCCGCCGCGCCGCGCCGCGCTCTACTCTTGCCCGCATTTGTTCTCGCCGCCACATTCGCCGCTTTCGCTGCCGGGCCCATTACCATTACCGCCGACTTATCAGAAGCCCCGCGCAAGCTCTGGCATGCGGACCTCGTGATCCCCGTCCAGCCCGGAGCGCTCACGCTCACCGCGGTCAAATGGGTCCCCGGCAATCATCGGCCAACAGGCCCGATTGACCAGATGACCGGCATTGTCTTCCGCGCGAACGGCAAGCCTCTCCCGTGGCGGCGCGATGACGTGGACCTCTACGCCTTCCACCTGACTATTCCGCCGGGCGTCACCTCCATCGAGGCCCATGTCGATGCCATCGTTACCGCGCGCGTCTCCGACAAGCTGGCCATGCTTGAATGGGAAAAATTCCTCCTTTATCCATCCGGCATCCCCGTCCGCGATATCCAGATTCAGCCTTCCGTGAAAGTCCCCGCCGGATGGGGCGTTGGCACCGCGCTCACTCCCACCGGAACCGACGGCAACACGACGCACTTCGCTCCTCTGAGCGTCGAGATGCTCGAGGACTCGCCCGTCCTCACCGGCAAGTACTTCCGGGAAATCCCGCTCGCCCCAGATGTCACGCCGAAGCACTTCCTCGACGTCGCCGGCGATGCGCCCGAAGATGTTGATCTGCGCCCGCAATTTCTCACTGCGCTCAACAACCTGGTGCATGAAGCTGCGGCCATGTACAGCTCCCATCACTACAACAGCTACCACTTCCTGCTCACGCTCTCTGACTACGCAGGTGGCGAAGGCCTCGAGCACCATCAGTCATCAGACAATGGAGTCGGCGAAAAGGGATACGCCGATGATGAGCATGCCGTTGCCGAAGCCGATCTGTTGCCGCATGAGTTCACCCACTCCTGGAACGGCAAGTACCGCCGCCCCGAGGGACTCGATAACCCTGACTACGCCACACCCATGCAGGGCAAGCTGCTCTGGGTCTATGAAGGAATGACGCAATATCTCGGCACCGTGCTTGCGGCTCGTTCCGGTTTTGTCACGCCTGAACAGTACCGCGAAGGACTTGCCTTCGTCGCCGCCACATACGACAATCGCCCCGGCCGCACCTGGCGCAATACGGAAGACACCGCCATAGCTGCATCCATCCTGCGCGGCGGCAATCCTGCCTGGTCCAACTGGCGTCGCGGGCAAGACTACTATGATGAAGGCGAGCTGCTCTGGCTCGACGTCGACACGACGATCCGTCAGATGACGCAGAACAAAAAGTCCCTGCATGATTTCGCGGTGCTCTTCCTCGGCAAGGGCGGCAACACCGGTCCCATGGTCGTGCCCTACAACTTCGATGAACTGGTCAAAACTCTGAATGAAGTCGTCCCTAACGACTGGGCTGGCTTCCTGCATGAGCGAATTACCACCCTCAACCCGCACGCGAATCTCGCAGGCATCGAACACGGCGGCTACAGGCTCATCTACACTGACAAACCCAGCGCCTATGAGCGTGCACTGTTGTCTCTCTCAGGAAGCATCGATGCCTGGTTCTCGCTCGGCCTTCACATCCGTCGCGACGGAACCATCTCAGACGTACGTGTTTATTCAACCGCTGATGAAGCCAAGCTCGCCCCCGGCGAAAAGCTCATCGGCGTGAATGGCCGCACCTTCTCGCCCGAAGTCTTTCACGACGCCATCAAACAAGCCAAAGGCAGCAGCGAGCCTATCCATCTGCTCGTCCAATCCGATACCTACATCTACCCCATCGACCTGAACTATCACGATGGCGAGAAGTACCCAACCCTGCAGCGCGTCGAAAACACGCCCGCCCTGCTGGATGACGTCATCAAACCGATGACCGCTGTTCAGCCTATCCCAGCTGGCAAATGAATGGTTTTACAATTTCACCAACCGCGCGTCGTATTCAGCCCGTTCTGACCAGGCATCTCTTCAACCATGCGACCGCCCAACTCTGTCCGAAGCATCTGCATCGGAGTCCGCCCTTCAAAACGTCGCTTGGGTTCGTTCAGCCAGTGCAGTGCCTTTTCCTTATCGCCAAACACGCCTGCGGTTGGTCGAAAATACGGATCAGCCGCGCCGGTTTGTCCGACTCGCCGGCGGTGAGGTGTTCCTTGCGGGCCTTGCGATGCTTGAGCGTACGTGCCGGAATCACAAATTCATAAATATCCCGAAACTGCATTCCCGACACCGTCACAAAGTTATTCAGGGCATTCAGAGACACTCCAGACTCGATCGTTTCCAGATCGAGGTGCAGAGAAGCCATAAAGGGAGTTTTCAGCCCCGCTGTCGTCGAGTGCGCCCATGTGGACTATGCCATAAACAAATCGGCATTTTGTCCTTAATTTACTTGTGCGCTCCTCTTTCCGACCTCACAATAAATTCCACCAGATAGGCCACATCCTCCGTAGCAATGCCCTCATTTTTCAGCTTTTCGAGGGCTTGCGAAGTATTCATCTTCCCCGCCAGCAGATATCGATACGCATGCTGCAGGGCTCGCAGCCGCTCGCGATCAAAGCCCTTGCGCTCCAGGCCGACCTTATTCAGCCCATAGGCATGCGTTTCGCGTTTCGCCGAGGTCAGTGAGAACGGAAGCACATCCTGCACCACCGTCGTGCCGCCGCCCGTATAGGCATACTTTCCAATCCGGCAGAACTGATGCACCTGATTCAGAGCGCCCACCGTCGCGTAGTCTTCAACAATTACATGCCCCGCCAGCGTCGCCGCATTCGCCAGGATGCAGCCGTCGCCGATCACGCTGTCATGCCCGATATGCGCATACGCCATAATCAGACATCCGCTGCCGACGCGCGTCGTGCCGCCGCCGCCTGCCGTGCCGCGCGAAATGGTCACACACTCGCGGATGACATTGTCATCGCCCAGCACCGCGCCCGTAGGCTCGCCCTTATATTTCAGGTCCTGCGGCGCCACACCCACACAGGCAAAAGAATAGAACTTGTTCCGCGCGCCAACCGTAAGCCGCCCGTCGAGCACCACATGCGAAACCAGCTCGCACTGCTCGCCCAGCACAACATCCGGGCCGACAGTGCAATATGGCCCAACAGAGCAGGATTCGGGAATAACAGCGCCCGGCGCAACAATCGCCGTTGGATGGATACTCACTCTTCCGTCACCGCAGCCATCGCCGGCGCTGGCGCATCTGTAGGCGTCTCCTGCCTGCGCCGCGGAACCAGCTGGCACATCACCGTCGCCTCGCAGGCCAGCTTGCCGTCCACCGTCGCCAGCCCCTCCATGCGCACCGCGCGCGTTTTCCATTGCAGAACATTAATTTCAATCCGCAACTGGTCTCCGGGCACCACTGGCCGGCGAAACTTCGCCCGCTCGATTCCGGTAAAGACCATCAGCTTGCTGTCGCGGTCCGGAACTTCTGTCAGCAGCAGCGCGCCGCCCGCCTGCGCCATCGACTCAATCACCAGCACCCCCGGCATAATCGGATATGCCGGGAAATGCCCCTGAAAAAAAGGCTCGTTGATCGTCACATTCTTGATCGCCACAATCCGCTTCTTCCGTTCCATCTCAACAACACGGTCAATTAAAAGAAACGGATAGCGATGCGGCAAAATCGCCATGATGTCTGTAATCTCCAGCACCTGGCGAGACTCCGGAGCGTGGGTAGAGTTCTCCATAATCTGCACAGCGATTATAAAGGGACTCGCCGTCCAGGCATACGCGCCTTCGGCGCCATCCGCAGTCTCCCGCGCATGAGATTTGGAAAAAGAAAACGAACAGAAGGGTGGGGCCGCCCAGGTCTCGCCCTGAGACCTGGGCTCAGGATACTCACTCCATAGGCTGAGGCCCGGGCTCGCCGGCACCGCCCTTCGGAGCAGGGGGTGGAGCAGGACCATCATCGCCCCGCTCGTCACGATGGAACCGCTGCACAAATACCCGCCTCTCTCCTGGCAGCTCTTTTACTTTCTTCCACTGGTCAGGCGTCAGTACCTTGCGAATGCCCAGCAGCATCCGCGCATTGTTCTTCTCCAGCTCCGCGCGGGCCTGCGCCACCGCATCAATCTGTGCCAGAATCTTCCCCTCATCCGGCTGCTCAGACTCCATCAGCGGCTGCATAATCAGTTCCTGCTTCTGCAGCGCCGCGCTCAGATCGATCAGTTTCAGCCGGTTCTGCTGAAAGATATCGTCCATTTTCTTCTGTTGATCGGCAGTCAGCCCGACCTGCTGTGCCACTTTCGGATCGTCCCACCAGCGCCCATGCATCATGCGTCCGCCAAATGCCCGCTCCATCGGAGGCGGCTGCAGCACCAGTTCCTGGGCACTGGCTGCCTGCCTGCCAATCGCCCCCGCCAGACCCGCTCCGGCAAGCAGAGCCAATCCTAGATACTTATTCATTCCTTCCACTGTTCTCCCCCTTTTGTTGGGCATTCGTATATGCCACATCGACCTCTACCAGCGGACGCATCGCATCCGGCACCGCTTCTGAAATCTCACTCGACACTTGATCCAGCAAGGCCGCATCCGCCTCGCGCTGTTTCAGCATCTGCGCCTGCTGCTCGGCCTTCAACGTCGCCGCATGCCGGTAGAAGCTCACCGCCGGAACCAGAGCTGCCACACAAAGCACCGCTGCTACCGCCCACTCCAGCACCAGCCGCCGCTGCGCAGTGCGGCGCCGTTTCAATGCCCTCTCAAATCCCCAATCCATCTGCGACCCCGTCTCGCGGGTCGCAACATGATGCACCGCCGAGCGAAACTGTCCAATCGCATTCGCGACTATTTCAAGCTCGCGCTTCGTTGCCGCATCGCCTTCCGGATATATTTCGTCCAATTTCATCTTTTCCGTATTCATAACCATCCCCATCCATCACTAATCCCGTCCCGCGCATATGTCATAAGCTTTGTCATCCTGAGGGCAGCGAAGAATCTGCTTTTTTCAGCAACAGCACGAAACGGGTGCCCCATCCATGCGAAGCAAGGGTGGGAACCGCAACTCGAAACACCATCCTCACTTCTCTCCCACCGTCTCCCGCACCGCCGCCAGAGCGCGATACAAATGCGTCTTCACCGTGCTCGGATTCATCCCCGTCAACTCCGCAATCTCTTTCAGTTCCATCTCTTCCACAAACCGCAGGACAAATACGCTGCGCTGCTTTTCCGGAAGCCGGCTCACCGCCTTCCACACATGCGCCACCTGCGTCCGCGCCAGCAGCTCCGCCTCCGGCGAGCTCCGCCCATCCGGAACCCAGTCGCTCACATCGATCGGATCAAGTGCTGTCTCCCGCGTCTTCGACCAGAACCGCATCCGCTTGCTGCGCAGATGGTCGCGCACCAGGTTCATGGCAATCTTCAGCAGCCACGTGCTCAGGCTCGAGTCGCCGCGAAAGTGCCCCCGCCCCATGTACGCCTTCAGAAAGCAGTCCTGCGTCAGGTTCTCGGCCACATCGCGGTCGCGCAGCGAAGCCAGCAGAAACCGGAAGACCCGCGGCCGGTACAGCCGCACCACCTCATCAAAGTCCGCCAGATCAAGCACCGCCTGCTCTCGCGCCAACTGCGTCAGCTCACTCGCTGCTGTTTGTTCCATGCAAAGAAATAGACGGGAGGGATTAGGGGCGAGTTTACCCGGCAAATAAAAGCTCGCCCTAAAGATTTGTCATCTGGACAGGGATGGTGGTGTCCTGCGACAGCACGGTGGCAATAGATGTTCCGGAGAGTTGTGGGCCTGGAGATAAAAGCAGCAGCAGTGTCGTGGATGCCATGGCGCCGCATTTCTTCGGCCATGACGGACGTGCCGACATTTGCAAGAGGTGACTTTCTGCCATCTCCGCTGGACCCCTCCCCTCTCGGAGATGGGGCTGTCTGCGTATTTTCAATGACTTACGGAGAGGTCCTTTTCAGGGCTCAGGGCCTTTTGTGGTGCAGCGTATTCACCGGCCTGAAGGCCGGTGCTTCTACCCTGGCCTCGCTTTGCGAGGCCGATATCAAACGCTTTTTGGAGAGGAATTAGCGTGCGACCCGAAATTGTTTTCGGGCGATTCTTGTAACGCTCAACGCTAAGTGACCACAATTGTCGAAGGGCATGCGGGGGTATTTCAGTCACTATGTCGTCTCTCTTTTCTCAGAGGAGGTCAATTTGATGGACCCAGCGACCACGTACTTAGGCAAAAAGGCTATTGATGTCGCACTCGTTAGAGTCGAAGAGTCTCTTCGCGAAGCTAAGATCAAAGAGAGAACACAGGTGGACCGATGTGCGAGTTTTCTCGAGGCTTGCAAGGATGCCATTGAGGGACTGGAAAAAGAATATGACGAAATTATCGAGCAAACGGTCAACTGTCCAGACGATCCAGCAGCAACTCAGGCACTGAAGCAAAGGATCGACGATTACCTTCACATTGATAAGCTGCGTACAAAACTGATCGATGCAACGACAGGATTAGAGCTGTACCTCGAACTCTTCGAAAAAAAGGCGACAACAGTCCGGCAATGGCCATGGAAGCGTGCTGACAAAGAAAAGGCTGTCGATCTGTTCCGAAAAAATCTTGAGCAGCTTCATGGCTATCTATACAGATTGAATCATTCAGACCTTCCCTACCGGCCTTCGCGCACGGGCGTAGGCCAGGAGGCGATGTTCGCAATCTTACAAAATATTGATGCCTCTCCAATTTTCCGGACATCATCACTAAGAGAGTTGGGCGAAATGTATCGTTCCGCACGGGATAAAGAGCCACTGATCGAAAATATCAAACGGATTCGTACCGTGATAGAAGAAATGCGGAAGGCTTTTCTCTAAACCCTGCATCCCATCGCCCACCAGGCTTGTAGGTGAAAGGCAAAGGCGGTCGTTGCTCTCGCAACGATTCGCACGAACTCTGTTCGCGCGGATTCTTCGACTACGCGCCTTCGGTGCTCCGCTCAGGATGACATCGTGGGAGAGCGCAGAGGCGAAGCTTGGAGCATCGCGAGCTTGCGTATCGAGAAATGAAAAAGCCCCAGTAAAAACCGGGGCTTTTTCGTTTCCCCCGGACGGCTAGTCCGCCGCCGGAGGCATTGCTTTTGCCTTCTAACTGCAGCCGCTGGTGCTTCCGCAGGACATGCAGCGGTAGCAGCTCCCGTTGCGGACCATGATGGCTCCGCAGGTGTGGCAGCTGGGGGCGTCGCCCATGTCGTAGAGGTCCTTCATGGCGTCGGCGGCGTGGTAAACCACCCCAACGCTCGGTCGAGCGCCGGGGACCCCGGTGATGCCGCGGTCTTCCATGTGGAGTTCGCTCTTTTCTGTGCTGGCAGAGAGATCGGAGAGGATTCCGCCTTGCGGGGCGCTGGTGTATCCCATGCCTCGCACCGTGTGCTGCTCGGACGAGGAAAGCAAATCCTTCGCTCCGCTCAGGATGGCATCTTGAGAAGGTGTAGTTGGAGCGGCGCTCGCGTCGGCTGGAGCGGCCAGTCCGGCGAAGAGCGAGAGCTGCTGGCCGGAGAGGAAGCGCAGCTGGAGCCAGCGGAAGATGTAATCCATGATGGACTTGGCGAAGCCGATGTCCTCGTTGCCGGTCCAGCCGGAGGGCTCAAAGCGCGAGTGCGCGAACTTTTCGCACAGGACTTTGAGCGGCACTCCGTGCTGCAGGGCCAATGATGTTGCGGTAGCAAAGCTGTCCATGAGCCCCGAGACGGTCGAGCCTTCCTTGGCCATCTTGATGAAGATTTCGCCGGGCTGCCCGTTAGGGTAGAGGCCGACGGTGATGTAGCCCTCATGTCCGGCGATACCGAACTTGTGGGTGAGCGAGGCGCGCTCTTCGGGCAGGCGGTGACGCACGGCTCGTGGTGGTGCGTTGAGATCCTGCGCGGGTGCGCCGGGGTTGGCGGTGATGGAAGCCAGTGCCGCGGTGAATGCACTGGTGGCGTCGAGCACCTGACGGGCTGTGACCTCGATCTTCTCGGAGACTTTGGCTTCGAGCGTCTTGACGTCGGCTTCCGGCGCGGTCTTGCCGGATGCGATGGCCGCGAGAACACGCTCGGCGGCCTGGTCGGCGGCAGAGGCTTCGTGCTTGATTTCCTTTGCGCCTTTGCCGTCGGAGACGTTGAGCGGCTGCGCGCCCTTACTTCCATCTCTGTAGATGGCGACGGCCTTGAGGCCCTGACGCCAGCTTTCGAGGTACGCCTCCGCAATATCATCGATGGTGCAGTCGTGCGGCAGGTTGACGGTCTTCGAGATGGCTCCGGACAAAAACGGTTGCGTGGCGGCCATCATCTTGACGTGCCCCATGTAGTGAATGGAGCGCGTGCCCTTGGCCGGCTTGAAGGAGCAATCAAACACGGCGAGGTGCTCGGGCTTGATGCCGGGTGCGCCTTCAATGGTGCCGGTTGCGTCAATGTAGCTGACGATGGCGTCGACCTGCGCGTTGTTGTAGCCGAGCTTGAAGAGCGCGGCGGGAACGGTATTGTTGACAATCTTGATCATGCCGCCGCCGACGAGCTTCTTGTATTTCACCAGAGCCAGGTCGGGCTCGATGCCGGTCGTGTCGCAGTCCATCATGAAGCCGATGGTGCCGGTGGGCGCGAGGACGGTGACCTGCGAGTTGCGGTAGCCGTGCTTCTCGCCGTGGGCGAGCGCTTTGTCCCAGCAGTCCTTGCTGGCGGCGATAAGGTTGTCTAATTCCGGAACCACAAAGGGCTCGGCGCTGGTTTTTGACTTGCCGATTTTGTTGACCTCCGCGCGGTGCATGCGGATGACGTCGAGGAATGGCTCGCGGTTGATGTAGAAACCGGGGCACGCTCCCCCTTCGTGATTGGCCGATGCGGTGAGCGGCGTGGCGGAGGCGAGCGCGGGGCACTTTTCCGCGATGCGCGAGGACTGCAGATAAGCCTCGCCGCACATGATGGCGGTGAGGGTGGCGGCGAAGTCGCGTCCGGCATCGGAGTCGTAGGGCAGGCCGAAGGCCATAAGCAGCGCGCCGAGGTTGGCGTAGCCGAGGCCCAGCGGACGATAGTCATGCGAGTTGCGCGCAATGGATTCGGTCGGATAACCGGAGTTGTCGACGAGGATCTCCATGGCCGTAATCATCACGTCGATGGCATGGCGATAAGCGGCGATATCAAATGTGCCTGCGGGTGTTACGAATTTGAGCAGGTTGAAGCTCGACAGGTTGCAGGCCGAGTTGTCGAGGAACATGTACTCAGAGCACGGGTTCGAGGCGTTGATGCGCGCCGTGTTCTTCGAGGTGTGCCAGCGGTTGATGGTCGAGTCATACTGCATGCCGGGGTCGCCGCACTGCCAGGTGGCTTCGGCGATCTTGTGCATGATGTCGCGCGCCTTGTAGGTCTTGACCGGCTTGTGGTCTTTCACCGTGTAGGTGGTGAACTCGCCGTCTTTTTCCACGGCGCGCATGAACTCGTCAGTAACGCGGACGGAGTTATTGGCGTTCTGGAAGAAGATAGAGCTGTAGGCTTCGCTGTCGGGGCCCGAAGAGCCGTCATAGCCCTCACGCATCAGCGCCCAGGCCTTGGCCTCTTCCTTCATCTTGCATTCGACAAAGTCGAGGATGTCAGGATGGTCGACGTTGAGGATGACCATCTTCGCGGCGCGGCGGGTCTTGCCGCCGGACTTGATGACTCCCGCGAAAGCATCGAAGCCGCGCATGAAGCTGAGCGGGCCGGAGGCGGTGCCGCCGCCTGAGAGCAATTCCATAGACCCGCGGATGGGAGACAGGTTAGTGCCCGTGCCCGACCCCCACTTGAAGAGCATGCCTTCGGTTTTAGCGAGGGTGAGGATGGAGTCGAGCGAGTCGTCGACAGCGTTGATGAAGCAGGCCGAGCATTGCGGCTTGCGGTAGCCGGTCACGGAGAACTCGACGGCGCAGGTGTGCTGGTTCCAGTGCCAGTTCTGGGCGTCGGAGTTCGGCTCCAGGCGGTCGCAGCCCACGTTAAACCACACAGGCGAGTTGAAGGCGGCCTTCTGTGTGACCAGCAGGTGTGCGAGCTCATCATGGAAGACGGCAGCGTCTTCGGGCGTGGCGAAGTAGCCACCGGCGAGACCCCAATCACGGATGGTTTCGGCGACGCGGCTGATGAGTTGGCGCACGCCGGTTTCGCGCTCGGGGGTGCCGATCTGGCCATGCAGATATTTGCTGGCGACGATGTTGGTCGCCGTCATCGACCAGTCGATGGGCACTTCCACGTCTTTCTGCTCAAAGATGGTCCTGCCGCTGGCATCGGTAATGGCGGCGGTGCGCAGCTCCCACTGGACTTCGTCGTAGGGAGAAACTCCGGACTTCGAGAAGAAGCGGTCGAATTTGAGGGCGGACGCGGTCTGGCTGCGGGTGGCGGGGGAGGCGGTTGAGCTGGTGACCTTCTTGGTGGCCTCGGCCATGGGGTACTCCTTCTTTTTGGATGTGTGGTTGTTTCCGGCGTGAAAAAAGCAACCGGAAAGGGCGCACATTGCGCCCAAAAAATAAAAAGCGAGTCTGGAAAAGAACTGCTCGGGAACTCAGGTTACCGGGCGAAACATCGCTGTCGCTGCCTGTGCGTGATCAGGGTCATTTCCCGGAAACCTCGACAGATTTAGAGCTGCATTGGTGAAGTTAGCTCTGTTAGTAGTGTGTGTCAAGAGAGAACCACAACATCTAGTATTTTAGATGCAAATAGGTAATCGAATGTTCCTTTTTGGGAGTTTTGCCTGTGGAGAACCGGAGAAGGCCGCGCTGACATGGGAGATCGGCCTTGCCAAAGCCACTTCATTTAGTTGAGGCTATGCCTTTGGCAGGGGTGATTCAAGGCGCATAAGTGGTGCAGAACTGTGGATAGCTGTGGGAAGTGTGGAGGATTGGTGAATACCAGTCTGAGGATTTTTACTGGAGCCGACGACCGGACTTGAACCGGTGACCTGCCGATTACGAATCGGCTGCTCTACCAACTGAGCTACGTCGGCCGCTTTTTGCTTTCTTAGTTTATCAGAGCCATCGGCTTCGGCTGCTTAAGCTGTCAGATTAGCTTGAATGAACCGCGTCCCAGCCAAAAAGTCCTCTTGAAGCATCACTCTCACCGATCGCGATGGCATTATTCTTCTCGCGGTCATCCCCTGGAGAAGCCTTCCCAAACTTCAGCATGAGCACCTGTAAGGGGAAGCTGATCCGTGTTTCAACGGCAGAGGACATATTAGAAGGCAAAGCTGACAGGCGGTGGACAGCGGTTCGTAAGAAGTGAGCAAAATCTTCGGTGCCGGTAACATCTCAGACCGGCACTGGCTTTACACTGGCTTGGAGGAGAAAGCCGTGGAAACTATTGCAAGCGACTTTTTTGTTCAGGCAGAGGAGCGCATCGGGCGCTACGACCTTTTGAAGCACCCTTTCTACACCGCATGGACAGCGGGTGAGCTGACCCGCGAGGACCTGCGCGAGTATGCCGCCGAGTACTGGCATCATGTGTCCGCGTTTCCTTCCTGCCTGAGCGCGCTTCACGCTCGTCTGGAGGATGGAGCAACACGACGCATGATTGCAGCCAATCTGGCTGACGAAGAAGGCGTGGGTGCGCCGGATGGTCGCGCTCACAGCGATCTGTGGATGGACTTCGCCAAAGGCATGGGCGCGAATGAATCAGATGTTAAGTCCCGCTCTTTGCAGCCGGAGACCCGGCAGCTGATCTCTTCATTTGAACAGATTGCGCGCGACGGCAACCCGGCTGCCGCTCTGGCTGCGTTTTATGCTTATGAATCGCGTGTTCCAGCCATTGCCAAAGAGAAAGCTGCGGGGTTGAAGGAGCACTACGGAGCGGACTCTGCTGCGACACGCTACTTTACCCTCCACCAGACTGCCGATGTCATGCATGCCGGCGTCTGGCGCAGCCTTATCGCAAAGGAACTGGCGAAGGCGCCGGAAGTAGCGGATGAGGCCCTTCTTGCCGTCGAAAACGCCGCATCTGCGTTGTGGTCGGCTCTGGATGGCGTGGAGCGAAACCGGCAGGCTCGCAAGGCAGCGGCCACCGTATAAATCGATAAAATATCGGAAACAACAAAAGGGCGTGAACCTCGTTCACGCCCTTTTATTTTTGAGACGAAACCTGGTGATGGGATGAGGACTCTCGCCTGCGCATCATTCCCAGTGCCTGTGGCAAAGACGTATGAATTCGCATTTTGCAGTTTTTGCAGCGAATGGGATAACGAAGAGTCATCAATAAAGGTATGTCCTGTAAGCGAAGTCTGGAAAGGCGAAATTTGTCGGAATAGCAGTCAGGGCACAACATAGAGGTATTACCAAAGGACATACGACCTTTAGATGCAGCGTTGCTCATTATTGCTCCAAAACAGGACATTTTTCCCGCGCAATTTTCACGCAAAATGCCGCTAATTCTGGGGTACTGTATCTCTACAGCAGTTCTTGGGAGAGCTTGCGCATGGTATGGGACGTTTCATTTACCTGTGATATTTGCGGAAAAAAGAAGGGCGAAGCCAATCATTGGTGGATGGTGATGCTGGGCGATGTCCCATGTTTCGATGAGGGCCAGCCTTCGCAGCGTTTTACCCTTCTACCCTGGAATATGGCCGAGAGCCGCAACCCCGATATGTATCACCTGTGCGGACAGGGCTGCGCCATGCAGGCCATGGAGCGCTTTATGACGCGCGGCACAATTGAACCGGAACTCGCCGCTCCGCCGCGACGCTGATTTTTATTCGCTGAAAAGATTCGGCCGCTCCGCAGGAGCTTTCTTTTTACCGTTGCGCTGGGCGGATACGGAAACCGGCGAGACGGACAGCATACCCAGCAACTCTTTCAGTTCTTTTCGCAGCCGCTGCAAACGCGCCTCCGTCTTGTCTGTGCGGCGGGATACGCCTTCCGATCTGAGCGGCAATTCAGGCTGGGAACTATGAGGTCGGCGCGCTTCGCGTCCCTCGGACTGCATCAGTTGCCGTGCGCCTGCGATGGTGTAACCCTGTTCGTGCAGCAGGCGCTTGATCTGCAATGCCATTTCAACGTCGCGTTTCCGATAGAGACGCTGGCCGGTGCCGCTCTTGTTCGGCTTCAGCTGCGGGAATTCCGATTCCCAGAAGCGAAGCACATAGGACTGCACCTTGCACAGCCGGGCGACTTCCCCGATGCGAAAGTACAGCTTGTCGGGAATGGCTGTGGCTGCAGTTCCCCGTTGTAAAGGTCGCGGAGCTGCGTGTTTCTGTGCCATTGAAGAAGAGTATAGGCCACGCCGTATATGCTTCTGCAATAGAAACATTCTTATTATGCAAGTCGCAGCGACTCTGCTTCGTCAGCGGTAATCGGCTCACGCGAAGGAGCGCCGGCTCCGGCAGCGCGCAGATACTGTACGGGCCACGCAATCTTCTGTCCCAGATCATCGGCAGCATGAAGCGCCCAGTAGGGATCGCGCAGAAATTCACGCGCCATCAGGACCAGGTCTGCCTGCCCTGTGCGCAGAATGTGGTCCGCCTGCGCCGGATCGGTGATCATCCCCACGGTGCCCGTGAGGATTCCTGTCTCCCTGCGAATCTGCTCGGAAAAATGCGTCTGGTATCCCGGACCGACAGGGATCTTCACGCCGGGCACAAGGCCGCCGGAAGAGACATCCATCAGATCGACTCTGCGCAGGCGCAGTTGAGCGGCGAGAGCGATGGATTCCTGTATGTTCCAGCCGCCATCGGCCCAGTCTGTGGCGGAAATACGCACGAAAAGCGGCTTCTCATCCGGCCACCACTCGCGCACGGCATCGACCACACTCATCAGGGGACGGCTCCGGTTCTCCAGCGGGCCGCCATAAATATCACTCCGGCGATTGCTTAATGGGCTCAGAAATTCATGCAGAAGATATCCGTGCGCGGCGTGAATCTCGATCACATCGAAGCCGGCCAGCAGAGCGCGCCGCGCCGCCTGTCCAAAGGCATCCACAATGCGGTCAATACCCGCTTCATCCAGCTCACGCGGCTGCTTGTAATGCGGCGCAAAAGCAATCGCGCTGGGCGCCGCCACATCGTCCCAGCCGCCGTCCGAGACTTGCACAGCATGCTCGCCCAGCCACGGCGCAGACATGCTGGCTTTGCGTCCGGCGTGGGCAAGCTGAATACCGGCAAACGCGCCTTGTCCATGCAGGAAATCAACAATACGCTTCAAGCCGGGAATGTGCTCATCTTTCCAAAGCCCCAGGTCTTCAGGACTGATGCGTCCCTCCGGACTAACTGCCGTGGCCTCAGTAAAGACCAGCGCCGCTCCGCCTGCCGCGCGGCTGCCAAGATGAACCAGATGCCAGTCATTGGCGAAGCCGTCTTCTGACGAATACTGACACATAGGAGAGACAACAATACGGTTCGGCAACGTGATATTCCCAAGCTCCAGCGGAGCGAAAAGGCTGGCAGGACTGTCAGACATGAGTAGCAGCTCTCCTCCTGTTCAGAGAATCTCATCCTCTGGCCATTGCCTCATTAAGATGCGGTGAAGAGAAGTCGGTCGCAACCAGCGTGCTCGGACTTCGAATTGGCGTTGTCGGCCGTAAACAAAAAGAGGCTTCGCGCTGGAAGCCTCCGAATCACCCATGATGATGACTGCATCCCACAATTCTTGCCTCCGTTGAGAACCCCTCCCTAAGTAGGTCCTCTTGGAATGCGTCCGGCTTCCCCTACAAATAGAAGCCTGTATAGCAGCCGTCCTATATCTTGTATGGGCTAGGCAGATAAGTCAAGAAAAATCGCAACAATCAGCACCCTCGTTCCGGAACATAATCCCCGGCAGAAGCGTATGAATTTTCCAGGGGAGAACAACAGGGATGAGCCGCTCCGTTCTGGCTTTCATTGCGCTTTCTATGGTGGTGGTCTCCGGCTGTCGCATTCAGGTGGACAAATCCAAAGACGGTCAGGACAAGAATGTAAAGATTGAGACGCCGATGGGCGGACTGCATGTAAAAACCAATGACATGACCGCCGCCGATGTCGGCCTTCCGGTGTATCCCGGAGCGCAGGTTGTGCCGGACCACGACAACGATAAAGCCGCAGACATCCATATGGGCTTCGGCAAATGGCAGCTGCGCGTGAAGGTCATCAATTACCAGACCTCCGACGCGCAGGACCAGGTCATGGCTTACTACCGCAAGGCTTTGGGCCGCTATGGCGACGTCATCGAGTGCAATCACGACACCCCTGTCGGTACACCCACAGCAACCCGCGAAGGCCTTACCTGCGGAGACCACAATAAGAATGTCCATGTAAATGAAGGTGAAGACATCAACCTGCGCGCGGGTTCAAAGCACCATCAGCACATTGTCGGATTCAAAAAAGCCGATAACAACAAAACGAAATTTACGCTGGTTGAGCTGCAACTTCCGGAAGACGTGGACACCAGCGACTCTTCCGAAAGCCAGTAACATTTGCTCATCGTTGCGTTCCCATCTGCGGTGCGGTAGGGTCAAAGATATGGACCTGGCTTGCCATCGCTGCGGCGCGACTCTTGCTTCGCCCGAGCTTTTCTGCCCGCATTGCGGAGCGCCGCAACTGCGCTTGGAAGCAGGCGATGAACAGGCTCCTTTGCAATCAAACGGAAACGGCTCAGGTTTCCGGGCAAATCAGCTCATCTCCTGGCGTCCGGCAGTGCAGGCTGCCTTGCTTGTAGCAGTGCCCGTTGGCGCGCTCAGCTCGCTGCTCGATTTCGGGATCATCTGGGTGCTCGCAGGCGGCTTCTGCGCCATCGCGCTGTATCAGCGCAAAACGTCATTTCTCGTTCAGCCCGGCAGCGGCTGGCGCATCGGCATGCTGGTAGGCGTGCTCGCCGCTTTTCTCTCTACCCTGGTAGACGGCATAAGCATGGTCGTTGAACGCTACGGCCTGCATCATGGCGCGTCCATCGATCAGAGACTCATCGCCCTGACCCAGCAGATGACCGAACAGATGGTCCGCCAGAACCCTGAAGCCGCGCAGCAGATTCCCTGGTTTATCCAGTTCTGGCGTTCGCCCGACGGACATGCCGCGATAGTGCTGTTCATGTCCGCCTTTGCTGCGCTCATGATGGTGGCATTCTCCTCCGTCGGCGGTGCGCTAGGTGCGCGAGTGCTGGGCAGCCGCCGCCGACTCACTCTTCATTCTTAGTTAACGGATCCAATTTCGACGACTGTTCAGATATGGGTTAGGAGAGCGCCTTTTTTGCAAATTTACTGCGCTTATCCTAACCATTGGCGATGTGCGGTTTGCTGGCAGCTAAAACGGGAGCACATAACTTAGGTAACATTCTGATTATTTAGATTGAAATGCCCCTAACAGACAGATAGGATGTTTAGTCGTCAAAATAAGTGCTTTAACTTGAGGTTAGATTACTTCATAGATCGAGGTATGAAAAGTGAATGTTAAGCATTGTACACATGGGGCAATAGCCAGTTTTTTTGGTTGCGATTTTTTGCTTTTTACTTCCACTACAATCGCCAGTTGCGATTGCGCAAACTGCAAATGCAGAGCAGGCGATTGCAGAATATCAAGCGCGCGTACCGGCAACGATCATCAATAATGTGCAAAGCGCTGCCGCCGGGTAGGCGCAAGATCTGAGCAAGGGATCCGTTTCACCCCAAACAATGAATAACCTTGTGAGCGCTTTGACGACCTACGTTGGCGTGTTGAAAGACGTTGGCGTGGCTGATGCGGTCGATAGATACATCGCTGCTAATCCAACCGCTTTTAACGACTTTGCGATATCGTCAGCGCAAATGACTGCGATAGAAGATCAGATGGTGGCGCTTGGCGGCCCTCCCGTAGATGAGAATGAGCTGGACACCCTATTTAATCCTACTGGGCCTATGCGATCTGTAACGTACACAACGCTGAAACAGATGGGTTTTGATTTATTTCGACCCTGTCGTCGATGCAGCAAACCGGGACCATTGGCATGTTGGGAACTCCACGTGTAGTGTGGTCTTCTTATCATCCGCTTTCCTCAATGAAACAAATAATGTTTTATGTAGCCCCGAAGGGGGACTGCAATTTCATCGAAGCGTTCGGCATAACCTCTGCGCTGTTTGGCTTTGAGCTGATTGCGGCAATCTGTGGCCTTGCCTATGCTATGTATTGTGAGGAGTAAAAATGGACCAATCGATGGACACCCGCATCTCAACTTGGCTCTTCGGCGTAGAAAATGACTTGGCCCCGTTTTACAAGTCCATTTCCTGCTGGGCGCTGACTTGTATTTGGCTGGCTGGGATATTTTCCGGATTTAGAAAATATGCACACTGGCAAGCCACAGAGCATCTTTTTCTGTTCTTTATGTTGCTGGCGGTTGCTACGGCTGCTTTGGGCCTATTGCTTCTGTCCCGCTCCTATCTAAGCAAACATATTGAACAGCACACGGTAAACGATGTCGTGATTCTGAAAGTGCTGTCTTCAGCGCACGTCAGGACGACGGGACTTTTGTTGCTTATCGTGCTTTTTGTTATCGGGTCTTGCTGATCGATACTCAACTGAAGGTGGCGCGCTGCGTCTTGTGGCACCGTCGCGGCGATTCTTGACCGGCACGGCTTGCACCTTTATATCTATATCCGCCAAGTCTTGCCAAAGCTACAGGCCGCATTGTTCTTCTCTTTTGGTTTAATGGCTCAACCGTGGATATTCTGCGATGTGAAGCGAATTTGCGCGAAGTCCTTTTTGCTGACCGTTTGGGAATTTTGGTATGATGCCATTGCTGCGCAGCGACCCTATAGATTTAAATTGACCACTACCCATTCTTAAGACGGCTTGCCGGGCAACGCCCGCGCCTCGTATCATCCCGCAAAGAGCCTTATGACAGATATAGAGACCATCTCCAAGCCGGTGCTTCGCGAAAAAGGCCGCATCATGTCCGCTTCTGAAATTGAGCGGACGCTGGTCCGGCTCGCTCATGAAATCGTCGAGAAAAACAACGGTAGTGACAACCTCGGCTT